>CATVTM010000052.1 GCA_958346935.1 uncultured Collinsella sp.
AAGCGCTCGATGGAGCCAAAGCACACGCGATGCAGCATGATGGGGCGCTTCTTGGTGCCGTCGGCGTCCACGTACTCCAGATCAAAGTTGAGCGGCATCTGGAAGTCGAGCTGCACGGTACCGCACTGCCAGGTGCGGCCGAGCGAGTCCTCCAGGTGGAAGTCGATCTTGGGGCCGTAGAAGGCGCCGTCGCCCTCGTTGACCTCGTAGTCCATGCCCAGCTTCTCCAGAGCGGTGCGCAGGCCCTCCTCGGCACGAGCCCAGTCCTCGTCCGAACCCATGGAGTCCTCGGGGCGGGTGGAAAGCTCAACGTGATACTTAAAGCCAAACTTCTGGTACACGGAGTCGATGAGGTTGACCACACCCACGATCTCGTCGGTCAGCTGGTCGGGACGCACAAACAGGTGGGCGTCGTCCTGGTTAAAGCAGCGCACGCGGAACAGGCCGTGCAGGGCGCCGCGCAGCTCGTGGCGGTGCACCAGGCCAATCTCGCCGGCGCGAATGGGCAGCTCGCGGTAGGAGTGCGGCTTGGAGGCATACACCAGCACGCCGCCCGGGCAGTTCATGGGCTTAATGCAGTACTCTTCGTCGTCGATGACGGTGGAGTACATGTTGTCCTTGTAGTGGTCCCAGTGGCCCGAGGTCTTCCACAGCTGCTTGTTCATGATGAGCGGCGTGGAGATCTCCACGTAGCCGGCCTTGTGGTGAATCTCGCGCCAGTAGTCCAGCAGCGTATTCTTAAGGATCATGCCGTTGGGCAGGAAGAACGGGAAGCCGGGGGCCTCGTCGCGCATCATAAAGAGGTCCATCTCGCGGCCAATCTTGCGGTGGTCGCGCTTCTTGGCCTCCTCCAGCATGTGCATGTGCTCGTCGAGCTCTTCCTTGGTGGCAAAGGCGACGCCGTTGATGCGGGTGAGCATCTTGTTGTCCTTGTCGCCCTTCCAGTAAGCGCCCGAGACGCCGGTGAGCTTAAAGGCCTTCAGGGCCTTGGTGTAGCAGATGTGGGGGCCGACACACATGTCGATGTAGTCGCCCTGCTGGTAGAAGGTGATGCGGGCGTCGTCGTCCAGGTCGCCGATGTGCTCGACCTTGTACTTCTCGCCGCGCTCCTCCATAAGAGCGATGGCCTCGGCGCGGGGCTTCTCGTACACGGAGAACTTGAGGTTCTCCTTGACGATCTTCTTCATCTCGGCCTCGATCGCGGGGAAGTCGTCCTCGCTGATCTTAACGCCCTCGGGCAGGTCGACGTCGTAGTAAAAGCCGTTGTCGGTCGCGGGGCCGTAGGCAAAGTCGGCCTCGGGATAGAGGCGCTTGATGGCCTGCGCCATGATGTGCGCGGCAGAGTGGCGGATGACGTGCGTGACCTCGTCCTGCGGGAGCTCGGCCACCGAACCGTCATTGTAGAGTGCCTTCATGGGTATGTTTTCTCCTCTCGGATGCCTGATGCAAGTGCGTGCGATGCGCTCGGCGTTTTTGACTTGCATCATTATAGGCAGGTTGCCTTGGTATACAAGCGCCCGCCGCACCTTAATGGCACGGCGGGCGATTTTCTACGCATGCTTCATCGTGTGGGCGGGATGCGGGGCGCGCGAGATGCGTGGCGCCCGGGGCTTGCGGCCGGCCCGGCGATGGATGCGTTACTGGATGCGAGTTCGGCAGTAGGGGCAAACCTTCCAGTGCGCATCGAGCGGGCGATGACAGCTGGGGCAGACGTTGCGAACCTGAGTATCGCACACCGGGCAGACCACAAAGTCCTTCTCGATGGGCGCGCCGCACTGCGGGCAGGTTCCGTACTGGGCAAGCTGGCGCTCGCGCAGGGCCATGTCCAGCTCCTGCTCCTCGCGGTCGGACGCGTAGGAGTGCGGGCGCAGGACCAGGTAGGCGATGAGGCCCACAAACGGGATGAGGGCGATGATGCCCCATGCCACGTAGGCGCTGGCGCCGCGGCGGCGAGCGTCGATGAACACATAGACGACCGACAGCACATACAGGGCGATGATAAAGCCAACGAAGGCATAGATGACGCCCATAAGCTGCGGCGACATGAGCTCGGAGATGTACTTGGACATTAGGGGTACCTTTCGGAATATTAACAGTCCGGTCAAGTTTACCACGGGGTTTGTTTATATGGGACTACGGCTGGGCGCAGGGCTGGCGCGGACACAAACATCTCAATCTGTAACAGGTGGGAGCGGAATCCGGGTCTATGTGTTACAGATCGAGACAAACGGATGACCCGCATGGCAAATGTCTCAATCTGTAACAACTGGGACCAAATATCCCCTCTTACTGTTACAGATCGAGACATTCAAAATCCGCCTGAAGGTTTGTCTCGTTCTGTAACATCTAGAACCCAAATCATCAGCTAGCTGTTACAGATCGAGACGAACGGTTGCCGTAGTTGTCGGCAGACGAGGTTGTCGTCGTTGCCGGGTCTCCCCTCGTCTGCCGTTGGCGGGTGTTGCGGGGCTGTTCGCCGCATTGACGCCGCGCTGGGGATGCGCAGACCGTAGGATAGTCCTATTGACATCCTGTCAACTTGTCTTGGAGGCACCGTGGCAGAAACGTTTGATATCGCAATTGTGGGCGCGGGCATTACAGGGTGCGCCATCGCGCGGCAGCTCGCGCGATTTGACCTGTCCATTTGCGTGGTCGAGGCGGCTAACGATATTGCGCTGGGCGCGTCCAAGGCCAACGGCGGCCTGGTGCACGCCGGCTACGATCCGGCACCGGGCACGGTTAAGGCGCAGGTCAACGCCCGTGGCTGCGAGTTGTACGGTACGTGGGCGCAGGAGCTGGGCTTTCTGTTCCGCCGCACCGGGTCGATGGTGTTGGGCTTTAACGACGAGGACCGCGCGCAACTGGAGCAGCTGCGCCAGAATGGCCTGGCGAACGGCGTGCCCGAGCTTTCGATTGTCGAACCCGACCGCATCCACGAACTTGAGCCGCGCGCCAGTGCCTCTGCAACGTGCGCGTTGTGGTGCCCCTCGACTGGGTTTGTCGACCCGTTTGAGGTTGCCATCGCCGCGCTGGAGAACGCCGTGGCCAACGGGGTGACGTTTATGCGGTCCGCGCCGGTGGAAGCGATTGAAGTCGCGGACTCAGGCGACGACGCGCGCTTTACGCTGGCGACCCCCGCTGGCAACGTGCGCTGCCGCCACCTGATCAACGCCGCGGGCAACGGCGCCGCCGACATCTCGCATATGGCGGGCGCCGAGGAGTTCCAGATGGTCTGGCGCCAGGGAAACATCGTGGTGCTGGACAAGGAGTCGAGCGCGCTCATGCCGCTCTACCCCGTTCCGACGCCGGTGTCCAAGGGCGTTATTGTCACGGGCACCGTGCACGGCAACACCGTGATTACCGCCACGGCTGCCGTGCGCGAGCCGGGCGACACGCAGACCTATGCAAGCGATGTGGACGCGCTGCTGACCGGCGCGCGCAAGCTGGTGCCCGACCTGGACACGCGCCGCGTGGTGCGCGCGTTTGCCGGCGGGCGTCCGGTCATTCAGGGAACGAACGACTTCTTTATTGGGCAGTCGGCCGTGATGCCGGGGCTATTCCAGGCGGCGGGCATTCAGTCACCGGGTGTGGCAAGCGCGCCGGCTATTGCCGAGCGAATGGAACAGGTCCTGCGCGATGCCGGCGTGGACCTGCGCGAACGGGACGACTGGGACCCAATTCGCCGCGCGCCGGACGACTTTGACCGCGCGCCGCTTGCGCGCAAGGAAGAACTCATTGAGTCCGACCCCGCGTGGGGGCAGATAGTCTGCCGCTGCGAGACGGTGCCCGAGGCCGAGATCGTGGCCGCGATCCGACGCCGCCCGGGCGCGGTTTCGGTCGAGGGCGTCAAGCGCCGCTGCCGCGCCGGCATGGGTCGATGCCAAAGCGGTTTTTGCCAGAGCCGCGTGGTGGCGATCCTGGCGCGCGAGCTGGGCTGCGACCCCAGCGAAGTGCTGTTGGAGGATGCCGGATCTTGGCTGGTCGAGGGGCCTTTGAAGGGGGTGCGCTAGGATGGCGACGATCGATGTGCGCGACGGACGCGCGGAGGCCGGAACCGCAGAGGTCGGAGCTGCAGCGCCCGTGCAAACGCAGGCCTTCGACGTGGTCGTCATCGGAGGAGGCCCCGCCGGCATGGCGGCCGCACTTGCCGCGCAAAAGGCCGGCGCGCATGTGGCCATCGTGGAGCGCGAGCAGCATCTGGGCGGCATCCTCCGCCAGTGCATCCATCCCGGATTTGGCCTTTCGCACTTTAAGCAGGAACTTACCGGTCCCGAGTACGCGCAGCGCTTTATCGACCAGGTGCACGCAACCGGCATCGTGCTGTTCCTAAACAGCATGGTGCTTGGGATTGATTCAGGCGAGGCTGCGGAAGACACCGCGGTCCATACCGTCACGCTCATGAGCTCTGCCGGCATGTTGCAACTCACCGGGCGCGCGGTCGTCCTTGCCATGGGTTGCCGTGAGCGCACCCGCAGCGAGATCAAGATTCCCGGCAGCCGGCCCGCCGGCGTGTTTACGGCAGGCTTGGCGCAGCGATACATCAATATCGAAAACCTCAAACCCGGCTCGCGCGCCGTCATTTTGGGCTCGGGTGACATCGGGCTGATCATGGCACGCCGCTGCACGCTCGAGGGGATTTCGGTCGAGGGCGTGTACGAGCTCATGCCGTACGCCAACGGCCTGCGTCGCAACGTGAAGAACTGCCTGGACGATTTTGGCATTCCGCTGCATCTGTCGACCACCGTCACGCGCGTGATCGGGCACGACCGCGTGGAGGCCGTCGAGGTAAGCCAAGTCGACGAGCACCAGGCGCCCATTCCGGGGACTGAGCGCATCGTTCCGTGCGACACGCTGCTGCTCTCGGTGGGATTGATTCCCGAGAACGAGCTATCGGTGGCCGCGGGCGTGGAGCTGGACCCGCGCACGCGCGGTACCGTGGTGGACCAGAGTCTGCAGACGGGCGTGCCGGGCATCTTTGCCTGCGGCAACGTGCTGCACGTGCACGATCTGGCCGACAACGTGACGACCGAGTCCGAGAGGGCTGGCGCAGCTGCGGCGGCGTACGCGCTGGGGACCGGTGCGGGCGCCGTTCCGAACTGCGAGCTCACCGTCTCCCCTGCCGGCATTGCGGGCTACGCGCTACCGGGACGCATTACAACCGTGGCGCTCACCAAGCTGAACTTCCGCGTGCGCCGGCCAGTCGATACCGCCCGCGTGAGGATCTTAGCTGACGACGAGGAACTGTTCGCCGGCAAGGTCCGCGCGTTTAAGCCGAGCGTTATGGAAAGCTTCCCACTGCCAGCAAAGGTGATTCAGCGCGCACTCGACCTAGGTGCTAGCGAAATTGTCCTGTCCGTCGATCCCGTCGAGGAGGCATAGACTATGAGCGATAACGTGATCGAAACGCTGCAGTTCAACTGCACGACCTGCCCATCCGAGTGCCTTCTGACCGTGGAGGTCAAGCGCAGAGCAGACGGCGCCGTGGTAGAGGTGCGCTCCGTGACCGGAAACAGCTGCCCGCGCGGCGAGAAATTCGCGCACCAGGAGCTCACCTGCCCCATGCGCGTACTCACGACGACCGTGGCCGTCTCCGGCGGCGACGAAGCGCTTCTGCCTGTGCGCACGGCCGAAGCCATCCCGCTGGCACTCCACGCCCAAGCCATGGACCTCATCCGAGGCCTAGTCGTCAACGCCCCCATCCGCATGGGCGACGTCGTGCTGGAGAACCTCCTAGACACCAACATCAACCTAATCGCCAGCATGGACATCGACCGAGTCTAAGTAGCTAATTAGGGACGGGGCTCTTTTAGCTGCTTTTGCAAGGAGTGTCCCCAGGTGCCGGCATAAAAGGAACGTCCCTATGTGCCGAGCTTGGGATACCATGGTGGCTGCCTAGCGAAAGGATGTTTCATGGCACATGTCGATGACCAGCGTGTGACGCGCGTGCTCGATGCGCTCGAGGCTCAGCACCCCGGCGCACAGCTGCTCGTAAACGACCCGTGGTCGATCTACTACCTGACCGGCTTTTATGCCGATATGTTCGAGCGTTTTTGCGGCGTGCTGCTCGCGCGCGATTGCGAGCCCGTGATCTTGGTCAACGCCCTGCATCAGCTGGCCGAGTACGACAATGCCCGCGTTGCCTACCACACCGATACCGATGTCGTGACCGACGCCATCGCGAGTGAGATCGACCCAGCCAAGCCGCTTGGCATCGACACCGTCATGCGATCCGGCTTTTTGATGCCGCTCATGGAGCGCCACGCCGCCAGCGAGTTTTTCCTGGGCGACTTTGCCGTCACCGCCGCGCGCACCCACAAGGATGCCGCCGAGCAGGAGCTTATGCGCGCGTCCTCGGCAGCCAACGACGCCGTGATGACCGACGCGATTAAGCTCGTCCACGAAGGCGTGACGGAGCGCGAGATCGCCGACCAGATGCTCAGCCTGTATCGCAAGCACGGCTGCGAGGGCTTTAGCTTTCCTCCCATCGTGAGCTTTGGCGCCAACGCCGGCGACCCACATCACGAACCCGACGGCACCGCGCTCAAGCGCGGCGACGTGGTGCTATTCGACATTGGCGGACGCCATCGCAACTACTGCTCGGACATGACGCGCACGTTCTTTTGGGGTGAGCCGGACGAGGAAACCGCACGCATCTACGACATCGTGCGCCGCGCCAACGAAGCCGCCGAGGGGCTCATCGCCCCGGGCGTGCGCATGTGCGACCTGGACCGCGCCGCACGCGACGTGATTGAGGATGCGGGCTACGGCAAATACTTTACGCATCGCCTGGGCCACTCGATTGGTCTACAGGACCACGAGCCGGGCGACGTCTCGCTGGTCAACGAGCAGGTCGTAGAGCCAGGCATGACGTTCTCCATCGAACCGGGCATCTACCTCCCCGGCCGCACCGGTGTCCGCATCGAGGACCTGGCCCTGGTGACCGAGAACGGCGTCGAGATTCTCAACGCCTACCCCCACGATCCGGTCCGTCTAGACTAGGCAATGCGCCAAAGGGACAGTCCCTTTGCCGCATCCCACCAACACCGCGCCACAAAAACGGCCTATCTACTACGTTTAACCCGCATGGGTCGACCATGCGGGTCTTTTTTAAAAAATGGCAAGCCCTTTACCTGCGATTTTGATTTCGCAATTCTCGGTATGGTCGAGGGTTACCAGCCAAACGTAGTAAATAGGCCCATTTCGTGGCGAGCAAGTCAACTCGAGGAGCAGGGTAGTCAAAATAGCCCTGTCCCAAATTGACTGCTTTTGAGTTGCGGTAATATACGGACCGTTTGAGGCTTCTGGGTTGTAAAGCAGTCCGTATTTCACCGCAACTGATGAGGGGATAGGTTAGCGCAGCAGGCCGGCTACTTCGCCGGCTAGGGTAATGGTGCCGGCTGCTACGAAGGGCTCGTTGGCGGCTTCGAAGGCGGCGAGGGCCTCGGATACGCTCGGGTACACGCCCGCGAGTTTGTCCGCGTCCACTAGAGCAGCAAGCTCCTCTGCCGGCAGGGCGCGATCGGAATCGGTCTGGGTCACGACCACGCGGGGGAACGCCGGAACCAAAACGTCAACGATACCCGCCACGTCCTTATCGGCCAGCGCGGCGCACAGCAGCGTGGGGCGATTCTCCACGCACGGATCGATCTCGTCCAGCGCGCTTACAAAGTTCTCGCAGCTCTGAGGGTTATGGCAGGCATCGATCAACTTGAGCGGATCAGTTCCCAGCACATCAAATCGGCCCGGCGTGGGGCAACCCATAAGCGAGGCGTCGAGCGCATCGTGGTCGAGCTCGCGACCCAGATAGCCCTCGCAGAGCATAATCGCGCACGCGGCATTCTGCGGCTGGTAGGCCGGCTTAACCATGCTTGACGTATAGATCGCACGCGGCGTGGTGCAGCTAAACTCCACCGTATCGCCCACGTGCGAAGGTACCTTGGTCGTGGCATGGTTCACCACGAGCGGAACAACGCCGCACTTGCGACAACGGGCATCCATCACACGCTGAACGCTCGCCTCATGCGTGCCCTCGCCCAAAACAACCAAGCGCCCAGGCTTAATAACCGCAGCCTTCTCCCCCGCAATAGCCTCGAGCGTGTCGCCCAGGATACGCGTGTGGTCGAGCCCGATGCCGGTGATGGCAACGGCGACGGGATCGGTCGCACTCGTAGCGTCCCAACGTCCGCCCATGCCAACCTCGAGCACGGCGACATCCACCGCGGCCTCGGCAAACACTACAAGTGCGGCAGCCGTCAGCAGGTCAAAAGGCGTGATGGAATAGGCGCGCTCCCCCGCCGCCACACGACGCGCATTCACGCGACGCCCCGCCTCGACAGCTGCCGAAACGCCACGGGCAAAGGCCTCGTCGCTCACGACGCGCCCGTCAACCTCCATACGCTCGGGATAGCGAACAAGCTGCGGCGACGTATACAGCGCGGTCTTGAGCCCCTCGTCGCGAAGGATAGCGGCCGAAAAACGCGTGGTCGAAGTCTTGCCATTGGTACCGGCAACCTGAATGCAATCGAAATACTCGTCCGGACGTCCCAGCTCATCGAGCATATCGACAACCGTCTCCAACAACGGCCCAGCATCCCCAGAAATCCGCCCCGTATCAGCAGCAAGCCCCACAGCCTCGCCAAACGAAAGCAACTCAAACGAGAAAGGAACGACATAAGAGCCAGTACGCTTCGCCATAACCAAAGTCTCCAATTACAGAAAAAGAGGCCCATTAAATAGAATGAGCCCCTCACGTTCAAAATATCAGCCACTACCCGCTTGCAGCAGAGTCAAGGCATCAGCCATGTGGCCCTAACAGGCAGACAGCGGACGCCACGTAGCCGCACTAGGAGCGGCCCGACGCTTTGCTCGCCGCAAGTTCCGCACGCAAAGGACAGCACTTAATGTGCTGTCCGTCTTGCGCAGGACTGTCCGCAGCGGAGAGCAAAGCGTCGGGACGCGCCCCTCAGTGCAATTTACGAGAAGTCAGCAACCTGAGCAGTCAGCGCCGCCAGGATCTCCTTGAGCTCAGCTGCACGGTCCCTCTTCTTCTGGACCACGGCAGGCGCGGCCTTGGCCACAAAGCCCTCGTTGGCGAGCGTTTTCTCGCAGCCGGCGAGCTCCTTCTGGGCCGCGGCGATCTCCTTCTCCAGGCGCGCCTTCTCAGCCGAAAGGTCAACCTTGCCCTCGAGCACCACAAAGACCTCGACGCCGCTGTCGACCACGGCGATGCTCGCAGCCGGCTTCTCAACGTCGGTACCCATGACCAGCGAGGCAGTGTTTGCCAGCGGCTCGATGGTCGAACGCAAGCTCTCGAGCTTCTCGATGTCCTCGGCACCGGCACGCACGACCACGTCGAGCTCGGCCTTGGGGCTCAAGCGATAACGCGAACGCGTAGCGCGGGCGGCAGACACGACGGCGCGGCACAGCTCAAACGCGCGCTCGGCGTCCTCGTCGATGTACTTGGCGTAGTCGGCGGGCTCGGGCCACTTGGCGATCATGAGCGCCTCCGCGCGGTCCACGTTGCCCTCGGAATCCAGGTCGAGCACGCTCGCCGGCATGTTGTCCCAGATCTCCTCGGTCACGAACGGCATGAGCGGGTGCATCAGGCGAATGGAGGTGTCGAGCACAAAGATCAGGTTGCGCTGAGCCTGCAGACGGCCCTCGCCCTTTAGGCGGGCCTTGGTGACCTCGACGTACCAGTCGCAAACCTCGTTCCAGAAGAACTGCTGCACGCCGCGGGCCATATCGCCAAAGGTGTAGTTCTCGATGCCCTCGGTGACCATCTTCACGGCCTTGGCCAGACGGCTGAACATCCAGGCGTCGGCCGGCGTCTCCACTACGGGCTCGCCGGGCGTGTAGCCCTCCATGTTCATGAGCAGGAAGCGGCTGGCGTTCCAGATCTTGGTCACAAAGCTCTTGGCCTGGTCGGTACGCGGGCTGTCGATGAGCTTCTTGGTCTTCTTGTCGATGTTCGCGTCGAACTTGACGTCCTGGTTGTTGGTGCACAGCGTGAGCAAGTTGAAGCGCATGGCGTCGGCGCCGTACATGCCAATGAGGTCCATGGGGTCAACGCCGTTGCCCTTGGACTTGGACATGCGGCTGCCGTCCTTGGCCAGGATCGTGGGGTAGATGACGACGTCCTTAAACGGCACCTCGTCCAGGAAGTACAGCGAGCTCATGACCATGCGGGCGACCCACAGCGCGATGATGTCGCGCGCGGTGACGAGCGCCGTCGTGGGGTGATGCCCCTCGAGCAGCTCCGGCTTTTGCGGCCAGCCCTGCGTGGCGAAGGTCCACAGCTGCGAGCTGAACCAGGTGTCCAGCACGTTCTCGTCCTGATGCACGTGATGGCCGCCGCACTTGGGGCACACGTCGGTGTCCTCGGTCAGGGCGTCCTCCCAGCCGCAGTCCTCGCAGTAGAACACGGGGATGCGGTGGCCCCACCACAGCTGACGCGAGATGCACCAGTCCTTGAGGTTCTCCATCCAGGTGGTGTAGGTCTGCGTCCAGCGCGCGGGGTGGAAGGTGACCTTGCCGGAGTTGACGGCTTCGAGCGCCGGCCCCTTGAGCTTGTCGACGGCCACAAACCACTGCTCGGACAGCCACGGCTCCAGAGCGGAGTCGCAACGGTAGCAGTGCATGACGGAGTGGTCGAGCTCTTCGACATGATCGAGCAGGTCGTGCTCCTCGAACCACTTGATGACGGCCTCACGGCACTCGTCGCGGTTCATGCCGGTAAACTCGCCGTAGCCCTCGACGACCACCGCGTGCTCGTCGAAGATGTTGATCTGCGGCAGGTCGTGGGCCTGACCCATGGCGTAGTCGTTGGGGTCGTGAGCAGGGGTGACCTTGACGAAGCCGGAGCCAAAGTTGGCGTCGACATGCCAATCCTCAAAGATAGGGATCTCGCGGTCGACGATGGGGAGCTTGACGGTCTTACCCACGAAGGCGGCCTTCTCGGGGTCCTTCGGGGAGACGGCGACGCCCGTGTCGCCGAGCATGGTCTCGGGACGCGTGGTGGCGACGACGATGTAGTCCTGGCCGTTGACCGGCTCGGTCAGCGGGTAGCGCAGGTGCCACAGGTGGCCCTTCTCGTCCTTATACTCGGCCTCGTCGTCCGAGATGGCGGTGGTGCAGTTGGGGCACCAGTTGACGATACGCTTGCCACGGTAGATCAGGCCGTCGTGGTACCAGTCGCAGAAGACCTTACGCACGGCCTGGGCGTAATCCTCGTCCATGGTGAAGCGCTCGTTGTCGAAGTCGACGGAGCAGCCCATGCGCTTGATCTGCTCGACGATGATGCCGCCGTACTCGTGGGTCCAGTCCCAGCAGGCGTCAACAAACTTGTCGCGACCGATCTCCAGGCGGCTGATACCCTCGCTCTTGAGCTTCTTGTCGACCTTGGTCTGCGTGGCGATACCGGCGTGATCGGTGCCCAGCACCCAGCGCGTGGACTTGCCGCGCATGCGGGCCATACGGACGATGGCGTCCTGGATGGAGTCATCGGTGGCATGGCCCATGTGGAGCTTGCCAGTCACGTTGGGAGGCGGAATGGTGACGGTGCAGTCGCCCACGCCCTCACGGCGCTTGTAGTAGCCGCCGTCGAGCCACTTCTGCAGGATCGCCGGCTCGTTGGTCGACGGATCGTAGTTCTTGGGCATCTCTTCCATATATCTCTCCCTGTCCCGCCGGGGAGGAATGTAGGCCCGCTAGGGTCTGCATTCCTCCCCTTAGGTATCGATTACTTCAGTCTGATATGACTTCGCTGAGGCTTAAACAAACACACAGAATAACACAGGTAGTTGGGGTTATTGCGTATATATAAAATAGCCTCCGACCGCGGATGGTCGGAGGCTATTTGCAAGCACGTTTTTGGCTGGTTTACCCGTAGATGCGTTGGGGCTGTTCTTCGCCCTTAACCGCCGCTTCGGTTACGACGACCTTAGCGACGCCCTCCTCGCTGGGAAGGTCGAACATCGTCTGCTGAAGCACGTCTTCGCAGATGGCGCGCAGGCCGCGGGCGCCGGTCTTGCGAGCAAGCGCCATGCGGGCGATCTCGTGCAGGGCCGCGTCCTCAAACTCAAGCTCGACGTCCTCGAGCTGGAACATCTTGCGGTACTGACGCACCACGGCGTTCTTGGGCTCGGTCAGGATCGACACCAGATCGTCCTCGTCGAGCGCCTGCGTCTGGGTGACGACGGGCGTACGGCCCACGAACTCGGGAATCATGCCAAAGGCATTAAGATCCTGCGGGAGCACCTGACGCAGCAGGTCGTTCTCGTCGACCGAGGTGGGGCCGGCGATCTCGGAGTTAAAGCCCACGCCCTTGTTGCCCACGCGGTCGGCGATGATCTTATCCAGACCCACAAAGGCACCGCCGCAGATGAACAGGATGTTGGTCGTGTCGATCTGCAGCAGCTCCTGCTGGGGATGCTTGCGGCCGCCGGTGGGCGGAACGCTGGCCACCGTGCCCTCAAGGATCTTAAGCAGTGCCTGCTGAACGCCCTCGCCCGAAACGTCGCGGGTAATGGAGAGATTCTCGGCCTTGCGGGCGATCTTATCGATCTCGTCCACGTAGATAATGCCAACCTGCGCGCGCTCAATGTCACCATCGGCAGCATTGATGAGCTTGAGCAGGATATTCTCCACGTCCTCGCCCACGTAACCGGCCTCAGTAAGCGCGGTGGCATCGGCGATGGCAAACGGCACCTCGAGGATGCGCGCGAGCGTCTGGGCCAACAGGGTCTTACCGGTGCCGGTGGGACCGAGCAGCAAAATGTTGGACTTGGCGAGCTCCACCTCGTCCATATCATCGTCGAGCTGCGAATCCAAGCCGTCGTCAAAGGCAGAAAGCGCAGCGCCGCCCTCGATCACGCGGCGATAGTGGTTGTACACGGCCACCGACATGGCGCGCTTGGCGTCCTCCTGACCCATGACATAGGCCGAAAGCTCGTCATAGATCTCGTGCGGCGTCGGCACGTGCGTGATGACCTGGCGATCGTCCTCGAGCTCAAAACCCTCGGTCTCGGGGTCCGCGGCGGGCTGGGATGCAGCCTGGCCGTGGTCGTTGAGGAAGCCCGGCAGCTTGCCGTTGCGGGCGGCGTCC
Source organism: uncultured Collinsella sp. (assembly GCA_958346935.1). Taxonomy (GTDB): domain Bacteria; phylum Actinomycetota; class Coriobacteriia; order Coriobacteriales; family Coriobacteriaceae; genus Collinsella. Next base: position 13,106 of record CATVTM010000052.1, read on the forward strand.
ATAAAGTCCGAAGCCAGCGACTCCTCCAAAATCTCGGAGCAGGCGGCAACGCACTCGTCGCAGATAAAGATGTTGGTCGGACCCTTTACAAGGCGGCGAACCTGCCCCTGCTCTTTTCCGCAGAAGGAGCAGCGGATGGGGTTGCCGTTCTCGTCAAAGTTGTCCTGCATGTTACCGGCCATCCTAGGCGTCCTTCGCGGCGAGGTCGCGCGAGGTGACGATACGGTCGATCAGGCCGTAGTCGAGGGCCTCGGCAGCGGTCAGGTAGTTGTCGCGCTCGGTGTCGGCCTGGACCTTCTCGATGGGCTGGCCCGAGGCGTCGGACAGGATCTGGTTGAGCTCGCGGCGAGTCTTCTTGATCTCCTCGGCCACGATCTCGATCTCGGTCTGCTGGCCCTGGGCACCGCCGCTGGGCTGGTGAATCATGACCTTGGAGTGCGGCAGGCAGAAGCGCTTGCCCTTGGCACCGGCCGAAAGCAGCACGGCGGCCATAGACGCGGCCATACCGACGCAGATGGTGGAGACCTGCGGCTTAATGAAGTTCATGGTGTCCAGAATTGCCAGGCCGGAGTAGACCTCGCCACCGGGCGAATTGATGTAGAGCGAGATATCCTTCTCGGCATCCTGGCTCTCAAGATGCAGCAGCTGGGCAACGACCAGGTTGGCGCTGACGGAGTTGATCTCCTCGCCCAAGAAAATGATGCGGTCGTTGAGCAGGCGCGAATAGATATCGTAGCTGCGCTCGCCGCGCGGCGTCTGCTCGATAACGTATGGCACGAGGGCGGAATCGAACTTAGCGA
>CATVTM010000053.1 GCA_958346935.1 uncultured Collinsella sp.
ATCCGGTCCGACCGGGCCGCGCGGCAAGGAGATATATTGCCAGACCGCGAAGCTCTGTGGGACGTCAATTCCACTCTTCACAAGTCCTACACAACATATCGCTTTCTATAGCTAATAGAAAGACTGGTGCGGATCTTCCGCACGTATCAGATGATGACCCTTTGGTTCAGGAATATATAGAGATCGGTCACCTGTAAGTGTCTATCTACCCGCGCTTTTAGCAATGTAAACCGCGCTTCAGATAAAAAGAGGGAGCGCCGCGCACAACGCGACACTCCCCTAGCGATTCAAGAGAATCTATTAGGCCTCGAGAGCCTTCTTGGCGATGGTAGCCAGCTCGTTGAAGGACTCGATGTCCTCGTAAGCCATCTGAGCCAGGACCTTACGGTCGAGCTCGATGCCGGCAACCTTCAGGCCGTGCATGAACTGAGAGTAAGAGATGTCGTTCAGGCGAGCAGCAGCGTTGATACGGGTGATCCAGAGAGAACGGATCTCGCGCTTCTTGTTGCGGCGATCACGATACTGATACTGCAGGGAGTGCTGGACCTGCTCTTTAGCATGCTTGTAAGTACGCGAAGCGGCACCGTAGTAACCCTTCGCACGGTGCATAACGGTACGGCGCTTCTTCTTGGCGGCAACAGCGCGCTTAATACGTGCCATGTTCTATCAACTCCTAGATGGTAAAACGAAAACGGGAACGCGAACTTAGGCGAGACGCGACTTGATGACCTTGCGGTCGGCAGCGGCGATCTCGGTCTCCTGACGGAAGCCACGCTTACGCTTGGTGGACTTCTTGCTCAGGATGTGGCTCTTGAAAGCCTTGGCGCGCATAAGCTTGCCGGTACCAGTCTTGCGGAAACGCTTCTTGGTGCCGCTGTGGGACTTCATCTTAGGCATGAAATACTCCTTAATCGGTTACAGAACACTAGTTACTTGCTATCGCTTGCCGCTTTATCCTCATCGAAGGCGCCCTTAATCGGGGCGAGCAGCATAAGCATGTTACGGCCTTCCATCTTAGGCTTGGACTCAACCGTAGCGTAAGGCTTGAGATCCTCGGCGAGACGCTCGAGAACGTTAAGACCCTGCTCCGGGTGAGCCATCTCACGGCCGCGGAACATGATGGTGATCTTAACGCGTGCGCCCTTCTTGAGGAAACGCAGAACGTGGCCCTTCTTGGTCTCGTAGTCGCCAACGTCGATCTTGGGTCGGAACTTCATTTCCTTGACCTCGACCTTGGACTGGTTCTTACGAGCAGCCTTGGCCTTCATGGCCTGCTGGTACTTGAACTTACCGTAGTCCATGACCTTGCAGACCGGCGGCTCCGCGTTGGGAGCGATCTCGACCAGGTCGAGACCCTGATCGTCGGCGACGCGCTGGGCATCGCGGATGGCGAACAGGCCGAGCTGAGAGCCATCGACGCCAATCAAACGACACGAAGATGCAGTGATCTCGTCGTTGATGCGGGTGTCATCAGACTTAGCTATTTTCCCTACCTCCATTCATAAAAAAATAACCCGGCGCTTCTCAACAACCAGGTCGTACACATAGACTTCCTCGATTTGAGGAAGGGAATCTAAGTTGTATGACCAGTCAGCTGCTCATTGGCGCCAAAAGGTGGGAACCCTCAGGTTCCTCTTTAGGGCATTGCGGGAACAACGCCTTGCGAATAATAACACGTACAGCGCGTTATCACATTACGTACACGAAAAAGGGGCCTTGACCCCCTTGAACGTCCACTTGCATGCATGGTGCCCGAGGCGAGACTCGAAGGGCCTTCGCTTCGCGAAGCCCCGGGCTTCGGGCGCGTGGCGCCCTCGCCACGCTCCGCTACAAACAGGCCACAAGCCTGTTTGCTTAACGCTTCGCGCGCTCACGCGAGTTCGGCACGAAAAAGGGGGCCGCAACCCCCTTGAACGCTCGCTTGCATGAATGGTGCCCGAGGCGAGACTCGAACTCGCACGTTGTTGCCAACGGTGGATTTTGAGTCCACTGCGTCTGCCAATTCCGCCACTCGGGCACGCAATGCGTGAGTTAGTTTATCACAGCTTTCTACCGATTAGTCCGAAAATGGAACTTCGAGCATTTCGATGAGTTCGACCGTGCGGAGCATCTCGCGCCGACGGCATCCGCGACCGTCGACCGAAGCCTCACCCATCTGGTTATCGTAAGGGTCCTCGCGCATGCCGTCGAAAGAGGGCTCAAACTCTGCCTGGAATCGATTGTTGGCCACCATACGCCACGGGTCGAGATTGCCAAAGTAGTGACGGCGGCGCCACTCCTCCCCCATCCTGCGAGCAGAAGATCCAAATGACACGTCGGCGTTGAGCCAACCGGTCTGCGGCGTATAGAACTCTGCCCAGTCGTGCGACCCCACCGAATCGGGCGCAACATACAGGCCGCTCTGCCAACGGGCAGGCACGCCCGCGATACGGCACATGGTGATAAACGTGAGCGCCATAACGCCGCAATCGCCGCGGAGCGAATGCGCGCAGTCATCGGCAATAGATCCCAAAAGCAAGTACGGCGGCTGATAGCGATAGTCGATATGCTGCGTCAGGTAATCATAGATAGCACGGGCGCGATCGAGCGGATCCTCGAGCCCGTCAATGACACAGGCTGTCAGCTGCTGTAGATACGGCGTGAATGCAATGTGCGGACGGTCCTCGGAAATATCCTCGGGCAGAGGCGCGTCCATACGCGGGTGAACCGGAAGTGTGCCACCGTAGACATCACAATAAGCAGCATCGATGTGATAACGATAGGTCACCGAAAAAAAGTGCTCACTCGAAGAAGACCACGAGGCGGTACGCGCCGAAGCATTCGCGGGGGCAACAGCACCCTCCGGCGTCATATCGAGAACCTCGATATGAGACTGTTGACGACAGGCGGCGGCAACGGGTAGCCACGCGCGAACAGTCTCTCCATCTAGAGCGCCGGGGACAGACACGGACGCTTTAAGCGTAATGACGCGAGCCAATCCGTTTTGTGACTCCATCTCCTTGAGCATCTCGTTGCGCAGTGCTATTCCGTCCGTAGAATCGGGCCGCATGCCGGGAACCTCTTTGGGATATACGCGAAGCGAATCGAGGAAGTTGTCGAGAACGAACAGTTCGCCATCGATAAAGCGCCAGTCAATACGCTTACGATTAATCAGGTCATCAAACTGCTCTTCGGTAAACTCTGGCCACTCCTCGCGAATCATCGCAATAGCTTGGTCACGCGACACCGAAAAATGAAGCGGCGTCTCGAGCATGCGATACCGCTCGACACGAACACAAGCAGCCAGCGAAGGCTCGGGGTTCTGCTCCAAAAGGCGATCGCAGGCAGCAACAGCCTGCGTCAAATACCCGGCATCCTTAAGACGAAGAATCTCGGGCGGCAGTCCAACATCGAGATGACGAAAGTCATCACAGCAAACATCAACAGAGCAACCAACAGGACCCTCGTCAATAACCTTCCCATCCGAAGGCAGTACATTAATAACAGCCATACCAAAACTCCAAGTCACTAGAACGCTTGAAGCCCATTGTAGCGAGATAAAAAGAAAGCCCCAACAAGGGAGCCATCAACACCGCTGAACGGTAGTCAAATAAATAATTCAGCCTCGTAACCCTGCGGCGTTAAACGAAGGAAGCCCCGTCCCCCGGAACTGTTTCCTTGGCGCGACTTCTGGCAAAGCCAGTAGCCATCTTAATTCAGCCCAGTAACCCTGTAGCGAGTTAACGAAGGAGGCCCCGTTTCCCCGGAGCTGATTCCGTCGCGCGACTTCTGGCGAAGCCAGGTGAGCGCGAGGGAAACAGCGTAGGGGAAACGGGGCCTCCGGCGGGAAGTTAAACCGCTACTTACGCCTTGTTGACGGAGCCAAACTCCTCCATGAGCTCCTTGGTGCGGGCAACGATGTTGTCGCGACCAGGCTTGAGGAGCTTGCGGGGGTCAAAGCCCTTGCCCTGCTGATCCTTGCCAGCCTCGATGTACTCACGGACGCCCTTGGCGAAGACGAGCTGCAGATCGGTGTTGACGTTGATCTTGGAGATGCCCAGGGAGATGGCCTTCTTGATCTGATCCTCGGGGATGCCGGTACCACCGTGCAGGACGAGGGGCAGGTCGCCGGTCTGGGCCTTGATCTCGCCCAGGCGCTCGAAGGAAAGGCCAGCCCAGTCGGCGGGGTACACGCCGTGGATGTTGCCGATGCCGCAGGCGAGGAAGTCGACGCCCAGGTCAGCGATCTGCTTGCACTCAGCAGGATCAGCGAGCTCGCCGCTGGAGGTCACGCCGTCCTCGGTGCCGCCGATGCCGCCGACCTCGGCCTCGATGGACATGCCCTTGGAGTGGGCAAGCTCAACGAGCTCCTTGGTGCGGTCGAGGTTAAGCTGGAAGGTCTCCTCGTGAGAGCCGTCATACATGATGGACGTGAAGCCGGCCTCGATGCACTTGAAGCAGTCCTCGTAAGAACCGTGATCGAGGTGAAGGGCGACGGGAACGGTAACGCCCGTGGCCTCGACGGCAGCCTTGACCATGTCGGCGCAGACCTTGAAACCGCCCATCCACTTAGCGGCACCAGCGGTGCACTGAAGGATCAGCGGAGACTTGGCCTCCTCGGCGGCCTGGAGAATAGCCAGGGTCCACTCGAGGTTGTTGGTGTTGAAGGCACCAAGACCGTACTTGCCGGCCTCGGCCTTCTTGAGCATGTCTGCTGCGTTGACGAGCATAAAAGAAACCTCCTGTAAGGTTGCTCCGATAACGCCTGAGATTTTACCACGGCGCACCCGAGCATAAACGTTCGTTTGTTCACGAATATCGTCCAAACAGACTTTTTTTGACCGTTTACCCTACGGAATCGACCCGTCGGGGAAAAATAGCTTGACGCTTGGACGCTTCTCGTGCTTCAAAAGCCGACTATTAAGCTAAATCTGCATGAAAGGGTTCTGCATGAGCTCGCGTGCCATGGTGGTCGAATCGCCATGACCGGTTAGGCAAACGGTATCGGGCGGGAGAAGCCGGGCGAGCTTGGAGAGCGAGCGCAGAATCGCCGCCTCGTCTCCTCCAGAAAGATCGGTGCGGCCGTGCCCACCCGGAAACAGGGTGTCGCCCACAAAGGCAATGTTCCCCTGCTCGGTGGCAGCAAACAAGACGATCCCGCCCGGCGTATGCCCTGGCGTCTCGATCACCTGCAGGTAGATATCGCCCACCTCGATAGCATCTCCCTCGGCGAGCAGGCGCGTCGGCTCCCCGGGGTCAGGCGTCTCAATGCCCCACATAGCTCGCTGTTCCTCGATGTTCGCATGCGGCACCGCCACATCCTTAGCACACAGCTCATACTGGCAGCCCTCGCCAACGGTGGTTCGCACGCCTGCAACACCACCAACATGATCGGCATGGCCATGAGTGCATACGGCGCCAAACACGCGTACGCCGGGATGCTCGGCTCGGATATGCTCCATCAAGCGCTCTCCTTCCCATGCGGGGTCGATAATCACGCACTCATTGTCCGAAATAACAGCATAGCTATTGGTCTGAATGGGACCGTTTACGAGCGTCTCGATCTCGACCGATCCCTTGGGAGTTAAATCCAAGGACACAGCACTCATGTCCCTCTCCTCTCTATAGAACTCGAGGCATCAAACGATGCCTCGAGTGTAGCGAATATCGATAATGTGGCACGTTCGTCGCGACTAAACGCGGCGCTTAAGCTGGGCTCCACCCTCACCGGGCATCAGGCGGCGCGCGTCGTAGACCGAGTCAACGCTGCTGATGGAGGCCAGCAGCGGATCCAGACCACTCGCGTCCGAGATCTCGACCATAAAGCGCAGGGTTGCAATACCCTCGCGGTTGGTCGACGTGGCGGCAGAAAGGATATTGCCGCCCGCATCGCCAATGGCAATGGTGACATCCTTGAGAAGGCCCATGCGGTCCAGGCACTCGACCACGATCTCGACCTGGAAGAGGGTGTCGGCAGCGCCGTCCCACTCCACTTCGATCATGCGCTCGGGATGCTCCATAAGACCCTTGACGTTGGGACAGTTGGCGCGATGCACCGAAACGCCACGACCGCGCGTGATGAAGCCGACGATGTCGTCGCCCGTCACGGGGTTGCAGCAATGAGCCAGACGGACCAGTAGGCCGCTGTTGCTCTCGCCCTTGACGATAATGCCGTTACTGGCGCTCTTGCCGCGCTTTTGCGGCTTGCGGTTGGAGCCGCGAGCAGGCTGCTTCACGACCTCGGCGATAGCCTCGGCCTTGGTGAGCTGTTCCTCGGGCTTGGGGTCCAAGATTTGCTCGACCTTATTGCCCACAGCGCGCGGGGCAACCTTGCCGGCGCCGACGGCGGCAAACAGGTCCTCGAGCTGCTTGAAGTTAAACTGCTCCGCCACGGCGTTGAGCGCACGCGTCGAACGCGGCGTAGAAATGCCATAGCCACGCTTACGCAGGTCCTTGGCCAGCATATCGCGACCAGCAGCAGCGTCGTCGTCCTTGGTCGCAGCGGCAAAATAGCGGCGGATCTTTGACTTGGCGGAAGGTGTCTTAACGATCTTGAGCCAATCACGCGACGGCTTGGAACTCTTGTTAGTCAGAATCTCGACACGGTCACCCGTCTTAATCTCGTGCGTGAGCGGAGCCACCGCACCGTTGATTTTGGCGCCGACGCAATGGTTTCCCACCTCGGTGTGAACGGCGTAGGCAAAGTCGAGCGGCGTGGAGCCAGCACGAAGCGCCATGACCTCGCCCTTGGGCGTAAAGACAAAGATCTCCTGATCGAAGAGGTCGACCTTCAGCGAATGCAGGTATTCCTTGGCGTCGGTAATCTCATCAGACGCAGCCCAATCGAGCGAATGTTTGAGCCAGTTAATCTGGTCGTCCAGACGCTGCGCATCGTTGGTCTTGGAGGCAGACGATCCGCCCGACTTCTTATAGAGCCAGTGGGCGGCAATGCCGTACTCGGCCTGCTCATGCATCTCGTAGGTTCGAATCTGAATCTCGAGCGGGCGAGCCGTGGGGCCGATGACCGTCGTGTGGAGCGACTGGTAGTTATTGACCTTAGGCATGGCGATATAGTCTTTAAAGCGACCAGGCATGGGGTGCCACAGCGTATGCACCGCACCGAGCGTGGAGTAGCAATCGCGCACCGAATGGGTAATAACGCGCAGCGCCACCAGGTCGTAGATCTCGGAGAACTCCTTGCCCTTGCGCTTCATCTTTTGGTAGATGGACCAATAGTGCTTGGAGCGGCCGTTGATCTGGAAGTCCTCCAGACCAATGCGGTTGAGTTCATCGGTAAGCGTCTTGATGGTCTCGGCAAGGTAGCGTTCGCGGACCTCGCGCGACTCAGCTACCATACGCGCGATGCGCTGGTAGGCATCGGGCTCCAGGTAGAAGAAGGACAGGTCCTCGAGCTCCCACTTAATAGAGCTCATGCCCAGGCGGTCGGCCAAGGGCGCGTACACGTCCATGGTCTCGCGAGCCTTAAACAGGCGACGATCCTCGCGCAGGGCTGCCAGCGTTCGCATGTTGTGCAGACGATCGGCAAGTTTAACGATGATGACGCGAATGTCCTTGGACATGGCGAGGAACATCTTGCGCAGCGTGAGCGCCTGCTTCTCGTCCATGCTGTCGACTTCGATGTTGGTGAGCTTGGTCACGCCATCGACGAGCTCGGCCACCGTATCGCCAAACAGGCCGGAAACATCGGCGAGCGAGGTCTCAGTATCCTCGACGGTATCGTGCAGCAGCGCGGCGCACACCACATCGCAGTCCATCTTGAGATCGGCCAAAATGATGGCAACCTCGACGGGATGGTTAATGTACATCTCGCCCGAGCGGCGCTTTTGGTTGCAGTGCTTCTCGGCGGCAAAGCAGTAGGCCTGCTCAACCTTAGAAAAGTCGTCCTCATTCATATATTTGAGGCACAGGCGCTCCAGCTTGTCGTAGCTGTCCGCCATAATCTCGGGCGGCAGCTCATCGGCATGCTTATAGTGCTCCATCTCCGAGAACGGCTGGAGGGTGGAATCATGGGCGGTACGGGCTGCGGCATCCATCGAGGTCCCCTTCCCCTAGGCCCGCGGTACGATCGGGCGGTTAACTTTGGCTAGCATATCAGAAGCGCACGAATCGAGCGCCCAGCTCCGGAAAGCCGAGAACTCCATGCGCGAGCGCAAGCCCTCCAAATAGCGGATTGACCTGCTCAATTGCACGCGGCCGGGGTTTTCGGCCATCGCAATGCGGCGTGTGTCGTCAAACCCCGAAACGCGACAGAAACCAAGCTCTTCGAAGATTCCCAGGCCGCTTTCCACCGAGCGCTCGTCAACCGGCGTGCGGGCATCGATGGCAAGGCACATCTGCGCGATGTCGATATCGCTCGCGCTAAACGAGTCGTCTCCGGTCTTGCCACGATTGGAGCGCCACATAGTCTGCAGCGCGCGATAGAGCGTGACGAGCTCATCGCGCTCGGGCGCGTAGCAGTCGAGCAGGCGCTCGTTAATGCGGGCGTCGCGCGACGAATAGAGCAGGTGGATCACGGCGGGCTGGCCGTCGCGGCCGGCACGACCACTCATCTGGTTAAACTCAATCGCGCCAAACGGCATGTGGTAGAGCACGACATGGCGGATATCGGGCAGGTTCACGCCCTCACCAAAGGCTGAGGTCGAAACGATGCAACTGAGGCTTCCATCTCGGAATGCTTCCTCCACGCGGCGGCGATCGGAGCGTGCGAGCCCCGCGTTATAGAACGCGATGCGGGTCGCGCAATCGGGCACGCGTTTGCGCAGCGTCTTGGCAAGCGCCACGGACTGGTCGCGCGAGTTAACGTAGATGACGGTCTTCTCCCCCGTCGCCACAATGGACACCAGGCGGTTCTCGCGGCACGCAAGATCGCGATCGTCCTCGAGCTGCAGGTTTTCGCGCACGGTCTCGTCGACCACCGTGCGAGTGATCGGCAGCACGCGGGCAAGCTCGGCCACGACCGGAGCCGTCGCGGTGGCCGTCGCCGCCATAACGACCGGGTCGCCCAGGGCTTTAAGGATATCGGGCATGTCGAGATAGGTGCTGCGGTCGCCGCCCTTGGCAAGACCGGCATGGTGCGCCTCATCGATAACGACGAATCCGATGCGACCCGAACGCGCAAAGCGGTCGCGGTGAATGGACAGGAACTCGGGCGTCGTAAGCACGATGCCGGTGCGGCCCGAAGCCAAGCCGGCAAACACGTCATCGCGCGCCGCCTCCACGGTCTCACCGGTCAGCACGCCGACGCCAATGCCAAGCGCGGCCATCGTCGACGAGAGGTGATAGGCCTGGTCGGCCACAAGCGCGCGCAGCGGATAGACAAAGATGCTCGCACGCCCGCGAAGAACCGCCTCGCGTGCGGCATGCACATGGAAGATGAGGGACTTGCCGCGCCCCGTTCCCATAACGGCCAGAACACTCTGGTGATCGGCCAGGGCATCGAGCGCCTCTACCTGCGCGCGATGCGGCTGGTTCGAGCCGATAAAGCTGTGGATAAGCGAACGCGTGAGCTCGGTATAGGAAAGCTGGGCGAGCGTCTGACGCTTGCGGGACTCCAGGCGCAGACCGGCGTCCGCAGGCTCCACGCCACGGCGAAGCTCGCATGCCGGGTCGTCAACGCTGGGCGCCGTGGTATCGCGAACCAGGACATCCTTGATCATGAGCTTGGGCTTTACACGGCCCTGCCAATGCTCAGCCACGGCTTCGAACACCAAGTCGACCGCGCTATCGCAATTGATGAGCTTATCGATTTGCGGCACGCGGAACATGATGGCCGGCACGCTCGCGGCGCCATCCGTCGCCACAAAGCGCATGTGCTCGCCGGTCTTGCCCACCACGGCGCGATCGCACATCGTCACGCCCTCGGCGGCCAGCAGCGGCACTTTGTTGCCCTGGCCAAACGGCTCAAGGCGAGAAATCTGCTCGATGGTCTCGATATTCAGCTCGGAAAGGTCGACGGTAGCGGCAACCTCATCGGTGTCCTCAAAGTCCTCCGCAGGGAGCTCGGACAGCACGGCGGAAAGACGGCGGCGGAACTCATCGAGCTTGGAGGCCTCAATGGTCACGCCCACGGCGCCCGCATGCCCACCGCGACGAATCAGCAGGTCGGAGCAGCGCTCGACGGCGTCAAACAGGTTGACCTTGCCCACCGAGCGACCCGAACCGCGCGCGATGCCGTCCTCGATCGAGAACAGCAGCGCCGGCACGTGATAGCGGTTGGTCAGACGGCTTGCCACGATGCCCTTGACGCCCTCGTGCCAGCCCTCGCCGCCCACGACGATTGCGCGGCCACCATCGTAGGTTTTCTCGACCTTTGCCATGGCATCGCGCGTAAGCTCCGCCTCGATCTCGCGGCGCTGACGGTTGATCTCCTCGAGCTCGGCTGCCAGTGCGCTTGCCTCGATAGGATCGCGGGCAAGCAGCAGGTCGAGCGCCAACTTGGGATCTGCCATGCGGCCGGCAGCGTTTAAGCGGGGAATGAGCGAAAACGACAGGCCATCGGCCGTAATGCTCGAGAGGTCGGCCTTGGCGAGCGCAGCCAGCGCAATATAGCCGGGACGGGCGGTCACGCGCATCTGCTGGATGCCCTCGGCAACCAGCGCGCGGTTCTCGGGCGTCAGCGGCATCATGTCGGAAACGGTGCCCAGCGCCGCGACCTCGATCAGCGAACGCCAATACGACGGCTTGCCCAGGCGCTCGCCCAGGACCTGCACCAGTTTGAGCGCCACGCCGGCACCGGCAAGCTCGCGCGAGGGGCCCTCGTCCTCGAGCTTAGGGTCGGTCAGGGGCACACCCTGCGGCACCTGGTCGGAGGGCTCGTGATGGTCTGTGACCACCAGCTCGATCCCCAGGCTTTCCAGATAGGAGACCTCTTCCTTAGCAGCGATACCGTTGTCGACGGTCACGATCAACTGGGGATGAGCAAGCTCATTCACGCGGTCGAGCGCCGCACGCGACAGACCGTAGCCCTCGTCAAAGCGATGCGGAATAAACGGCGTGACATCGGCGCCAAACGTGCGCAGCGCCTCGGTCAGCAGACAAGTCGACGTAATACCGTCGACATCGAAGTCGCCGAAGACGGCGATGTGCTCGTGGTTGCGAATAGCACGCTCAACGCGGTCGGCAACGACCGACATGCCCGGAATTATGAGTGGGTCGGCCCAGTCGCGGTCGAGCGAGGGCGTCAAAAACAGCTGGCCCTCTTTGATGGAGCCAATGCCGTGCGCGACCATAATGCGCGCCACCAGCCCGGGAATGCCCAGACCCGTCGCAAGCTCCTTTTCGAGCTCGGGGTTTTGCTGAGCAACCGCCCAGCGATGCGTCGTCTTAAGCGATGACATAGGCACCCACCCCCGATAGGGGCAGGTCGCCGCGATACCTCTCACGGTTCATAGCGATGAGTCCTCTGTGTATGCCCGCTTCGGCAGGCAGATCTGTTGAACGAATTTATTATACCGTGCAGTACGGACGCAAAACGCCGCAGTACGCCCCGGTTTCGGTAAACGAAGGCGGTAATATCCTCGAAACAAACGAGCGTTTCTGCCGCACGAACGTATGCAAGCGTCTAGCATATCCATTCATATGCATTCATGGGCAAAGGGAGTCGCAGGATATATGAAGCAATGGGTTGGACTGGGTAAGTTCCTCGCGGGGCACATGCAGGTCATCGTCCCGATTTGCGTGACACTCGGCGTGCTCTTTCCCCAGCAGATCGGCGTGCTCAAGCCCATCGTTCCCTACCTGTTTGCCTTTATGACGTTTCAGGGCGCACTGAGCAACACCTTCCATCAGGTGGCCGAGGTTTTCCGTCGTCCGCTGCACCTGATTCTGGCGCTGCTGGTCTCGGCGGCGCTCATCCCCATCGCGGCGTATGCCATGGGTTCGTTGTTCTTTGGTTCCAATCCCAACCTCGTCTGCGGCATCGTGCTCGAGTACAGCGTGCCCGTAGCCGTCACCGCTTTTATGTGGATCAGTATGTTCGGCGGCAACGGCCCGCTCGCGCTCACCATTATCCTGACGTCCTCGGTCATCTCACCCGTGACGATTCCGCTCACGCTCAAGCTCCTGCTGGGCGCCACCGTCTCGATCGATGTGCCGAGCATGATGCGGAACATGGCCTTCATGATCGCCATCCCCGCCGTGCTCGGTATCGTCATCAACGAACTCACGCATGGCTGGGGCCACGAAAAGCTCTCTCCCGCGCTCTCGCCCGCCTGCAAGTTCATGATGATGGGCGTCATCGCGTCCAACTCCACCGCCATGAGCGACTACGTGCTGCACATGAACGTCGAGCGCTTGGAAGTCGCGCTCTTTATCTTGGTGTTTGCCATCAGCGGCTTTATCATCGGCATCTTGGTCGCCCGTGCCCTGCACCTGCCGTATAGCGAGACGACCACCATGTGCTTTACCTGCGGCATGCGCAATATCTCTTCGGGCGCCGTCATCGCCACGCAGTACTTTCCCGGCGAGGTCGTGTTCCCCGTCATGTGCGGCACGCTGTTTCAGCAGGTGTTGGCCTCAATTATCGGGCATCTCTTTGAGCGCCTGACCGGCGAGGAACGCGCCGCCCAGCGCAAGCGGGTCGAGGCCGGCCGCGACGCCATGACACGCTAGCTTGCCCGCGTTGTTCGCGCCCCGCCTTGTCGCCCAAGCATCTTAGGATGAACGTGCGAGCTATGTGGACTACGCCTCTAACGGCACGATCTTGGTGCCATGCAGCTCGGAGACGCCAAGCGCTGCCGCTACGGCATCTCGGTTGGCCGTGGTAATGCCGCCGCCGGGAAGGATGGTCACACGGCCGGCCGCATACTCGACAAGAAGCGACAGGTGCTCCAGGTTGTCCTCAATCGGCGTGCCGGCCGCACCACCGTGCGTCAGGATGCGCGTAACGCCGCACTCGACAAGCGTGTCGATGGCATCGAGCTGAGCCTCGGGCGAAAGCTGGTCAAATGCCATATGGAAGGTAATGTCGACAGGCTCGCGCTTGCACTCCTCGGTCGCGCAGCCCGCAGCCATCACGAGGGCGCCAAGCATGAGCTCGTCGAGTGCCCATCCGCCAGCACAGGGTTTGCAGCAGCCAAAGACCAAGCCGTCAACGCCGGCGCTTACGGCAAGGCCCAAGTCCATCTCCATCATGCGCAGCTCGTCCTGGTTGTAGTGAAAATCGCCGCCACGCGGACGGATCATGCACATCACCCGTGCATCGTGCTCGTGGGCATAGTTGGTCGTAGCGCTGATAGCGCCGGCCGAGGGCGTGGTACCACCGACGGCAAGGTTGTCGCACAGCTCAATGCGTCCCGCACCGGCCACAATGGCCGCCGGCACCCGCTCAAAGTTCTCGGCACAAAACTCGTACAGCATAGATAGGCCCCCAAGGATGGCAAACGTTTTCCGATGGCATTGTCGCATGCCCCCATGAAGTTGCGGTGGAATAGGGACTCTTTTGACCTCCGATGCCCTCATTTAGTCCCTATTTCACCGCAACTTAAAGGGGTGCCGACCGAAATGGTCAGCACCCCTTTTTGCTGTATAGAAGTAGTCGTTGGGGACGTTCTTAAACGACTAGTCATTCAAGAACGTCCCCAACGACCACGACAACTGTTGACATCATATAC
>CATVTM010000054.1 GCA_958346935.1 uncultured Collinsella sp.
TGATTGCTTGTCTCTTTGCTGCTCAGTTATCTCTCATATTTATCTCTCGTCTTTCTGTTATCTCTCGTATTCGTGACGAATGAGAGATGAGAGATGTGCGGGCGGCGGATGAGCGTGGATTTTGGACGGTCGGGAAATGAGGGTGGATATTTGGACGGTATTTGGGCGTTTTGAGGCTGATTCCGTCCGAAAATCCACTCTCATTCGATAGGCGTCCAAGTTTCCACGCTCGCGCGGCGGACACGCGGGGCCTTTACCCAATCCGTTGGCATCGTCTTCAGTTCGCCGCAGAACCGCGGCCCCATATGGGTATACTCTCGTGGATTCGACTCGATTCGCCCCCGCTGGGGCGTCAAAGGAGACTGCATATGCCCACCACCTCAACCGACCCGCGCGCCGCAGCCGCTGCACTGCTGGTGCCCGGCACTACCTGCCACGGCTTTGCCGTCGAGCGCCGCGAGACCGTGCCCGAGCTCGACTCGGACGCTTACGTGCTGCGACACACTGCCTCGGGCGCTCGCCTGCTGTACCTGGCGTGCGACGACGAGAACAAGGCCTTTGCCATTGGCTTTAAGACGCCGCCGGCCGATTCCACCGGCGTGTTCCATATTCTTGAGCACTCGGTGCTGTGCGGATCGGCCAAGTTTCCCGTCAAGGAGCCGTTTGTCGACCTGATCAAGAGCTCCATGCAGACGTTCCTCAACGCCATGACCTACCCCGACAAGACCATCTACCCCGTTGCCACCACCAACGAGCAGGATCTGTACAACCTGATGGACGTGTACCTGGACGCGGTGTTCAACCCGGCCATCTATACCAAGCCCACCATTTTTGAGCAGGAGGGCTGGCATTACGAGCTGGACCTGCCGGAGGGCGCCGCGGGCGAGGGCGACGGCAGCCCCGCCAGCCTGCGCGAGGGCACGCTGCGCTATAACGGCGTGGTGTTCAACGAGATGAAGGGCGCACTGTCCGACCCCATGAGCGTGCTGGACGATGCCGTCAACGCCGCGCTCTATCCCGACACCGCCTATGCGCACGAGAGCGGCGGCGACCCGCGCGCGATTCCCGCGCTCACCTACGAGCAGTTCCTGGACACGCACGCGCGACACTACAATCCCTCCAACTCCTACATCACGCTCTACGGCGACCTGGACGTGGACCGCGCACTGGCCTTTTTGGACGAGCGCTATCTGTCGCAGCCGAGTGCCGCGAGCCGCCGCATGGACGCTGCCGTTGCCGCCGGCGAGGACCCGTCCACGCTGGCGCCCAATCCGTTGGACGCGCAGGCGCCCGTGACCTGCGAGTACAAGCGCATCGAGATGGCCACCACACCCGAGAACGCCCTGGTGGGCCTGGGCCTTGTGCTGGGCAGCGCGCTCGACCGCAAGCGCACGATCGCGGCGGATATCCTGTTCGAGGCGCTGCTGGGCTCCAACGAAGCGCCGGTTAAGAAGGCCATTCTGGCCGCCGGCCTGGGCGGCAACGTGGTGAGCTACACCGCGGCCGAGAGTCTGCAGCCCTACGAGCTCATCATGCTGCAAAATGCGCAGCCCGGCGTGGCGCGCGAGCTGCGCCGCGTGTTCCAGGACGCTTGCCGCGACCTATGCGAGCATGGCGTTCCGCGCGAGCGCCTGGAAGCCATCATCAGCAGCAACGAATACGACCTGCGCCAGCGCGACTACGGTATCGCCGACGGCGTGGCCATTGCGTGCGACGCGCTGAGCACCTGGCTCTACGATGACGACGCCGCGACGCTGGCGCTCAAGTACGGCCCGGTGTACGAGGAGCTGCGCAGCGAGCTGGATGGCAGCTATTTTGAAGACCTGCTGCGCGAGCTGGTGCTGCAGAACGATCACATGGCACTGGTCGAGCTGGCGCCGGTGGACGCCGCCGAGGGTTCGGAGGGTGCCGAGGCTGCCGAGCTGGCAGCCAAGCGCGATGCCATGACCGATGCCGAGCTGGCCGACGTGGTCGAGCGCACGGCCGCGCTGCGTGCCGCGCAGGAGGCGGAAGACACGCCCGAGGCCAAGGCCACGCTGCCGCGCCTGCGCGTGTCCGACATTGGCGAGGCGCGTCCCGAGCCGCCGCTCGTCGTGGACACGACCGCGCCCATTCCCTGCCTGCGCCACGGCATCCCCACCAACCGTCTGGCCTACGCCATGCAGTATTTCGACCTGAGCTGCGTCGCGTTTGAGGACCTGCCCTATGTGACGCTGCTCTGCCGCCTGCTCAAACAGCTGCCCACGAGCGAGCACTCGGCCGAGGAACTCGACAACTTGCTCGCCGGCAAGCTGGGCTTTTTGAGCTTTACGACCGAGGTCATGACGCAGCCCGACGTGGACGGCGTGCGCCCCTACCTGCTGGTGAGCGCCGGCGCCCTGTCCGAGAAGATCGATGCACTGGCGAGCCTGCCGCGCGAGGTGTGGTCGAGCACGCTGCTGGCGGATGCCGACGCCGACCGCGTGCGCGACGTGCTTACGCAGATTCGCATTGGGCTTGAGCAGGGCTTTATCAACAACGGACACTCGGCGGCGCTGAGTCGCGCAATGAGCTACAGCTCGCCTTCGGCCGTGGTGCGCGAGCAGCTTTCGGGCGTGGACTTCTACCTGTTCCTGCGCGATCTGCTCGAGCACTTTGACGAGCGACTGGACGACCTGCGCGCCAAGCTTGCCGAGCTGGCAGGCCGCATCTTTGTGGCCGATGGCTGCATGGCGAGCTTTACCGGCAGCGATGAGGACTTTGACGCGTACTGGGATGCCGCGGGCGACCTGGGGCTTGGCGCCGGCGACGGCGCCGATGCCGGCCGCAACGCGCTCGTGGTGCCGGCGCCGCGCGACCGCCACGAGGCTTTCGTCATCCCCAGCGACATCTGCTTTGCGGCAAGCGCGTGCGACCCGCGCCGCTTGGGGCTCGACGTGACGGGCGCCTGGGCGGTTGCCGCCAACGCGCTCTCCTACGACTACCTGTGGAACGAGATCCGCGTGAAGGGCGGTGCGTACGGTTGCGGATTCCGCGCGGCCGGCGAGCGTCAGACGGCGTTCTACACCTACCGCGACCCGGCGGTCGATCCTTCGATTGAGCGCGTGGAACGTGCGGGCGCCTGGCTCGGCAGCTTTGAGCCCGACGAGGCCGCCTTCGAGGGCTTTATCGTGAGCTGCGTGAGCGGCATGGACGCACCGGTGAAGCCGTACGCGCTCACCAAGCGCCGCAATACGACCTACCTGGCCGGGCTCGATCCGCACGCACGCGAGGAACGCCGCGCCCAGATGCTCGCCGCCACGCCCGGTGAGCTTCGCTCGCTCGGCGCCGATGTGACGCGCATCGCAGCCGCGTCGCCCACCTGCGTCTTTGGCGGCCGAGACGTCATCGCCAAGAGCAACGCCTGCTTTAACGTCGTCGACCTGCTGAGCTAACGCACAAAGGCAGATTTTTGGGACATGCCTAAAAATCTGCCTTTTCTTTTGCCGCGGCTTGGGCGGGGCAGCTCAGCCCGTCCCACCAGTTTGTCTCAATCTGTAACATCTAGGCGGCAATATCGGCTCCAGATGTTACAAATCGAGACGTTTCCGAATGGCGCCGCTCCTTTGTCTCAATCTGTAACATCTAGGCCCATTTTTGCCGAGTTACTGTTACAGATCGAGACAAACCGCCGCAGACACCCGCCCCACCAGCAAACCCCCACGAAGGGGCAGGTGCCTTTGCGTTGGTTAGAACACTTGTTCTATACGTACACATGTTCTATAGTAGAGGTGCTTGCATCGGACTTAAATTGCAACTAAGATATAGTTGCAGAATGTGAGGCGGGATGACTCGGACCGATAAACTCATCGCCCAACTGCTTAGCTGCCCTTCGACGTATCGGTATACCGATTTTTTAAAAGTCGTGGCTTCATATGGCTTTGAAATGGACAACAAAGGCAAGACATCCGGATCGCGCGTTCGCTTCTACAGGCCATCAGATGGCAGGATGTTCGTAATGCACGCGCCACATCCATCTGACGAATTGACGGCGGGGACCATTCGAAACATCGTTCGATTTCTGCAAGATGTCGGAGGTAGTCATGAGTAACGTTTTGGCATACAAGGGTTATTTCGCCCCAGTCGAGTTCGATGCCGAACAGCATGTGCTAACAGGTATGGTCACCGGCATTAGGGACGCAATCGTATTTGAAGGCTCCACGGCTGAAGAAGTGGAGCGATGCTTCCACGACGCCGTCGACGATTACCTTGAGTTTTGCGCCGAGAAAGGCAAGGAACCCGAGCGGGCTTTTAAGGGCTCGTTCAACGTAAGAACGGGCTCTGAGCTCCACAAGCAAGCGGCGCTGGCAGCGGCAAAGAAGGGTGAGTCACTCAATAAGTTTGTGACTGAAGCAATCGCTGCGGCGCTGTGAAGCCAACGTCGAGTCGAGACCGCCACAAAGGGTACCTTTGTGGCGGTCTCGACGTTTGCCCAGATAAAACCTGCCAAAATAAACCTGTCCCTTTTTGGTAGGTTTGCTAGAGGAGGCTGGGATGGACAAGGCTGAGTTGCGACGGGCGATGATTGCTCGGCGCGATGCTCTTGATTTGGATGTGCGGGCGGCAAAGTCCGCCGCTATCTGTGCGCGGCTTGTTGAGCTGTTGGATCGCTCGGATGCCGCGGCGCCGCGCATCGTTGCCGTCTATGCCGCGATGGGTTCCGAAGTCGATCCTGCCGCGTTTGCCGCAGCGGCCGCCAAACGCGGCTGGCGCGTGGCCTATCCGTGCATGTTCTCGGCAACAGACGCCGCAGCTTGTAGCCAGCGCATGTGCATGCGGGCAGTTGCCGCCGGCGATGCGTCCTCGGCTCCGTTTATCGCCCACCCCACGCGGACCTTCGCGGCCGTGGACATCGACAGCGACCGCTTCCCTATCGTGCCTGCCGAAGCTCTCGACATGGTCGTCGTGCCACTCGTAGCCTTCGACCGCGCCGGCGCGCGCCTGGGCTACGGCGGCGGCTGCTATGATCGCTACCTGCCCACGCTCTCGCCCGCATGTCAAATCATCGGCATCGCCTTTGACGAGCAGCGTGTCGACCACGTTCCCACCGACGCCCACGACCTGCCGCTGCCCCACATCATCAGCCCCTGATCGCCGCTGTATCGCACCCGCAAGATGAGCGTGGAAAATCTCCCACTTTGAGCCCCCTTACGAGCCAAAAGTGGGAGATTATCCACGCTCATTCAACAAGTGTCCGAAAATCCACGCTCATGTGTCCGAAAATCCACGCTCAACCATTGCGCGTCCAGATTTCCACGCTCGTCCGTCCGGATTTCCACGCTCGTGCAAGCCAAACGTCCCGCAACTGCCTCAGCACTCACGCGGCACGCCGGCGACCCTGAGCTTGCGATCGAGCTTTGTCGGATCCCTTAGATCATCCCAGCACAAGCGCACGATTTTGCAGTTATCAAGCAGCGAAAGCCTCGACTCGCGCTGACGCTCATCAAATTGCGCCTTTGCGAGCCTACCCTCCTCCGCCGCCTTCTCACTTTTAACGAATCCGTCGAACTCACCGATAATCAGCTGGTCGCCCACACGCCACAAGTAGTCAACGCGATACGGCCGTCCCGGCTCAACTGGGTCGAACAGCTCAACTTGCAGCTCCGGCGTCTGCCAGCCGCGCTCAATCATCAGAGCACGCGCCTTGGACTCGCCACCGCTTTCCGATAGGCCATCGGCACACCGCGCAACACTTCGCGCCGTCACAACACCGCGACGATTTAAGCCAAGCTTGTCGACTGCCTCAACGAGATGCTCCTTCGACAACAGCTGCTCATGAAGCGCCGAGTCCGCAATGATCAGTCCCTCGACAAACGATGCATCGACCAGGCAATCCGTAATCGTTTGATCGATATCGGTCACGGCAATATCCATCTGGATTGCCCGTGTTTGACGAGCATAACGATGGCGAATCACCTGAGAGCCGGGCGTCGTCGATTGCGCCGGCGCCGCGGCGATATGAATGTGCGTCAAATTGGCATGCGAAACCGAAAGGCCATAGATAACAGCCGCCGTATAGGAGCAAAACGTCCAGTCGGGATGCTTTTGCGCAAGGGCCCGCACCCGATGCAGATAACGCTGCCGAAACTTGAGCTCGGACCAATAATCCGGACGCACATACAGCCCCGGCATGACCGCCTCTAGACTTCCCGCCGCCACCCGCCGCTCAATCTGCTTTGCCTCCGCCGTCGTGCGTGCGTACACGCAGCTCATCTGCTGTTCGCATGCTTTAATGTGACTTGTAAGCCTTTGATTCGCCGTCATGTTTCCCATGTCGCCTCCCAACTCTTGGAACGGCGCAAACGTACCAGACGGTTTCATGCGAAGTCTGACCAAATGCTGTCCAGGCGCTGACCAAATGCTTGACGGTTTTGGACGTTTTAGGCTGATGACTTATATCTGCAGGTAGGGTGGTTGTCGAGAGGTCCCCGTCTCCACAATTTGGCGCCTTGGTCCATCGGATTATCAGAAAGAAAAACCCGTCGAGATTCAAGGCCACGCCAAATGCGACTTTGCCTCTGCACGCACCGTCTCTTAGCCGAGCCATCGGCATCTACATGCCTAAAAAATGAGCGTGGATAATCTCCCGTTTTGAGCCTAGTTTCAAGCCAAAAGTGGGAGATTATCCACGCTCGATTTGTAAACGTCCGAAAATCCACGCTCGTGTGTCCGAAAATCCACGCTCGTCATGCCGTGAGCACAGCCACAGTCGCAGCCACGGCCGCAGCCTAGTGCTCCTCGCCGGCGCGGGCCAGGTCGTAGGGCGTGGTCTGGTAGACGTAGTAGTTGAGCCAGTTGGTGTAGAACAGCTGAGCCTGGCTGCGCCAGACGTTGCGCGGCTCGGCAGTGGGGTCGTCACCTGGGAAGTAATGCGCCGGCACCTCCGGGTTGAGTCCGCGCTTCACGTCACGCTCGTACTCCAGACGCAGCGTGTCGGTATCGTACTCGGGATGGCCAAAGACAAAGAAGCGGCGGCTGTCGGTCGACTTGACGATGTACAGGCCCACCTCGTCGGACACGGCCACAACCTCAAGCTGCGGCTCGGCCTCCACGTCCTCACGGCGCACATCGGTGTTGCGCGAATGCACGGCATAGAAACGGTCGTCAAAGCCGCGAACCAGCGGGCTTTGCGGCTTCACCAGATAATGCTCGAACACGCCGCTCGCCTTTGCCGGCAGGTCGTGCTTCTGGATACCGTAATGATGGTACAGGCCGGCCTGCGCGCCCCAACAAATGTGCAGCGTAGAGTGCACGTGCGTGGTAGACCAGTCCATGATCTGGCAGAGTTCGGGCCAGTAGTCGACCTCCTCGAACGGCATCTGTTCCACCGGCGCGCCCGTGATAATCAGGCCGTCGTAGTGGATGTCGCGGATGTCGTCGAACGTGCGGTAGAACGTCTCCAGATGGCCAGCGCTCACGTGCGTGGCCTCGTGCGTCTTGGTGCGCAGCAGGTCCACCTCCACCTGCAGCGGCGTGTTGGAGAGCTTGCGCATGATCTGCGTCTCGGTGGCGATCTTGGTGGGCATGAGGTTGAGGATGAGCACGCGCAGAGGACGGATGTCCTGGTGCAGCGCGCGGTACTCGGTCATGACGAAGATGTTCTCGCTCTCGAGCTGCGCGGCGGCAGGGAGGGCGTCGGGGATGCGAATGGGCATGGATGCTCCTTACGAGTCAGTTGCAGCTATGGTACAACGACCGGCCCCATCCGCGCGAGCACATCGCCCAGCGATGCCGTCAGCGGCCCAAATCACCCCAAAAGTAGAGATTAGGGCATGTCCCAAAAATCTACGGCGCTTTAGTCTAGCAAAGTGGCAGCTGGACGCTACAATGGTTCGACGCGAAAAACTCGGCCGAAAGGATACTCATATGTACCAGACGCGTAAGATCGGTGTGGTCGGCCAGGGCCACGTAGGAGCACATGTCGCCAACAGCCTGCTTATGCAGGGCATTGCCGACGAGCTGTACCTGTGCGATATCAACGAGGCCAAGGTGACGTCCGAGGTCCAGGACCTGCGCGACTCCCTTTCGTTTGTCCCGTATAACACCAAAATCGTCAACTGCTACGACCACTACGAGGAGCTGGCCTGCTGCGACGTCATCGTCAACGCCGCCGGCAAGGTCGCGCTGGCCGCCGGCAACCGCGACGGCGAGCTGTTCTTTACCACCGACGCCGCCCGCTCCTTTGCCAAGTGCATCGTCGACGCCGGCTTCGACGGCATCTTTGTGAGCATCTCCAACCCCTGCGACGTCGTGTGCACCGAGCTGTGGCACCTGACCGGCTACGATCCCAAGAAGATCATCGGCTCGGGCTGCGGTCTGGATTCCGCCCGCCTGCGCACCGAGATCTCCAAGAAGGTCGGCGTGAGCCCCAAGTCCATCGACGCCTACATGATTGGCGAGCACGGCTTTAGCCAGCTGGCTGCCTTTAAGGCCGCGACCATCGCCGGCAAGAGCCTCAACGAGCTTCAGGCCGAGAACCCCGACAAGTACGCCTTTGACCACATGGAGGTCGAGGAGCTTGCACGCAAGGGCGGCTACGTAACCTACCAGGGCAAGCAGTGCACCGAGTACGCCGTCGCCAACTCCGCCGCGCGCGTCTGCGCTGCCGTTCTGCACAACGAGCACGCCGTGCTTTCCGCTTCTACGCTTATGACCGGCCAGTATGGCGAAGAGGGCATCTTCACGTCCCTGCCGTGCGTGATCGGCGCCGAGGGCGTCGAGGAGGTCTACACGCTGGACCTGTCCGAGCACGAGCTCGAGGGCTTCCACAAGAGCTGCCAGCACATCCGCGACAACATCGCCCAGCTCGACTGGTGGGATGCCGAGGCCTACGACGCAAAGTAGGCCGCTGGCTGCCGCAACCTTGCGAATCTAAGCGCGACACCAAGCGGGCCGCACCGGAAATCCCCGGCGCGGCCCGCTTTTTTGGCTCACGCAGTGCCCTTGCGAATCGAAGGTGAATGGTTTTCCCGTTACTTAGTACTGCTCGATGCCCATGTAGCGACGAACCTCGGGGCTGTGGTCGAAGACCTTGCCGCGTGCGGCGCGCAGCTCGCAGCTCATGTTGTAGAAGAAGATCGGCTCCAGGTACGAACGCACGCTGGCAGGCACGTCGCCCACACCGTACTCAAGCGCGTCGAGCACCATAATCGTATCGGTGTGCGTGTTGAGGAACGCAAGGGCGCGCTCCTCCATGGGGCGGCACTCGCCCGCGCCAAGCTGCACAAAGTAGAACACACCGGGCTCGGTGGCCTCGAACGGGCCGTGGAAGTACTCGCCGGAGTGGATGTAGCAGCAGTGCTGCCACTGCATCTCCATGAGCGAACAGATGGCCATGGCGTAGGTCTGGCTAAAGTTGGGGCCGGAGCCCAGGATATAGAAGAACTTGTGCTGCTGGCAGAGCTCGGCAAAGCGGGCGCCCAGCTCGGCGTTGACCTTCTCGCGGGCGGCGGGCAGCAGCGCATCCATCTGCTTGAGGCCCTCGTACATGTCGGCGAGCGCCTCGTAGCATTCCTGCTGGTCGAGCAGCTCGGCGGCGATCAGAGCGCCGATGCCCTGAGGCGCCTCGGCCTGCGACACGCCCTCGCCCCAGGGGTAGACCCAGGTGGTCCACTTACCGTTGTCGATCTTGGAGCCCTCGCAGTCGGTGAGGGCAACGACCTCGGCGCCGGCGGCCAGCGCCATCTCGCAGCCGTCGACGACCTCCTGCGTGTTGCCGCTGTGGCTGCAGGCGATGACGAGCGACTTCTCGCCAAGACTCTTGGGAGCCATCAGGCAAAACTCGCGTGCCGTGTAGACTGTCGAGGTAAACGTGGTGGCCTCGCGCTTGAGCAGTTCGTTAGCCGGCATCAGGTCGATCATCGAACCGCCGCAGGCGATCCAAAAGACGTTCTCGATCTTGCCCTTGCGCTCGATGACTTCCTGAACCAGATCATATGCGTTCATCCTGATGTTCCTCCTTGTGGGGTGGCTTTGAGCGACGGCAGCTCGTACCTGCTGTCATTCTATGTTGTCCTATTTATAACACGCGTAACAACGCCCGTGAAGTCATCTCGGCAAATTTGTTCTATGTTGTTCTATCTGTGGACGTTAGATGTCGAAGACGTAGCGCGAGCCCACAATCTTTTGGCGACCGAGCAACAGAGGGTGCCCACCGGCGTCGGTAAAGTAGGCCTCCATATAGAAGAGCGGCTCACCGACCGGCACCTCCAGCAGCGGGGCCGTTTGGGCATCGGCAAGCGCAATCTCCACGGTGCAGGGGTCGGACTTGAGCGGCGCGCGACCCGAATGCTCGGCAACGAGCGCAAAGATGGAATTGTCCGTGAGGTTCTTGTCGGCAAGCGTCTGCAGATAGGGATGGTCGGCGAGCACAAAGGCGTTGTTCTCAAGCATGACAGGGATGCCGTCGGCTGTGCGCACGCGTTCGACCACGATAAGCTCGCAGCCTGGCTCCACGCCAAAGAACGCCGCATCCTCGTGCGTCGCTGCGACCACCGTGCGCGACACCAGACGCGCACCCGGCACCATGTCGTTGGCAGCACAACCCTCAGTAAAGCTCTGGACGTCACCCTTCTGGCGAATCTTGCGCTTGAGCTTGGGAGCGCACACAAAGGTGCCCCTCCCCTGCTGGCGGTTGAGATACCCCGCACGCGACAGCTCCTCGATGGCGCGACGCACGGTGACGCGCCCCACGCCGTAGGACTTCGCGAGCTCCATCTCGGAAGGAATGCGCGAGCCGGCAGCGTACACGCCGCGCGCGATCTCGCCCTTTAGGTCGTCCATGACCTGCTGGTACAGCGGCACGGCGGACACGTCAGTACGGTCGGTCTTGCTATCGAAAGCCATCGTTACGCTCCATCCCGCGCATGCTCGGACTCAAACTCTTCAATCGCCGCCATAAACTGCTCGCCAAAGGCGTCGGCCTTTTTCTCGCCAATGCCGTTGACCTGGATCAGCTCGTCGCGCGTCTGCGGGCGCAGACGGCACAGGCCGCGCAGGGCCTTGTCGGAGAAGACCATGTACGGCGCCATCTCCAGCTCGGTCGAGATCTCCTTGCGCAGGGCACGCAGACGCTCGAACAGCTCGGCATCGTCGCCAACGCGCGGGCGCTGCTCCAGCTCGGCCTCCTCACGCAGCAGATCGACGGCGCGGCGGGCGCGGGCCGAGGCCTTGCGCTTGGACGCGCGACGCTTAACGGTAAAGGCAAACGCCTCGTCCTCGACCTCGCCGGCGCGCGGACCCAGACCCACGACCGGGTACTGCCCCTGCGAGGTTGCCAAATAACCGCGGCCGCACAGCTGCCCGATGATGTCCTTAATGCGCCCGACTGATTCGCTCGACAGCTCACCATAGCCGCGGTCCTCGTCCAGATGCATCTGGCGAATGCGCTCGGTGTTGCCGCCGTGGAGCACGTCGGCGATGAGCGACTTGCCAAAACGCATGGGACGCGTGGCCACATAGCGCACGGCAGCGCGGGCCATATCGGTGACGTCCTCGACCTCGAACTGCGTGAGGCAGTTGCTGCAGTTGCCGCAGCCCTCGGCTTCGTCCGTGACGGTGCCGCCCGCGGCGGCTGCCGCATGCTCGGCCGCGGCCTCGTCACCAAAGTAGCGCAGCATGTATTCACGCAGGCAGCCGGTGGTATTGCAGTAGCCCTCCATCTGGCTGAGCAGACGATATCGATTCTGGAGCGCCCACGCGCGCTGCTCGTCGTCGAGCGCCTCGTCGGCGGCATCGCCGCGGTCGATCAGAAAGCGACGCATGCGAAAATCATTGCCGTTCCACAGCAGGTGGCAGCTGGCCGGATCGCCATCGCGGCCGGCGCGGCCCGCCTCCTGGTAGTAGGCCTCGATGCTCTCGGGCACGTTGTTGTGGATCACGTAGCGCACGTTGGGCTTGTCGATGCCCATGCCAAAGGCGTTGGTGGCAACCATCACCTGGATGTCGTCGTCGATAAAGGCGCGCTGGCTTTGGCGGCGGGCGTCATTGCCCATGCCGGCATGGTAGCGGCCAACGCGAATGCCGCTGGGGCCCAGCGCTTCGGCAAGATCGCCTGCCAGCGCATCGACCGTCTTGCGGGTCGAGCAATACACGATGCCGCTCTCGCTCGAATGCGCGATCACGTAGTCGCGCACCCAGGCGGTCTTGGCCTTGTCGCCCATCTCTTCGCAACCAAAGTAGAGGTTCTTGCGATCGAAGCCCGTCACCACCGTCGCCGGGTTTTGCAGGCCGAGCATCTGCTGAATATCCGCGCGCACGCGCTCGGTCGCCGTGGCGGTAAAGGCCGCCACGATGGGGCGCTGCGGCAGGGAATCGATGAACTCGCGAATCTGCAGGTAGGCGGGGCGGAAATCCTGGCCCCATTGACTCACGCAGTGGGCCTCGTCAATGGCCACGAGCGGCACGCCAATGCCGGCAGAACTCGCGGCCTCCTGCGCAAAGGCTAAAAAGCGCGGCTCGAGCAAGCGCTCGGGCGCCACGTACATAAGCTGGTAGCGGCCCTCGCGCGCCCGCTTGAGCACGGTGTTTTGCTGGGCCGGAGTAAGACTGGAGTTGAGATAGCTGGGCCGCGCGCCCGCCGCAAGCAACGCACGGGTCTGGTCCTCCATAAGCGACAGCAGCGGACTCACCACAAAGGTGATGCCGGGCAGCATGAGCGCGGGCACCTGGTAGCAAATGGACTTGCCGGCGCCCGTGGGCATAACACCCAGCGCATCGCGGCCTGCAAGAATCGCATCCACCATGCGGTCCTGCCCCGGGCGAAACGAGGTGTAGCCAAAATAGGCGCCGAGCGTGTCAAGCGCCATCTGCTGCATGCTATCGGTCATGGTTTCCTAACGTCCAAGTCATCTGCCGCCGATTATACGCCGCCACGCGGACGGCAGCACACGGCCGCCGCCCAGACTAGTCGTTTAAGAGCGTCCCCAATGACTAAGGAGTGTCCCCAGGTGCCGACAGAAAAGGAACGTCCCCAAGTGCCGGCCCGGCAACGTCGATGTTCTGGCAATGTCAGCGAAAGCCCGCCAGAGCGAGCAAGGTGCCTTGAAACGAGGCGGCATTGACCTTCTGGTCATGCCACCGAAGTTGAAAGGCAGATTGCCGCTCTGGCGGGCTTGCAGCGTCGACCGGTCCGTCGTTCGTTAGAACGACGGAACCAAAGGCGCAGCGTCGAGCCGTTACGCGGTTTGGTAAAACCGCGTAACTTACATGACCATAACGTAGCGCGATCCCACGTAGTACTGCTTACCCATCAAAACCGGCTCGTCATCGGGACCGGTAAAGCCGGCACGCAGGTTGAGCAGCGGATCGTGCGGAGCAATGCCCAGCTCGGCCGCCTGCTCGGCGTTAGCTCGAACGGCCTCGACCGTACGGTAGCCAACCGAGACAATCGGGATTCCGCCAACACGCTCGACCTCGGCAAAAATCGACTTGTCCTCAAGATCGGCCGT
>CATVTM010000055.1 GCA_958346935.1 uncultured Collinsella sp.
GCAGTTTCTACATTCATGGTTCCTCCTATGTGATGCCAGCCGTGCCGCCGGACCGTTTTTGTTCTTAAGGCGCCTTGCACAGTTAAAAATCTATCCGCCACCGCCAAAAACATGCCACCTATTCTAGTGAGATTTTTGACAACCGGCGGTTGCGGGTGCATATGAGCTGCGGAAATGTGTCCAAACAAAGCAATGACCCGTAGCTTGGTTGTCCCCGTTGCGGCGTTAACGGTAGTATGGTCGTACTGTTTATTCCGCACCGCCAACGGAGGGAGTTCCGCGCCGTGAACCGCGATTTCGCCTCATCGCTCATCCAGCTCAACAACACGTTCTATCGCGAGCACTCCGCCTCCTTCTCCGATACGCGCCAGGCCCCGTGGCCCGGCTGGGTGCGCACCATGGACATCGCGCTCGGGCAGCTCGACGTCGCCACGATCGAGCATCCCGTCCGCGTCTTCGATCTTGCCTGCGGCAATATGCGATTCGAGAATTTTGCCGCCGGCGGCGCACTTGCCGCCAAGGGCGTCGACGGCGCAAACCCCTCGGCAGATGCCAGCTGCCCGTTTGAGTTCTATGGTGTCGACTCGTGTCAAGATTTGGCTATCGATGCACATGGCCATGCCCTGCGCATTCCCAACCTGCACTTCCAGGAGCTCGACGTGCTCGACGCCCTCATGAAGCTCAACCCCGCCGAGACGCCCGACGTGCTTTTCGACGCCCCGCTCGCCGACATCTCGGTCTGCTTTGGCTTTATGCACCACGTGCCGTCGTGCGAGTACCGCGTACGCGTACTCGACGCCCTGGTGCGGCAGACGCGCCCGGGCGGCATCATCGCCATCAGCTTTTGGGAGTTTATGAACGACGAGCGCATGGCGCGCAAGGCCATTCGAGCCGAAGCCCGCGCCGAGCTCACCCCGCCGTTTGAGGGTTACGATTCCGCACAGTTTGAAGCCGGCGACCACCTCATCGGCTGGCAAAACGACCGCCACGCCTACCGCTATTGCCATCACTTTGACGATCAGCAGATCACCGACCTGGTGCGCGGCGTCCGTACGTTCTACAAGAGCGGCGAGGTCCCCGTGCGCGAGCTTGAGCGCTTCCATGCCGACGGTCGTAGCGGCGAGCTCAACCGCTATGTGATTCTCAAGCGCCTGTAGGCACCGACGACTCGCCGCCGAGCCGCACCACATCTTTCGGGCAATCTATGCCCGCCCTTTTCAACCCATTGACGGAACGCGCGGCCATGCGTTTCGCATTTATGACCAAGGAGCCTCATGGGAGCCGTCCACGTTCGCACGCCTAAGAACTTTGTGCTCGAGAAGCGCCTGGAGCGCTACGCCGATGCGATCGAGACGAACCCCGAGGCTTATGCCGGAGATTGGCGCGAGGCTTGCGCGCCAGCTGGCAGCAAGCCCTTCGAACACCTTCACCTGGATCTTGGCTGTGGCAAGGGAACCTATCTGGTCGAGCGCGCCCACCGCGAGCCCGACACCCTCTTTATCGGCATGGACCAGGAGCCCATCTGCATCGCCTATGCCGCGCAGAAAATCTGCGAACAGGGGCTATCCAACGCACTCGTCCTGCCCCGAGGCGCCGCATCGCTGCCACAGCTGTTTGCCGCAGGCGAGCTCGATGCCATCACCATTAACTTTCCCACGCCGCAGCCCAAGGCCAAGTACGCTAAAAAACGACTCGTCCATGTCGACCATCTGATGCTCTACCGCCCGCTCTTTTCAGCCGGCGCTACCGTCACGCTGCGCACCGATAGCAAGCCATTGCGCGACTACGCCCTGGGGCAGTTTGCCGCGGCCGGCTACGACACGCTTTGGGTAAGCGATGACGTGCGCTGCGACCATCCCGAGCATCCCGAGACCGAATACGAGCGCCGCACGCGCGAGATGGGTGCCGTCGTCTACGGCATTTGCGCCACACCCGGCGAGCAGCCTACCGAAGAGCAGCTCGCAGCAGGCCGAGCGCAGGAGCAAAGCCTTGCGTGCTACCTGCCCGAAAACCTCGATGAGCTCGCCTATGTACCTCTGGGTATGGAAGAGGCCGTTGAGAACTTTAAAAACCGCGCCCGCAAGGGCAAAAAGCGCCTGCCTCAGGAACGCTAGTACCGCGCGCCCATTTCCTGCATTTTCTCGCGCGCTGGCACCCCGCGCCGCCGCTACGCCATAATAGTTGGCGGACAAACGGCGAGAGAAAGCAACCACATGGCACAGACCACGACAGATACCGCCGCCAGCACCGTCTCCGGCGCCGGCGCTGCCAGCTCATTCTCGGGCGGCACGGGAACCGAAGCCGAGTTCGGCTCGCTCGGCGCGCTCTCCCCCACCTGGTGGGAGCCCGAGGACGGCAGCGAGCCCGAACCGTGGCTCACGCCCGATCAGGCCTTCGAGCGCTTCTTTGAATGGACGAGCGATCGCGGCATTGAGCTGTGGGATCACCAAGAAGAGGCTCTCATGGACCTGGCAGCCGGCGATCACGTCATTTTGGGCACACCGACCGGATCGGGCAAATCGCTCGTCGCACTGGGCATGCTCTTTATGGGTATGGCACAGGGCAAGCGCTGCTACTACACGGCCCCCATCAAGGCCTTGGTCAGCGAAAAGTTCTTCGACCTGGTGCAGGTACTCGGTCGCGATAACGTCGGCATGATCACCGGCGACACGCATATCAACACCAAAGCGCCCGTCATCTGCTGCACGGCCGAAATCCTTGCCAACGACGCACTGCGCGAGGGCGAAGATGCCGATGTCGGCTGCGTGGCCATGGACGAGTTCCACTACTTTGCCGACCCCGACCGCGGCTGGGCCTGGCAGGTGCCGCTGCTCACCCTGCCTCACACGCAATTCATGCTCATGAGCGCCACGCTCGGCGATGTCACCGCGATCGCCGCCTCGCTCGAGGAACACACCGGCGCTACCTGCGACTTGGTCGTCGATGCCCCGCGTCCCGTTCCGCTGAGCTACGACTATGTGACGACCTCCCTCGAGGGCACGGTCGAGCTCGCCATGCGCCGCGGCGAGGCCCCGCTCTATATCGTGCACTTTAGCCAGGACGCCGCACTTGCGACGGCGCAATCCCTCGCCAATTTTGGCATCGCCAGCAAGGAGCAGCGCGAGGCCATTAAGGAAGCCGCCAAGGGCACGAGCTTCTCCACGGCCTTTGGCAAGATTCTCAAGCGCCTGCTTGGATGCGGCGTCGGCGTGCACCATGCTGGCATGTTGCCGCGCTATCGCCTGCTGGTCGAGCGCCTGGCGCAGCAGGGCCTACTGCCCGTCATTTGCGGCACCGACACACTCGGCGTCGGCATCAACGTGCCCATCCACACCGTGGTCCTCACCGCGCTCACCAAGTTCGACGGCTACAAGATGCGTCGTCTGCGCGCCCGCGAGTTTCATCAGATTGCCGGTCGTGCCGGCCGCTCGGGCTTTGACACCGAGGGTATGGTCATCGCCGAGGCCCCGGAGCACGAGATCGAGAACGCCAAGCTCATGGCCAAGGCAGGCGACGACCCCAAGAAGCTCCGCAAGATTAAAAAGAAGAAGGCCCCCGAGGGTTTTGTCACCTGGAACAAGCAGACCTTTGAGCGCCTAATCGAGACGCAGCCCGAAACGCTCAAGCCGCGCCTTCGCATCACACACTCCATGGTGATTAGCGTGGTCGAGCAGGGCGGCGACGCCCGCGCCCGCGTGCACGACCTCATCGAGACAAGCCTGCAAACGCCCGAGGAAAAGGCAAAGCTCGAGGTTCGTGCCGACGAGATCTTTGCCACGCTCATCGACTCCGGCGTCGTCGTGCGCACCGAAGTGCCACCCGCACCCGACGCCCCGACTGACGCCGCGCCGGACATCGACTACGCGCTGACGGTCGACCTGCCCGAGGACTTTGCGCTCGATCAGCCGCTCTCGCCGTTTTTACTTGCCGCGCTGGAACTGCTCGACCCCGAGAGTGAGACCTATACCATGGACCTCATCTCGATGGTCGAGGCAACGCTCGAGGATCCCAAGCAGGTGCTACGCGCACAGGAGCGCGCCGCACGCGATCGCGCTATGGCCGAGATGAAGGCCGACGGCATCGAATATGAGGAGCGCTTGGAGCGCATTCAAGACGTCACGTACGAAAAGCCGCTCGAGGATTTGCTCGACGCCGCCTTTGACAAGTACTGCCAGGAAGTACCCTGGGCAAACGACTACCAGCTCTCTCCCAAGAGCGTTCTGCGCGATATGCTAGAAAGCGCGAGCGATTTTAAGGGCTACATTCAAAAGCTCGGCATCGCCCGCTCCGAGGGCATTTTGCTGCGCTACCTGGCAGAAGCCTATCGTTCACTCGACCGCACCGTGCCCATCGAGAAGCGCGACGAGCGCCTGCGCGACATTATCTCGTGGCTGGGCTTTGTGGTGCGTTCGGTGGACTCGAGCCTGGTGGACGAGTGGGAGAACGCCGGCAACCCCGCTGCACTCGACGCCGCACCGCCGCAGGGCATCGACGAAGTCGTGGCAGACCGCCGTGGCTGTACCCTGCTGGTGCGCAACGCACTCTTCCGCCGCGTGGCCCTTGCCGCTCGCGAGCGCGTTCGCGACCTGGGCGAACTCGACGACGACTGGGGCATGAGCGAGATCCGCTGGCAAAAGGCGCTCGATGCCTACCACGAGCAGCACGAGGAGATCCTCACCGACGGAGATGCCCGCAGTGCCGCGATGTTTTCCATCGATGAGTCCGACGAGAAGACCGCGCACGTATGGCACGTGCACCAGATCTTTGCCGACGAGGACGGCGACCACGATTTTGGCATCCTGGGCGATGTCGATCTGGACGCCACGCAAGACGGCGGCGAGGTCATCTTCAAAAACTACCGCGTCGGCTTTTTCGAGGACCTGCTCGAGGACTAGCCGAACAGAATGGGACGAAACGAAGCGGGGCCGCTGGCGATGTTGCCAGCGGCCCCGCTTTTGCACTATCCGCTATGCCCTATTCGGCATCCTCGACCTCATACGAATCCGCCTCGGCTGGCGCATCGCTTGTCTCCGGCGCAGCCTCGCGCGCCTCGTCAAACGCCGCCTTCATGGTCTTGTTGCCCCACGTGAGCTTGCGAATGGTAAGATCATCGGCCTTCTTGTTAGCTAGGCGCAGGTTGTTCTCGGAGGACAGCAACGCCTCCTTGGTTTTCTGCAGATGGCTAATCGTCTTGTCGATTTCATCGATCGCCGTTTGGAACTTGCGACTCGCGATCTCGTAGTTGCGGCCGAAATCGTTCTTGAACTTCTCCATCTTGGCTTCGAAGTTCGTGACATCGATATTCTGCTGCTTGTACTCCGCCAGCTCCTGCTTATAGCGAAGCGAACCCATGGCAGCATTGCGCAGCAGCGTTATGATGGGAATGAAGAACTGCGGGCGGATCACATACATCTTCTCGTAGCGATAGCTCACGTCCACGATTCCCGCGTTGTAAAGCTCGCTCTCGGGCTCGAGCAGCGTGCAGAGCACCGCATACTCGCAGCCTTTCTGGCGACGATCGTGATCGAGCTTCTTAAAGAAATCCTCGTTCTTGTGTTTGGTCGCGGTTTCGTCGTTCTCGTTTTTCATCTCGAACATAATCGAAATGACCTCGTTGCCGCTCGCATCGCATTCACGGAAAATGAAGTCGCCCTTGGTGCCCTCGGACGCATCGTTATCTTTCTCGAAGTACGCGTTAGGAAACGCCGTCATACGCAGACGGTTAAACTCGGTCTCGCAGTGCTGTTCGAGCGACTCGCCCACCATCTTGGTGGACAGGCGGACCTTCATGTCCTTAAGGCGCTCGATCTCTTCATCCTTGTAGCGAATCAGGTCATCGCTCGCGCGCTTGGCCTGCGCAAGCTCGAGCTCATGTGCTGCCTTGGCCTGCTCTTCGCGCGAATCGCGCACCGCCAGCTCGCTCGTCAGTTTGGCACGCGCCTCATCGCGCTCTCGTTCCGCCGCGGCGACCGCCTCTGACAGGTTCATTTTTGCCATCAGTTCCTGCTCGCGCAGCTGGGCGCGCAGCCCCTCGGCCTCTTGCTCGGACTGAGCCTTTGCGGCGGAAAGCTTCTCCTGTACCGTCGCGCGGTAGTCAGCAAGTGCGCGCTCGGCCTCGCTGCGAGCGGCATCGAGCTCACGCTGCGACTCGGCCGCGGCAGCGGCAAGCGCCATCTCCTGGGCCTTGTCCGCCGCAGCAAGCTTGGCCTGCAGCTCGGCAATCTGGGCATCACGTGCAGCTACATCGTTTTGAGCAGCATTGCGCGCCGCCGACTCGGCAAGCTTGGCTTCGTCATCCTTGCGCCCCAGCTGCGCACGCAAGTTGTCGATTTCGCGCTGGAGCTCGGCGTTCTCCTTTTGAGCGTCGGCACGGGCCTCAACCGCCGCGCGCTGGCTTGCACTCTCGCGCTCTGCGGCAGCGCCCTCGAGCTTGGCACGCAATTCGGCAAGCTCGGCATCACGCTTGGCAACCTCTTGTGCCAGCTCCTGAGCCGCGGCGTTTTTCTGCTCGGCAAGTTGAGCGCTACGCTGAGACTCCACCTCCTGCAGGGCGGCCGTCGAACGAGAGCGCTCAAGCTCCAACGCCTGCTCCCCCTCACGCTGGACGGCCTTTACACGCTCATCAAGATCGCGCGAGAACTCGGCATCGCGCACCTGCTTGACGATATCCGCATAACCGGACGCATCGACCTTAAAAACTTCGCCGCAATGCGGGCACTTGATCTCGTTCATAGCAGCTCCTCGATGGACGCAAATTTCAACCTTCTACACTCTACCGCGCCACGCAGACAAAAAAGGCGCCGCAGCCATAATGGCAACGGCGCCAAATCCACCGCGAGGGTGCCTATCCCCTTTGTGATGGCTTGGGTCCTTACAGGTCGCGGTAGTCGATCAGGCGAAGATCGGATTGAGACTCAAGCCAAGCGCGAAGCTCGGGGTCGATCAGCGCATCGACTTCCTTGGTGCGATCGGTCGTAAGCGAGCTGTTCTCCAAGATAAAACGATCGAGATAGCCCGGATGGCACACAAAGACGACCGTCTCGCCGTCCGCCATCTCGCGAACCGTCCGCATAATCGAGTCCTTGGGTTCGTAGCCCGGCTCCATCGAGTGCATCACCATGCGCAGGTCGGTGGCACCGCAACGCACAACCGCCGTGGGGTCGAAGCTCGCCTTCTGTTCCTTAAGGCCCAGTTCCTGAGCAACCGCCGAGATCGCTCGGTTAAGGTTTTTGCTCATGACGGCATGGGCCTCAAAGTAATCGGGTTCGCGGCCCACAATCTCTACAAAGCGGTCATGCTGCGCGCGGATCTCGATGCAGGCCTCATCAAAGTCGATCAGTTCTTCGCCGCGCTTAAAATGCTCGCGGAAGGTACGGCTGCTATGGAACTCACCGCTCTCGTTGAGCATACTCGGAATGAGCTCCGGGTCGGCACACGGCTTGCCCAGGCACACGTTGGTATGCTGGCCCACCGCAATGCCGGCGTCCGCCACGAGCGACCAGCCACGCTCGGCCTCGGGCATATTGGGCATAAGTCCCGCCGAGCGCACCAGGCCCTCATTGATACTGCGGGCAATCCCCAGGTTAACGGCATACGAATAACCGATATCGTCGGCACGAATGAGCAATTGCTTCATATTGACCCCCATCTACGGAAAGGGGCACTTGAAGCGTAGCCAAGTGCCCCAGATAATTGTCCTACCAAACGGATGCTTTAGGCCTTGGCGGCAGCAGCGTCCTCGTCGAGCTGCTCCTTGGTAAAGCCAAAGAGGTAAGCGATGACGGCTGCGGAAACAAACGCAGCGCCCGAGGCAACGCATCCCCAAACGAGATTAGCAGTTCCGCCGGCAACAAATCCAGTAACGCCCAGAATATTAGTCGCGCCCAAAACATACGTGGTCACATTGGTGAGAGCCGCGATCAGGCCGCCGATGGCACCGCCGGCAACCATGGCACCCAGGCAGCGGGTGTACTTAAAGCCGCAGCCATACAGCGCGGGCTCCGTCACACCACCGACAATGCCGGAGAGCGAGAAGCCAAGCATGGCACCCTTTTCGTCGGTCTCCTTAAGGCGCAGGAAGGCGCCGAAGGCCATACCCCACGTGGCGAACTGGGCGATACAGCCCGCGACCATAACGCAAGAATCAGAGCCCAAGGTGAGCAGCTGCACAATGCCCAGGGTAAGCAGAACCTGATGCATACCGGTCATAACCAAGAACTCCCAAAGCGCGGCAATGGCGACGAGGGAGAGGATCGTGACGATGCCGCCAGCGTTACCGAGGCCGAACATAAAGTTGCCGACCAGGTTGCCCAGAATGGAGCCAATCGGAGCCAGAGCGCACAGAGAAACGGGGATCATCACAGCCATGGTGCACACGGGCACAAACACCGTGGAGAGCATGTCGGGGATGATCTTTTTCATGAACTTCTCGACGACCATCAGCACCGGCATAGATAGCACCATAGGAAGCACGGTCGCAGAATAGTTGTTCAGCTGAGCCGGGAGCACGCCGTAAACCATCGTGGTCGTAGCTCCCGAATCTGCGGCGGCGTTGACCAACGTCATGAACTCGGGGGCAATGAGCACGCCGCCGAGCATCATGCCGAGCTGCTGGCTGCAGCCGAGCTGCTTTGCGGCAGCCCAACCCAGATAAACAGGAAGGAAATAATAGCCAGCGTTGTAAATCCAGTTGTAGAAGAAGTTGTAGATGTCGGAATCAGCAGACCAGATACCGAGCATGCCGTCGCCGCAAAGTACGGCAATGGTACGGAACATGGCGGCACCCATGATGATAGGGATCGTCATGACCATAGTCTTGGACAGGTAGTTGAGGGTCTTCTTGCCAGCAGTCTTGAGCGTCAGCGGCTCCTTGGTGCCGTCATCGAGGTTCTCGTCAATGGAGCCTTCGCCCTTGACGCCCAGCGCAATGGCGGCGTCATAGACCTTCGGCACGTTCTGGCCAATGATGACCTGATACTGGCCGCCAGACCACTGTGCGCCCAGCACGCCCTTGATCTGCTTAACTTCATCATCATTGGGAATGGACTGATCCTTGAGGTTCAGACGCAGGCGGGTCATGCAGTGCGTCGCGTTTGTCACATTGGAGGCGCCGCCGACGGCAGCGAGCACGTCCTCGGCAATCTTCTTGTTATCGACAGCCATGTCGAATCCCTTCTCTTCCAACTAAAGGCCGTGGGACTTCACGGCACCAAGACGCACGATTCCGCTCGCGCCTGCGCAGCGCGCGATATCAGTTGGCAAGAGATTGATTTGCATGTGATTCCCGGGTGGATCGACATGAAAAAAGCCCCGCGCACAACCGACAGAGACCCAATTATGGCCTCGGCAGAATCGGTAGTGCCTCTCGGAGCTGCGCCGTGAGTAACACCCAACACACGACGAGTATATGCGGCAGATGCGTTCGTTGCGGCTCAGATTACCGACGAACGGTAGCAAACGACCCGCGAACGGTCGCCATGACGGAAAGGAAATACCAGAGAGCCTATTTATCCGAGTGGACAGAAGCCACGCGATTCACATGCATGATCAGATAGACGAGCTCCTCTTGGGCCAATGGCTCGCCAAAGGTCTCTTGAATCAGATCGTCGACACGATGAGCGCAACGCGATGCCGCCGGATACTGCTCCACGAGCACGTCGTAAAGACCGGAGTTCTCGGTATCGATCGGCTCCTTCTTTGCCACGCGGTCGAGCAGATAGCGTACATGAGTGGCAAAGCGAGTAAAGGCGAACGACGAGCGATCGACCGTCACACCCAACTCTTCTTGAATAATCGCGACCGTCATATCGAGCAGTCGCTCCTCGTGCTGCTCGGCAAGCACGCGCCGCTCGCTCGGCTTAACCGATGCGTTGACAATCGACATGGCAATGCCCGCGGCCTCGCTTCGGGGCATACGCACACGGAAGCTTTTCTGGATGCCGCGAACAGCCAGCTCGCCCAAGCGGTATTCGATGGGATGCAGCTGCTCCAGATCGCGCTCGAGCGGCAACGACACCACCATGTGTTCGCGGGCGCGCTTAATGGCAAACTGGATATGGTCCGCCAGTGTAATGGGGAGGTTAGGGCTCAATTCGTACGAAAGCTGTCCGGTTGCGATATCAGCCAGCTGAGCAGAAAACTCCAGCACCTCGGGGTCGACCTCATCAATAAACGCCAGGTACTTTGAATCAATGCCGTAAAAGGTACGCGTGATGACATCCAGGTCGACCTCATGCGGCATATCGCCAAAGCCGATACCACGACCCAGCGCGATAAGCTGACGCCCCGCGCCATCTTCGCAGATGGCAGCGTTGTGGTTAATGCGCTGGATAGCCCTCATGGAATCATCGCTCCTACTAAAACGCGCCGTGCAGACCATCCGCGCGGCGCGTTCATTCTACCTGCACTTACAGCTAGAGTCCAAAGAAGCCTAGGATTTGGTCACGGCTTACGGGCTTGTAGTTGTTGGCATCGAGGCCAACGTCGTAGCGCAGGACCGGGCGCTCGCGATCGCGGTTGCGCGCGTTGGTGCGGTCTCCCCTGCTGTGGATATGCCCGTGCAACATGATGGCGCCACGCGCCTTGCCGTTCCAGCTGAGCATGGGGTAATGGCTCATTACCAGGCGATGGCCCTTAGCGTAACCGGGGGCGACCTCCAGATAATCGCGCACCTCATCCCAAATGTGCGGCGCGTCTGGATCTTCCCAGTCGCCGTCATGGTTACCGCGGATGAGCGTTACGTTCTGACATTCGATGCGCTCGCGCAGGCGCACCGCCTCCGCCAGGGGCAAACGATAGGTAAAGTCTCCCAAGATATAGAGGCAGTCGTCCACAGCCACGCACTCATTGATGGCATCGATGACCTTGCGGTTCATCTCCTCGACCGAATCAAACGGTCGATCCATGTCGTGCAAGATATTCGTATCGCCCAGGTGCAGGTCGGCGGTAAACCACATCATCGTCTCTGTCCTCATTTCGCAACGCGTATAAGACCTGTTTAGTATACAGACGCGGCGATGAGACAGTCACCCAAAGAGCCCGCCGAACAGACCTCGGCGACGCTTGTCCTGCTTTTTCGAAGCGTCATCCCGCGTCTTCTTGCCCTGCCGCTTCTTACGGTCCTGCTCCAACTCATCGTCATCGAGTAGCATATCCCACTCAAACGGATCGTCTGTCAGATCGAACAGGTCATCGTCATCAAACACGTGCGCCTCCATTACCGATTAGCGAGCATCCACAACGTAGTTGAGAAGTCTACGGGCCCGTGCGGACACAAATTCATCCTGTCTGCGTCTTTCAATCGTTTGCCGCAACGCTTGCGCAACGAAACGCTTGCAGATAAGATAGGAACACGGATGGCACCCGTGGCAGCGGGTCTTGCCAACTCCGATACACGTTTTCATCGTGAGAAATGGCCGTCTTCGCTTACGCGGGGGCGGCCACTTTGTTTATCCCTATGTCATCTGATTCTAATGCACAAACATGCGCACGAACTTGTGCTTCCAGCTTGCGTAAGGGGCATAGCGGAACGGCACGTCCAGCCACGTTGCCTTGTTCACGATGCTCTTCTTGTGGCTAAACGTATCGAAGCTCTCGCGTCCATGGTACTGTCCCATACCGCTCGCCCCCATGCCGCCAAAGCCCATATGGCTCGTGGCCAAATGCATAATGGTGTCATTAACACAGCCACCACCAAAGGGCACGTAACGCACAAAGCGCTGCTGAACCTCACGGTCTTGGCTAAAGATATACAGGGCCAGCGGCGTCGGACGATCCGTAATAAACGTCTCGGCCTCGTCTAGGCTCTCAAACGACAGCACCGGCAAGATGGGGCCGAAAATCTCCTCCTGCATTACGGCGTCCTCAGGCGCCACGCCGTCCAAAATCGTCGGTTCAATCTTGAGCGACGACTCGCGCGCGGTACCTCCCAGCACAACCTTGTCGGGGTCGATCAGCCCGCGTACGCGCGCGAAATGCTTGGCGTTGACAATATGACCGTAATTCTCATTGTCGAGCGGATGCTCGCCAAACATGCGGCGGGCCTCCTCCTTGATGAGGTCCAGCAGCTCGTCGTGCACGCGCGCATCGACCAGCAGGTAGTCGGGCGCCACGCAGGTCTGCCCCACGTTGAGCCATTTACCAAAGGCGATACGGCGTGCCGCGACCTTCAAGTTAGCCGTCGCATCCACGATGCAGGGACTCTTTCCGCCCAGCTCAAGCGTCACGGGTGTGAGGTTTTTACTTGCACGCTCCATGACGAGCTTGCCGACCGGAACGCTACCGGTAAAGAAGATCTTGTCCCAGCACTCATCGAGCAACGCTTCGTTTTCGGCACGCCCGCCTTCGACGACCGTCACCAAGCGCGGATCAAATGCCTCTTCACAGATTTGCTTGAGCACCGCGCTCGATGCCGGAGCATAGGCGCTCGGCTTGATGACCACGGTATTGCCCGCGGCAAGGGCGCCGGCGAGTGGCTCGAGCGTCAGTAAAAACGGGTAGTTCCACGGAGCCATGATGAGTGTGACGCCATAGGGCACGGACTGCGTCTTGCACACACTCACGGCGTTGGCGAGGTCACACGGACGCAGGCGCGAGCGACTCCATCGAGCCACGTGCGCAATCTGATGACGGATCTCGGAAAGCGAGGT
Organism: uncultured Collinsella sp.; assembly: GCA_958346935.1. Taxonomy (GTDB): domain Bacteria; phylum Actinomycetota; class Coriobacteriia; order Coriobacteriales; family Coriobacteriaceae; genus Collinsella. The sequence goes on from CATVTM010000055.1 coordinate 12,648, forward strand.
GCCGATCTCGCACATATAGGCTTCGTCATGTGACTTACCCAGATCGGTCTTGAGCGCATGGGCAATATCGGCTTCGTGCGCCCGCACTGTGTCGCGCAAGCTCACGAGCGCGCGACGTCGAGCATCGACATCAAACGTGGCGTGCGTCTTAAAATAGGCGCGCTGATCGCCGACGATGTGCGCGATTTCCTCGGTGTTCATGAACCCTCCTAGTTCTCGCCCTCAAACATACCACCTGCGACAACTTCGTACATATGCTCGAGTTCCAAACGGTCCATTAAAAGCGGAACGGGGTACAGGGGATTGGCCTCGGCATCGGCATGCGTCGCCATCTCAGGAATGTCGGAGTGGCGAATGCCCGTCACATATTTGGGTATGCCCAAGGCGGCGTTCATGCGGTCGACCCAATCGATAAAGGCCTCAGCAGCCACGTTGTCCAGCGCATTAGCCGGCGCAATGCCGGCCATGCGGGCGAGATCGGCGAGTTTAGGAGCAGCAGCTTCGCCATAGGCACGAAGCATATGCGGCAGGATGATAGCGTTGGCCAAGCCGTGCGGAATCCCGTAACGCCCGCCCAAGCTGTGTGCGATGGCATGCACATATCCAACATAGGAGCGTGTAAAGGCAACACCCGCCTTATACGCCGCCGAAAGCATATTGCGGCGCGCACGCATGTTCTCCCCGTGCTCATAGGCCTCGAGCAAATTGTCGTGGATGAGCTGCACCGCCTGGCGCGCCATCTTGCGCGTATAGGGCGTGGTGCTGCGCCCGATAAAGGCCTCGACGGCATG
>CATVTM010000056.1 GCA_958346935.1 uncultured Collinsella sp.
TGAATGAAAGGGCGCAGACCTTATGGTCGCGCCCTTGAAATTGAACGTCAGATTGCCGCGTGTACGGGTTTGCAGCGTCGAGCCGTTACGCGGTTTGGTAAAACCGCGTAACAAATTACGCGAGTTTGGCTCCGACGATCTTGGCCGCGGCCGGCTTATCGAAGTTGCCGCCGGTGGCCTTGCCGAGTGCTCCCATAACCTGGCCCATCTGCTTCTTGGACGTGGCGCCCAGCTCGGCGATGACCTGCTCGATCAGGGCCTCGAGCTCCTTGCCCGAAACCTGCGCGGGCAGCAGGCTCTCCAGAATCTTGACCTGCTCGGTCAGGTTGTCGGTACGTTCCTGGTCTGTACCAGCCTTAATGGACATCTCCAGGGTCTCGCTCGTCTGCTTAATCAGACGCTTGATCATGCTGTTGACGTCTTCCTCGGTCACGTCGCGGCGCTCGTTGACCTCAATGTTCTTCACCTCGGCCTTAACCTGGCGAATGATGGACAGGCGGACCTTGTCCTTGGCCTTCATGGCCGCGATCATTTCCTTCTGCAGCTCTTCGTTGGTCATCTGCAAATCCTCCTCAATAGCTTGGGCGGCACTCGTGTGAGCACCGCCCCATGATTACTCAGTCGTCGACGAATCGTCGGTCGAGCTCTTGGTAACGCCCTTCAGGCTGACGTTGTACGGCACGTCCTTGGGCATGGGGTTAACGGTGATGTCGGCGTCTTTCTTGTACTGCTCCAGCCACTCGCTGTACGCGGTGCTGGCCGCCTGCGTCTTCACCACGTTGGAAACGTACTTCTTGATGGCCTTGGGCACCTGCTTGATGTCATCGACTTGATTATCAACGTGGAAGTAGTCGGTGCACTTGATGATGTGGTAGCCGTAGGTCGACTCGACCACGTCGCTCACGTCGCCCTTGTTAAGGCCCTCGAGCGCCGTCTGGTAGCTGTCGACGAAGGTGGTGAGCTTGTCCCAACCCACGTCGCCTTTCTTCTCCTTGGAGCCGGTGTCCTCGGAGTACTGCTCCACGGCGTCCTCAAAGCTCAGCTCGCCGGAGTTGATCTTGTCCAGGCACTCCTGCGCCTTGGCCTTGGCGGCAGCCTTGTCCTCGTCGGAGGCGTCGGAATCGACCTTGATCAGGATATTCGACGAACGACGGGCGTCGTTGTAGTTGGACAGGTTCTCATTGATGTAATCGACGATCTCGCTGTCCTTGGGCTTGCTGGTGGGTGCCACGGCATCCTTGAGCTTCTGCTGCGCCAAGCTCTCCTTGAGCGAATCCTTGTAGGTGTCCTCGGTGTAGCCGTAGGTCTTGAGGGTCTCCTTAAAGGTCTTGGCGCCGCCCGCGCTCTTGCACGCGTCCTTCCAAGCCTTCTCGACTTCCTCGTCCGAGACGGTCACGCCGTTCTCCTTCTGCGCCTGCTGAAGCAGAATCTGCTGCGTGTAGGAATCGATGAGCTGCTTGCGGTACTTCTTGGGCGTGAGGTCATTATCGACCAGGTACTGTGCCCAGTCCTCGTCCTTGGTGTAGCCGTAGGACGTGCGCATGCTCATGATCTGCTTGGTCACGGTGTCCTCGGTGAGGTTGGTGCCGTTGATGGTCGCAGCCACGCCGCCGGTGAGCTTGTAGCCCGAGCCGGTGTCCTCGGCTTGCGACATCAGGCCGGAGCACGCCATGGCCGAGACGGAAAGCAGCATTGCCAGCACGCCGATGACCACCAAAACGATCTTGACGGTCTTGGACACATAGGTCTTGCGCTGCTTCTTACGAGAGCTGGAGGCGGCGCGGGACCGTTGCTCAGGCGTCGGCGCGGCCTCGGGGTTCTTTTTCTTGTTTGCCATGTTTGGCCTTTCGCATCACGAATCGAACAAACGCCATTGTGTCACAACGCAGCCCCCGCACACACCTGGTGCAACTGGGACAGGTTAATCTGCACCATTTTGGTGCAAAGGAGACAGGGCTGGCAGCCAGGGACGTTCCTTTTCTGCCGGCAGTTAGGGACAGTCCCCAGGTGCCGGCTTAGCCCTACCTTAGAAGTGACGGCGGATGGCATCGACCATGCCCTGGGGCGTGGTTTGGCCGAGCACGTCGGCTGCGGCGTCGGTGTCCATAAAGATATTCATAAGCGCCTGAAGCGCCTCGACCTGACCGCCCGGCTCGGCAATGCCTAAGTTGATGATGATCTGCGCCGGCACCGGGGCACCCATGCCCGCCATGGCGTTAAACGTCACGGGCGCGGCGGGCTTTACCACCGCGATATAGGGCTTGGACACAAATCCCGGGTCGGTATGCGGAATGGCGATATTTGCCGCCGGCATGGCAAGACCCGTGGGATAGGCCTCCTCGCGCGTGCGGACGGCGTCAAGCCAGCCGGGCGCAATGTAGCCGCGCGGGGCAAGCTCACCCTCGAGCCGCGCAAACACCTCGTCCGGCGTTGCGCACTCCCAATCAAAAAACACCAGCTCAGGCGTAAACAGCGCTTCGTTATCCGCCATGGGCCCACCCCTCTCACCCAGTCATCGGGGACGTTCTTAAACGACTAGTCATTCAAGAACGTCCCCGATGACTACACAAAACAAAGGGTGGCCACTCGCGCCTTGGCGCCAATGACCACCCTGACTACTCGGCTAAATTGTACTGTGCGCCACTAGCCGCGGGGCGCATCAATTGCGACCTTGCCGCTCTCCAGCACGTGGACGCGACCGTCGGCGAGCATCTGCACGACCTCGGGATACAGCACGTGCTCGATCGCGTGGATGTGCTCCTCGAGCGTGTCGACATCCCAGCCTTCCTCGACAGCCAGCGCGCGCTGGGCGATGATGGGACCGTTGTCGTAGATCTCGTTGGCAAAATGCACGGTCACGCCAGTTACCTTGACGCCGCGCGCAAAGGCGTCATCAATCGCATGCGCACCGGTAAAGCTCGGCAGCAGCGCCGGATGTAAGTTGACCACGCGGTTGGGAAACGCCGCCAGCAGCGGCGTGTACACCATGCGCATGTAGCCGGCCATGACCACATACTCGCAGCCGCGCTCGAGAAGCTCGTGCGCGATGATCTCGTCGGCGGCAATAGGGTCGGCATAGACATCCTTGGACAGTGTGAGCGTCTGGATGCCCGCGCGCTCAGCGCGCTGCAAACCCTTAGCCGAAGGACGGCTCGACACCACAAGCTCAATCGAAGCGTTGAGCTTGCCGGCAGCGATCAGATCGATCAGCGCCTGCAGGTTGGTACCCGAACCGCTGATGAGCACACCGATCTTGAGCGGCTCGGCCGTATCGGTGCCGGTCGGACGGGTGTAGGGCACAAAGCCCAGGCCCTCGGCAGCAGCCATCTGCTCGTTAGCGCTCATCGGAGTACACGACCTTACCGGAACCCTCGACGCACTCGCCCACGCGGAACGGCTTCTCGCCCAGCGCGACCAGGGCCTCGGTAACCGCGGCCTCGTCCTCGGGGGCGACGATCAGGCACAGGCCAACGCCCATGTTGAAGGTCTTGCATGCCTCATTGGGCGCGAGCTCGGCCTGGCGCGACACGTAGGTGATGACGGGCGGAACGTCCCAGCCCATCTCGGCACCGTTGCGGGTGACCACGGCGTCGACGTCGTCGGCGAGCGCGCGGTTGAGGTTCTCGGTAATACCGCCGCCAGTGATGTGGGCGATGGCGTGCACGTTGGCGCCGCCGCGGAGCAACTCAAGAATCGGCTTGACATAGATGCGCGTGGGGGCCAACAGGGCGTCAGCCAGCGAAGCGCCACCGAGCTCCTCGAGCGGGCGGCTCAGCTCCTCGGCCTTAGCGGCGGCCTCGGGCGTGCCCGGCTTAATACCGTCGACGCCGATGACCTTACGCACGAGCGAGTAGCCGTTGGAGTGCACGCCGGTGGAAGGCAGGCCCAGGATCACGTCGCCGGGGCGGACATTCGCGGGGTCGAGCATCTTGGGACGATCGACGACGCCCACGGTAAAGCCGGCGAGGTCGTAGTCGGCCGGAGCCATAACGCCCGGGTGCTCGGCCATCTCGCCGCCCACGAGCGCGCAGCCCGCGAGCTTGCAGCCATCGGCCACGCCCTTGATGATCTTTGCCATGTGCTCGGCCTCGATGTGACCGATGGCAACGTAGTCCAGGAAAAACAGCGGCTCGGCGCCCGAAGCCAGAATGTCGTTGACGCACATAGCGACCAGGTCCTGGCCCACCGTCTCGTGACGGTCCATGATCTGGGCGAGCACGAGCTTGGTGCCCACGCCGTCGGTACCGCTAATCAGAATCGGGTCTTCCATATCCTTAAGCGCGGCGGCCGAGAATAAGCCACCAAAGCCACCGATACCGCCGATAACCTCGGGGCGATTGGTGTCCTTGACCATCTGCTTAATAGCGTCAACGGCGCGGCCGCCCTCGGCGGTATCGACGCCGGCATCCTCATACGTCACATGCTTGCTGTCGCTCATCTGAGCCTTCCTCTCCCACTACCGTGGCGCCGCGCGGGCGCCAAACGGTGCTCATAGTTGCGTTCATTTCGGCGTGTGCCATAACAGCACACGCCGTCATATCAACAAAACAGCAGGTAAAACCTACCAGAATAAACCTGTCCCTACATGGCAGGCTTTAGGCCTCGCCGTGCTCCTCTTCCCAGCTGCGGTCGTCGTATTTCTCGACCACGGCGTCGTCGTCAAAGTGCAGCGGCTTATCCAGGTTGCGGGGCTTAAAGCCCTCCATAAACTTATCGCGGCCAAAGCTCTCGGGAATCGCCACGGGGTAGCGGCCGGTAAAGCACGCATCGCAGTAACCGCCCTTGGGCATGACCTTAAGCAGGCCCTCGACCGAAAGGAAGGCCAGCGAATCGGCGCCGATATACTCGCAAATCTCGTCGACCGTCTTGTTGGCGCTGATAAGCTGCGACTGCACGTCGGTATCGATACCGTAGAAGCACGGCCAGATGACCTCGGGCGAGTTGATGCGGATATGAATCTCCTTGGCGCCGGCATTGCGCAGCATCTTGACGAGCTGCACCATAGTGGTACCGCGCACGATGGAGTCGTCGATCACGACGAGGCGCTTGCCCTCGATGTTGTCGCGCAGCGGGTTAAGCTTCATGCGCACGCCCATGGCGCGCAACTCCTGCGTAGGCTCGATAAACGTACGGCCCACGTAGCGGTTCTTGATAAGACCCTCGCCAAAGGGAATACCGCTCTCGTGCGAATACCCCTCCGCGGGCGGCAGGCCGGAGTCGGGCACGCCGATGACCAGGTCGGCCTCGACGGGCTCCTCATGTGCCAGCTGACGACCCATGTCGTAACGGCAGGCGTAAACGCTCTTGCCGTTCATGATGGAGTCGGGACGGGCGAAGTAGACCTGCTCAAAGATGCAGTTGGCGGGCTCTTCGGCTGCAGGCACGCCCTGCTCGGATACCAGACCCTCGGCGCTGATGCGCAAGATCTCGCCGGGACGAACGTCACGGACGTACTCGGCACCCACGATGTCGAGTGCGCAGGTCTCGGAAGCAACGACCCAGCCGCCGGCGCGCGTGACACGGACGGCGGAGTCGACCGTCGCGGCGCCGTCCTGCGACGGCAGCTGCGAAACGGATGCGGCATCGGCCTGGTCCAGGCCCTCGTCCACCAGCTTGCCCAGCACGAGCGGGCGAATGCCGTGCGGATCGCGGAATGCGTAGAGTGCCTGCTCGTTGATGAGCGTCATGGCGTAGCCGCCGCGCACGAGCTCCATGGTCTTGCGAATGCCCTCACGCAGATGGCCTGTACGCTGAGTAAAGTAGCCGATAAGCTTGGTCGCGACCTCGGAATCCGAATTGGAGAGGAACGGCACGCCCAGCTCGATCAGCTGGCGGCGCAGCTCGTCGGTGTTGACCAGAGTACCGTTGTGCGCGAGCGCGATAATGACGCTATTGATGGTAGAGAGGTGCGGCTGCGAGGCTTCCCAGCTCTTGGCGCCGGCGGTGCCATAGCGCACGTGGCCCACGGCCAGCTGGCCGGAGAGCGTCGACAGGTCGGCGTTGGAGAACACGCGGTCGAGCAGGCCCAGATCCTTGCGGACCATAACCGTGCCGCCATCACCCACGGCGATTCCCGCCGATTCCTGGCCGCGATGCTGCAGCGCGCGCAGACCAAAGTACGTCAGTCGAGCCACATCGCGATCGGGTGCCCACACACCAAAAATGCCGCATTCCTCATGCAGCTGGTCGGAGTCCAGATCATACGTCGACATGGTCTTCACCTGTCCCGCGGCATGCTCGGCCGCGCGGATGGTTTCTTGAGACATGGCATCCCCTCAGAGCCTCGTTATTTGGCGTTACCTGCCCTATTATACGCACGGCAAGACAAGCACTCCCGCGCATGAACAGCGCTTTTTAAAAGCCCACCGAGCTTATAATCCGTTTTGCAGCCAAACATTTTATTGGGCAGCCGTCTCGGGACCGACGGTCCCGCATGCTTCCGTCGCGACGCGTCTCGCCCGCCGTTGGGGCTTGCATTGTTGCAATTGGGACGTTCGTCCTGTCTTTTGGCAGGTCGGCGGCGTATCCTTGTACCTACAGCAAAACGAGAAAGGTTATGTATGGATCGAAACGAACTCGACCCCAGCGTCCCCAGCGCCACGGAGGTCAAGAAGATCCCCCTCATCATTAAGGTGTACGCCGTCCTATGCATCCTGTCCGGCGTGGGCACGCTCCCTTCGGTCGGCGCCTTTATGTGGCAGGTCATCACCGCGCTCATCAACGGCAACGCCGCCGCCAAGCTCGGCGACAACACGCTCGTCGCGGTCGGCCTTATCGTCGCCGGCATCATGCTCTCTGCGGCAAGCGCCGTCATCCTGATCATCTTTGGCCTGGACCTTATCAAAAACCAGCGCCGCAACGCCGCTCGCCTGTCCTACATCCTTATTGCATTCACCGTCGTCGAGCTTTTGGTCGACGTGATGCTCCAGGGCATCGGGCCCTTCTTGCTTCGCCCTGCCATCCAGCTCGGCATCCTCGTCGCGCTTTCGGCCACCGTCGACCCCACGCTGCGCCAGGAGCGCGAGCTGCAGCGCCGCTTGCAGGAGATGCTCGACCGCGACGCCGCCGCCGAGGGCATGCTCGGGCGCGATGAAACCGGCGAGGGCTACATCAAACTCAACTACTTCAACCTGTTCTGGGTATTCTTTGTCTGCTGCATACTCGGTCTGATCGCCGAGGACATCTGGCATATGACGGTCGACGACCCGGGCGTCTACCAGAACCGCGCCGGCATGCTGTTTGGTCCCTTCAGCCCCATCTACGGATTTGGCGCCGTACTCATGACCATGGTGCTCAACCGCTTCTATAAAAAGAACCCCATCATTATCTTTTTGGTGAGTGCGCTGCTCGGCGCCAGCTTTGAGGTGTTCGTGGGCTGGTTTATGCAGACCTCGTTTGGCGTGGTCTCGTGGAGCTACTCGCATATGAAGCTCTTTGGCATGCCCGATCCGCTCGCCGTCCTTACCGGCGGACGTACCTGCACAGGCTTCGCCTGCCTGTGGGGTCTGGGTGGCCTCATCTGGATCAAGCTGCTACTGCCGAGGCTGCTCAAGCTCATCAACATGATTCCGTGGAAGAGCCGCTACTCGGCTACCGTCATCTTCACCATCATTATGCTGGTCGATGGCGTTATGACGCTGCAATCGCTCGACTACTGGTATCAGCGCGTCAACGGCACGGTCAACGATATTCCCGTCGCGCAGTTCTACGGCAAGTATTTCGATAACGAGTACATGGAAAACCGCTTCCAGAGCATGACCATGAGCCCCAAGGATGCGACGCGCGTGTAGCGCCAACCGCGCCCAAAACGCAAAATGCCCGCCGGTATCACACGTACCGGCGGGCATTTTTATAAACGAGCCTTCTATCGACGCAAGCCTCTACGCCTCGCGCTCGACCTCACTCACGCATTCATTCTTGATGGTGCCGACGAGCGCCTGCAGCGCATCGACCACGTGCGGGCGAATGTCCCCGCCGATGAGCACGAGCATGATGTCGTCACCTACGGCAAGCTCGCCGCTTGCCAGCCACACGCGCACATAGCCGATACCTGGCATCGCGCGCGTGGCCTCGATAGCAGCCTGCACCTTGCTGGCGTCGTAGCCGAACACCATGCCGCCCACCCTGCGCCCGGGAGCTACGCCATCGGTTTCGATCCCGCGGACCTCGGACTTGGGCGTCGCGCGCACCACGCCGTTATGCGTCAGATACATACCGCACGCAGGTGCCGACGAATCGGCCTTGGCCTCGCGCAGCCAAGCATCAACCGAAGGCATCGTTTTGCCATTCTCGAGCATCATTTCCCCTTTCACCGTCATTGAGTAGCCAATTTGGGACGTGGCTTTTTAGCTATTCTCGAACAACTTATTCCTCGACCGGCGTGAGCACCATGACGGCACGCGTGTTGCTCAGCGATAACGAACGACAGGTCACAAGCGTTACGACCTTGGTTGCCGAAGCGGCACGATCGGTGGCATCGCTCGCCACGGCAGAGGCACCGTCGAGCATCTCGGACAGGTAGTTCTTGAGCCCGTCGTCGCCCTCAAAATTGGGCGTGCGCGCCTTGGCATACGTGTCCTCAACGACCTTGGTCGCCAGTGGTCGCAGCTTATACGTAGCATCCCGTGTGATGTAGTACACATATTCAATGCTATCGAACGTTGCCTGGTCTGTCGTATCCGAAATCACGTTGAACATCGACCCATCGTTCATATGGTGTCCGTAGATCGTGGTCTGCTGGTCAACCATTCCCGGCGCGGTGTCATCGCTATCCAGGAAAATGGCCCCAGATGCATTGGCCGTACCGTCGAACAGCGTGTTGAGGTATTTGGAGTTGTTGTTGGTCTGCACCACAGGATAGTTGATGTTGGTTCCCGGCACATAAATCCAACCCACAATCTCGGGGTTCGTCTGAGCAAGTGCATCGAAGTCGATAATCGGTACGCCGCTGGCGTCCTTATCGCTTATATATTGCTTCTCGATTTTCTGATACGAATCGCTCGCCTGCTTATAGCCAATCTGAGCATTAATAAAGATAGCGGCAGCGGCGACAATCAGACCGATGCCCACGATGATGAGCAGAATGGGAATAATGGAGCGGCGCTTTTTGCGCGGCGGCTCGGTGTAATCCGACGGCGTGGCATGCGATGAAGACCGGGGCGGCTTCTTAGCGGTGCTATAAGATGAAGGTCGATATGCGGCCGGCGCGTCCTGTCGACGATGCGTCGCCGGTGTCACGGGGCGCGGCGCGCGCGGCTGCTGAGGAGAGGATGCCCGACCCTGCTGCGCCGCATGGGCAGCACCCGGCTTCGACGGATCGGGAATCTGAGAAGCCTTGAATCGTTTTCCCTGATAGTCGGACATGGCTCTCCTTATACTGCGATGAAACGGCGGAACGCCTAGGCGTCGGCCATCTCCTGCTTCATCTTCTCGATAACCTTGCGGTACTCGGGGTCGCAAGCGCCCAGAATCTGCGTGGCGTAGATGGCGGCGTTCTTGGCGCCGTTGATGGCAACGCAGGCCACGGGCACGCCCGAAGGCATCTGCACCATCGACAGCAGCGAATCCATGCCGCCCAGATCACTCGTCTTCATAGGCACGCCGATAACCGGCAGCGGCGTAAAGGCAGCCACGACACCACCCAGGTGAGCAGCCTTGCCGGCGGCGGCGATAATCACTTTGATACCGCGATCGGCGGCAGTCGAAGCCCACTCGTGGACCTTCGCCGGTGTGCGATGCGCGCTCGCAATGACGAGCTCATAGGGCACACCCAGCGCCTCGAGCTCTGCGGTGCAACCTTCCATAACGCCCAGATCGGACTTGGAGCCCATGATGATCCCGACAACCGGCTTCTGATCTGCCATAAACAAAGACCTCCTGTTGAGAGCGGTGACGCGGCGAATCCGCGACCCTTAACTACTGAGAGTAGTATAGCTGCTCCCGTCCCTGCGGTCTGCGTGGTGCTTTGCGGGCGGGCCGGGCTTTATCTTCACTCCGGTTGCTTCGCAAAGTCGTTCAGATAAAGCCCGGCCCGCCCGCAAAGCACCCCTCGACCTACCGGGGATTGCTATGACGTACGTTGGCTGATTTTTGCTTGAATGAGAGGTTTACGGAAGGTGGTGGGCAATTAGTTCAGATACGTATTTTTTGGCTGTGCCTATTGGCGCTAATGGATCGGGTTGGAGCCATTCTGGAGCCAATAATGGGCCTTTCTCGCCCTTGAGCGAGCACTTCTGCTGGCCTAGAAGACCAAAACAGCTCAATCGACCCCAAATCGACCTTCGTCCGCCCTCTGAATTATACGTATCTGAACTAACTGTCCAGGAGTGCGTCTCGCCCCTGCCAAAAGGTCCGCTGGCGAATGAAAATTCGCCAGCGGACCCCATACAAAACGTGGGCTCTGTCGTTCGAACGAACGACAGAGCCCACGCGCACCTTATTTCTCAGCCCTAGTCATCGCCCAAAGCCCCTTCTGCAGCACACGGTGCAACCAAGTCACCGCAGGCCGGGGCGGGGGAGCCGATTTTTCCCACTGAGCGACTCTGCTTGCAGCCGGAGCGAAGGGGGAAACTCGACTCCCCCACCCCGGCCGAACAGGTCAGTTACACCGTGTACTGCGGCAGGTCCTGCAGGGCGATGACGTCCATGCCCATGTCGTTGGCGCTGCCGTGACCCTGCTGGTCCTCGCGCACCGCTTCGATGGCACTCACGTACGTGTTGGCGGCAGACATCGCGGTCACGCAGGTCACACCGCGTCGCACGGCCTCGGTACGTAGCAGATAGCCGTCGCCGCGCGAGCCCGGACCGTACGGCGTGTTGATGATCACCGCGATCTTGCCATCGACGATGAGGTCGCCGATGTTGGGACGCTCGCCGTCGTGCGGACCGCTAATCTTCTCCACGATCTCGCACGTCACGTTGCCTCCACGCAGCACGCGCGCCGTACCCTCGGTGGAGCAGATATCAAAGCCCAGGTAGCGCAGGATACGGGCGACCGAAAGGATATGACGCTTGTCGCGGTCGCACACGCTAATGAACACCTTACCGGCGCTCGGGTCGGGCAGCTTGTAGTCAATCGCCAGCTGCGTCTTGGCGTATGCCTCGGGATAGCTCTTAGCGATACCCATGACCTCGCCCGTCGACTTCATCTCGGGCCCCAGGATAACGTCAGCGCCCGGGAAACGACCCCAGGGCATAACGGCTTCCTTCATGCAGAACCAGTCCAGCTGGCGCTCGTCACTCGGCAGGCCCAGGCTCGCGATGGAATCGCCTGCCATGATACGCGCCGCGCACTTGGCCAGCGGCACGCCGGTGGCCTTGGAGATAAACGGCACGGTGCGGCTGGCACGCGGGTTGGCCTCGATCACGTAAACGGTCTCGCCCTTGATGGCGTACTGCACGTTGACCAGGCCGCGTACGCCCAGCGCCATCGCGATGCGGCGCGTGGTCTCGCGAAGCTTTGCCTGCAGGCTCTCGCTAAAGCTGAACGGCGGGATGCAGGTCGCAGAGTCGCCGGAGTGAATACCGGCCTCCTCGATATGCTCCAGAATGCCGCCGATGTAGACCTCTTCGCCATCGCACAGGGCGTCGACATCGGACTCGATCGCGCCCTCCAAGAAGCGGTCCAGATACACCGGGTAGTCGGGGCTAATGCGCGCGGCCTCGGCCATGTAATCGCGCAGATGCTCGGCATCGTAGGCGATCATCATGCCGCGGCCGCCCAGCACGTAGCTCGGACGCACCAGCAGCGGGTAGCCGATGTGTGCGGCAACGGCCTCGGCCTCCTCAAACGAGGTGGCCTGGCCCGCCGGCGGATACATGATGCCCAGCTTGTCGAGCAGGGCGGCAAAGCGCTCGCGGTCCTCGGCAAAGTCGATGGCATCGGGCTTGGTGCCCATGATGTTCACGCCGCTCTCCTCGAGCATGCGCGCCAGCTTAAGCGGGGTCTGGCCGCCGAGCGTCACCACGACGCCGTCGGGGCGCTCAACATCGATAACGTCCATGACGTCCTCGTAGGTGAGCGGCTCAAAGTACAGGCGGTCGGACGTGTCATAGTCGGTCGAGACGGTCTCGGGATTGCAGTTGACCATGATGGTCTCGAAGCCGCGGGCTGCCAGCGCGTAGCTCGCGTGCACGCAGCAGTAATCGAACTCGATACCCTGGCCAATGCGGTTGGGGCCGGCGCCCAGGATCATCGCCTTGGGCTTGCTCGCCGGCGTGGTCTCGTCGGGAGCTACGCACTTCTTGGCATCCGGGCTCGTGCGGTAGATGTTCTCGTACGTCTTGTAATGGTACTCCGTGGCGCTCGAGAACTCCGCAGCGCAGGTATCGACCGTCTTCATGCTGGGAACCACGCCCAGGCCCTTGCGATAAGCGCGAACAAAGCGCTCGTCCGAGCCGGTCAGCGCGGCGATCTCGGCGTCGCTCGTGCCGTACTGCTTGAGCAGACGCATCGCGTCGGCGTCGATATCCTCCACACGCAGGCCGCGGATGCTCTCCTGGACCTGCACCATGTCGTTGATACGGTTGAGGTACCACGGATCGATACCGCAGATGGCATGGATGCGAGCGATGTCCCAGCCACGGCGCAGGGCCTCGACCACAAAGAAGATGCGGTGCTCGGTCGGCGTTGCCACGGCTTGAGCGAGCTCATCGTCGCTCAGTTTGTCGGCACCTTCCTTGCCACCGGCACAAATGCCCTGATGCCCGTCCTCCAGCGAACGCATGGCCTTGCCAAAGGCCTCCTCAAAGGTGCGGCCAATCGCCATGATCTCGCCCACGGCCTTCATGCGCGTGGTGAGCGTGGGGTCGGTGCCCTTGAACTTCTCGAAGGCAAAGCGCGGCACCTTGACCACGCAGTAGTCGATCGTGGGCTCAAAGCAGGCGGGCGTTGCCTTGGTGATGTCGTTGACGATCTCGTCGAGCGTGTAGCCCACCGCCAGGCGAGCGGCGGCCTTGGCGATGGGGAAACCCGTGGCCTTGGAGGCCAGCGCGGACGAACGGCTCACACGCGGGTTCATTTCGATGACGATCAGGCGGCCGGTCTGGGGGTTCACGGCAAACTGCACGTTAGAGCCGCCGGTCTCGACGCCGATCTTTTCCAGGATGGCGAGCGAGGCGACACGCATGCGCTGATACTCAAGGTCGGAGAGGGTCTGCGCCGGCGCCACGGTGATGGAGTCACCGGTATGCACGCCCATGGGGTCGAGGTTCTCGATGGAGCACACGATGATGCCGTTGCCGGCGTGGTCGCGCATGA
>CATVTM010000057.1 GCA_958346935.1 uncultured Collinsella sp.
CCCCCGTTCTGCTCCTTCGGAGCTACGAACGGGGGCGCTTCTGGTCTGCGGAATGTTTTCAAAACCAAGCCCGGCCCCGGCCTGCGGCGACACATACTGGCAGTTCTTGGGCATCGCTTGCTGGCGGGGTTCCTTGTCTGAGTTGGACTTGGTTGGTGGGGTTACTGATCCCGGTCGCTGCCCCGTCTCAGCATCGATCTTAGCTTCTCGAAGCTCTCCTCGCTCAGGCAGTGCTCCATGTGGCAGCCCTCTTGCGACGCGACCTCGGGCGTTACGCCTGCGTCCTCTAGCAGACCTACAAAAAAGCAGTGACGCTCCCACATTTGGCGAGCGACCTCCAGACCACGCTCCGTCAGATGAACGTCGCGCTTGCCCATTTCGACATAGCCGCTGTTCTCCAGCGTCGCCATGGCTTTAGAGACGCTCGCCTTGGTCACGCCCAGGTATTCGGCAACGTCGATCGAGCGCACGATGCCCTGACGTTCCGACAGAACGTAGATCGATTCGAGATAGTCTTCTCCGGATTCACGTAGGGCCATGGGCCGCCTTTCGCGATGATTGCTAGTTAGCCTTTGGATACTTTCCTTGGCTTACTTTACCGCAAAAGTTGACCATGTCTTACTGCCCTGACCAAAAAGTTAGCCGTGTTTCACAAAACGCACGGGACGAAAACAAAACGGGGACACATCCCGCAAAGAGTGTCCCCGACTGCCGGCAGAAAAGGAACGTCCCCAAGTGCCGAATCCGCAGCTACACCAGCCCAAAGTGCTTGGCGGCGTTGTAAATCCCGTCATCATCCACGGCGGTCGTCACGTAGGTCGCTGCGGCCTTCACGGTCTCCTGCGCGTTGCCCATGGCAACACTTGTGCCCACGGCCGAGAACATCGACAGGTCGTTCTCGCCGTCGCCAAAGGCGATCGCCTCGCTCGCGTCGATATCCAGCCGCTCGAGCGTCGCCGCCACGCCCAGGTCCTTGCCGCCGTTGGCCGGAATAATATCGCAGAACAGATCGCACCAGCGCGTAGTGAGCGAATGCGACACGGCATCGGTCACGATATGCTCGTCGGCCGGGTCCACAAAGGCGCAGAACTGGTAGACCGGCGCGTCAAAGGCATGCTCAAACGGCTCCTCGTGGTAGACGATCCCCGCGTTGCTGCCAGCCGTCACCACGCGCTCGGACAGACGGTTCACAAACGAGTTCTCGCCCTGCATGCACAGCGAGTCGTAGCGCCCCTCGGCCACCTGGTCCACGATCACCGCAACGTCGTCCGGGTCAATCGGGCAGCTACGGTAAACCCCCTCGGTATCAAAGCAGTGCTGGCCCGAAAGCGTAATGTACGCATCCCAGCCCAGGTCGAACAGCCAATCGGGCATCTGGTAGGTCGGACGGCCCGTGGCGATCACGCACGCAATCCCCTGCTCGCGAAAGCTGTCGAGCACCTGCTGCGCCGACGCCGGAATCCGGTGGGTCTTAAAGCTCAGCAGCGTGCCGTCGATATCGAAAAACGCGGCCTTGATCATCCTCGTCTACTCCTCGCCCTCGAGTTTCTCGCTCGCCTCGAGCCACGCCATCTCCAGCTCGTCCATAGCGGCGTGGGCCTCGTCGATCTTTGCCTGCTGCTCGCCGAGCGCCGTGTAGTTGGTGGGATCGACCTGCGCCATCGCGGCCTCGGCCTCCTCAACGCGAGCGCGCTGCGTCTCCATCTTGCGCTCGAGCGAGCTCACCTCGCGGCGGAGCTTCTGGCGCTCAGCGTTGGAAAGACCGTTGGGCTGCCCGCTCGTCTTGGGCTTTTCGGCCGCAACCGCTGCGGCGCCGGTGTCGAACGTGCCGGTCTTGGCACTCGGCGCGCCCACGGGCTCGCCCTCGGCCGTGGCGTTGCACAGGCGCAGATACTGGTCGACGCCGCCGGGCATATGCGTCAGATGACCGTCAAGCAGCGCCCACTGCTGGTCGGTCACGCGCTCCATGAGGAAACGGTCGTGCGTCACCAGAATCAGCGTGCCGGGCCAGCCGTCGAGCAGGTCCTCGACAATCGCCAGCATGTCGGTATCCAGGTCGTTGCCGGGTTCGTCCAGGATGAGCACGTTGGGCTCGTCCAGAATCGTCAGCAGCAGCGACAGGCGACGGCGCTGGCCGCCCGAAAGATCGCCGATGCGGCTCCAGAGCTGCTGGGTCGTAAAGCCCAGGCGCTCGCAAAGCTTCTCAGGCGAAGTCTCCTTGCCGTCGATGACGTAGTACTTCTTATAGTTGCTGAGCACCTCGCGGATCGTGTCGCCCATGTAGGGTTCGAGCTCCTCGAGCTGCTGCGACAGCACGCCAAAGCGCACTGTCTGGCCAATCTTTACACGGCCGCGCAGGGGCGCGATCTTGCCCTGAATCACGTCAAGCAGTGTGGACTTGCCGGCGCCGTTCTCGCCCAAAAGGCCATAGCGGTCGCCCGCGCCAATGAGCCAGGTCACATCGGTGAGCACCTGCTTGGGCGCGCCATCGGTATCCGCATAGCCGGCGTCCACGTCGACCACATCGATAACCTGCTTGCCCAGGCGGCTCACGGCTAGGCGCTTGAGCTCCAGCTCGTCACGTACGGGCGGCACGTCGGCGATGAGTTCGCGAGCGGCATCCACACGAAACTTGGGTTTGGTGGAACGAGCCTGGGCGCCGCGGCTCAGCCACGCGAGCTCCTTGCGCGCCATGTTGCGACGGCGCTCCTCGGTAACGGCGGCCATGCGGTCGCGCTCCACGCGCTGCAGGATATATGCGGAGTAACCGCCCTCGAAGGGATCGACCTGGCCGTCGTGGACCTCCCACATGCTGGTGCAGACCTCGTCCAAGAACCAACGGTCGTGCGTGACCACGAGCATGGCACCCTGACCGCGCTGCCAGCGGGCCTTTAAGTGGCGCGCGAGCCAGTTGATGGTGCGCATGTCCAGGTGGTTGGTAGGCTCGTCGAGCATGAGCACGTCGTAGTCGCCGATCAGCAGGCGCGCGAGGTCCACGCGACGGCGCTGGCCGCCCGAAAGCTCGCCCACTGTGCCTTCCCAGGGCACATCGCTGATGAGGCCGGCCAGGATCTGGCGCGTACGCGGGCTCGAGGCCCACTCGTACTCGGGCGTGTCGCCCACAACGGCATGATGCACGGTATCGGTATCGACCAGGTTGTCCTTTTGGCCGAGCAGTCCGATCGTGGTGCCGCGGCGGTGCGTCACGCGTCCGTCGTCGGGTTCCAGCGTGCCCGCGAGCACGCTCAGCAGCGTCGACTTGCCGTCGCCGTTTTTACCGACAATACCAATGCGGTCGCCCTCGCCCACGCCGAGTGTCACGCTATCGAAAATATGCTTGGTGGGAAACTCTAGGCTGACGGAATCGCATCCCAAAAGAATCGCCATATGCCCTGCTCCTTCGTAGAAATTCAACGTTGTCCATGATAGCAGCGAGCCCCACCCCAAACCACCACGAAGGTGCCTGTCCCCTTTGTGGTGGTCGTTTCGGTCGCAGAGCAAAAAGGCGGGCCATCTCCCGCAAGAGATGACCCGCCTCTCCAATCAGTCCCGTGGCGACCGTGGCCACCGCGGGCCTCAAGCATGTCCCGGACTAGGAGAACATGCCGGTGAGGTAATCATTCAGCCGCTTATCCTTGGGCCGTTGGAAAATCTCGTCAGTCTCGTCGTACTCGACCATATCGCCCATGTAGAAGAACGCCGTGCGGTTGGACACGCGCGACGCCTGCTCCATGTTGTGCGTCACGATAACGATGGCGCGGTCGGCCACGATCGATGACATGAGGTCCTCGATCGCCAGCGTCGAGATGGGGTCGAGCGCCGAGCAGGGCTCGTCAAACAGGATTACGTCGGGGTTGAGCGCCAGCGTGCGCGCGATGCACAGGCGCTGCTGCTGTCCGCCCGAAAGCGCATAGGCGCTCTTGTCGAGCTTGTCCTTGACCTCGTCCCACAGCGCCGCGCCGCGCAGACTCTCCTCGACCATGCGGTCGAGCTCGTCGCGGTCGGTGATGCCGTGGCGCTTGGGCGCAAACGTGATGTTGTCGCGAATGGACTTGCGAAAGGGGTTGGGCTGCTGGAACACCATGCCGATGGAGCGACGCAGCTCGTACGTGTTCTCGGTCTTGGTGTTCACGTTGCGACCGCGGTAGTTGATCTCGCCCTCCACGCGGCAGCCGCGAATCTCGCGATTCATCAGGTTGAGGCTGCGCAAGAAGGTCGACTTACCGCAGCCCGAAGGCCCGATGAGCGCCGTAATCTCGCCCTTGTGAAAGTCGAGCGACGTATTGTGCAGCGCATGGTGGTCGCCATAGTACACGTTGACGTCTTTGGTGGAGAGCACGACCTCGTCGCTCAGGGCCTTGCCGCTCACGCGCATGTGCCTCTCGCTCTCCCCCACACTCGACAGAAAGTCCTGGGTCTCGGACGATGCCGCCTCGGTTGCGGGCGTTGCATTCATCTCGCTCATTCGGCCGTCATCCTCCTTGCCAGTTGCTTGCCCACGATACGGGCGACCACGTTAAACAGCAGCACGCAGATCATCAGCAGTGCCGCGGTGCCCCAGACGATCTGCTGAGCCTCGGGGCTGCCCTCGCCGTAAATCTTGTAGATGTGCACAGCGAGCGACTCACCGGGGCGGAACACGTTCCAGGCGCAGGTGGGGCTCGACAGGTTAAAGCTCAAGAAGTTCAGGCGAACCGGCGAGCTCATGCCCGAGGTAAAGAGCAGTGCCGCGGCCTCGCCAAACACACGGCCGGCCGAAAGCACGATGCCGGTCACGATGGCGGGCATGGCCTCGGGGATCAGGATGTGCAGCGTGGCCTCCCAACGGGTGAGGCCCATGGCCAGGCACGCATCGCGCTGGGCCTGCGGCACGTCCTCGAGCGCCTGTTGGATCACGCGCACCAGGATGGGAATGTTGAACATGGTGAGCGCGACGGCACCGGAGATGATGGAGTACTTCCAGCCCAGCTGCACCGAGAACACCAGGAAACCGAACATGCCGACAACGATGGAGGGCAGCGAGGACAGCGTCTCGATGGCGGTGGAGGCGATGTCGCGGATGGGCCCATTCGGCGCGTACTCAACCAGAAAGACCGCGCCGCCCAGACTGATGGGCACCGAGATGGCTAGGGTGATCAGCAGCAGATAGAACGAGTCGAACAGCTGATAGAGCACACCGCCCTGGGTCCCGTTGGCGCGCGACGGCTGCGTGAGAAAGCCCGGCTGGAACAGTGTCGAGATGCCCTCGAACAGGATATAGGTCACCATGGAGACGACGATGAGCATGACGATGACGGCGATCGCCGTTAGAACGCCCGTGGCGATGCGGTCCTGCTTTTGGACGCGCCCGAGTCTCGCCTCGTCGATATGGATGCGCGTGTTAGCCACGAGCCTTCGCCCCCTTGCGGCCAATGAGATGGATGATCAGGATGAAGATGAGGCTCATGCCCATCAGCAGCAGACCAAGCGCCCACAGGACGTCGTCCTGCGCCGAGCCCTCGGCATAGACCGCCATGGACGTGGTGAGCGTGGTGGTGATGGTGGACGCCGGCGACAGCAGCGACGTCGGCATGGCCTCGATGCCGCCGATAACCATGCGCACAGCGAGCGTTTCGCCAAAGGCGCGGGTCATACCGAGGATGACCGCGGTCATGAGCGACGGCATGGCAGACTTGAGTACCACGTGCCAGATGGTCTGCCAGCGGGTATAGCCCAGAGCAAGCGAACCCTGACGGTAGCTGTCGGGCACGGCGCGCAGGCCATCGACCGAAAGGGTGGTCATCGTCGGCAGGATCATGACGGCCAGCACGATGGCGCCAGGCAGGATGCCCAGGCCCGTACTCACGTGGAAAACGCTCTTCATAAGGCCGACGACCACGTGAAAGCCGATCAGGCCAAAGACGACCGAGGGAATACCGGTCAAAAGCTCAATGAGCGGCTGAAAGACCTTGGAACCAAACTTAGGGCTAATCTCGACCGCAAAGATGGCAGAGCCGATGGCGATGGGCAGCGCAATGAGCGTGGAGAGCACCATGACCGCAAACGAGGTGACGATCAGGGGCAGGGCGCCGGTATAGGGCAGGCCGTTTTCGGCCGTGTTGGCCAGGTCCCACTTGGTGCCGGTGAAGAACTCGACAACCGAAACGCCATCCCTGAGAAAAGCCGAGAGACCCTTTTGGGCGACCATAAAGATGAGCGCGGCAACGACAAGCGTCACGAGCGCTACGCACGCGCCCGTGACGCCCAGGCCCACGTTCTCAAGGTCGCGCTTTGGCAGCTGTTTTGCCATTGCAAACCTTTCCGGGGCGATTACTTATTTAGCGGAGACCTTGCCGCTGGCATCCTTGACGACCTTCATGGCAGAGACGGGGATAAAGCCCTGCTCCTCGACGAGCTTGCCCTGGACGTCGTCGGAAAGCATGAATTCCAGGAAGGCCTTGGTGGCGTCGTCGGCGTCCTTTGCGCAGTACATGTGCTCGGTCGCCCAGATCTTGAAGGAGTCGTCGGTGACGTTTGCGCTCTTGGGCTCGACACCCTCGACCTTGACGGCGTTGAACTTGGAGTCGTCGAAGTGCGAGAAGTCGAGGTAGGAAATGGCGTTGTCGGTGCTGCCCATCTGAGTCTGGACATCGCCGGACTTGTCGAGCTCGGCGTCGCCCTTAAAGTCGACGGCCTCGTCGCCAAAGACGGCGGCCTCGAAGGTGGCGCGGGTACCGGAGCCGGCCTTGCGGTTGAGAACGACGATGGTGGCGTCGTCGCCGCCGACCTCCTTCCAGTTGGTGATCTGGCCAGAGAAGATGCCCTTGAGCTGCTCGAGGGTCAGGTCGTCGACTGTCACGTTCTTGGAGACGACGGGGCCCATGCCCACGACAGCGACCTCGTGGTCGACGAGGTTCTTGACCTGATCGGCCTCGAGCTTGGTCTCGGCGAAGACGTCGGAGTTACCGATGGTGACGGTGCCGGCGGCAACAGCGGTCAGGCCCTTGCCCGAACCGTTGCCCGAGCCGGAGACGGAGACGTCCGGGTTGGCGTCCATGAACTTCTCTGCAGCAGCCTCGACGAGAGCCTGGAACGAGGAGGCACCGTCGTAGGTCACCTCACCGGAGACGGACTCGGCAGCGGCGGCGCTACCCTTGTCGGCGGTGCCGGAGGCACCTGAGCCGCCGCAACCAACGAGGCCGAGACCGACGATGCTGGCGAGACCACCAGCGAGGCCGAGGAACTGACGACGAGAATAAGCCTGATCGAGCATGATCTTCCTTTCATACATGCGACTCACGGGCACCCTGCCCGCTTTGCTGTTTGGAAAGATACGGTCTCGATCGGTCAGCGCCCGCGCCAACTGCGGTTTCTTACGGGCTATTGATAGACCCTTACCGCAAGCGCGGCTCGGCTTTACAAACGAATAACAAACCCGCCACCAAGCATGACCCGCCTTTTACACCAATAAAAACAAAGTTGCGGTGAAATAGTTCCTGCTTGGCCATCAAATGGCCCATTCTAGGAACTATTCCACCGCAACTTAGATTGGGAAACCGCGAGACCTTAAAGCTCTAATTCATTCAAACGGAGGATCGCAACAATATAGATCTTGAGCGCTTGTTTGAGCTGTTCCTCGTTGGCGCACTCGTTGGGGCCGTGCATCTGGCCGCCCCATGCGGGCAGCTCCAGACCGGTCTCCTCGGGGCCAAACGACACGGCGCGGGCAAAGTTGCGCGCGTACGTGCCGCCGCCCATGGCAAAAGGCTCGGCGTGCTTGCCCGTAAACTCGTTATAGGTATCGATAAGCGCCTTCACGGCCGGATCGTCGGCAGACACCGAGAACGGCACCTTTGCATGACCCAGGCGACACGTCACGTCAAAGCGCCCCACGAGCGGCTCGAGCTGCTCGCGGATGGTATCGGCGCTCGTGCTATCAGGGAAACGCACGTCGATGACCTGCTCGATATGGCCATCCACCACGCGGATGACGCCGGGGTTGCAGGTGAGCGGGCCAAACGCCGGGCTCGTCGCGTCGATACCCAGGCCGCGACCATAGGCGTCCGCATGCAC
This sequence comes from uncultured Collinsella sp., assembly GCA_958346935.1. Taxonomy (GTDB): domain Bacteria; phylum Actinomycetota; class Coriobacteriia; order Coriobacteriales; family Coriobacteriaceae; genus Collinsella. Next base: position 8,053 of record CATVTM010000057.1, read on the forward strand.
AAAGGCCAAAAACTTGACAAACTCGTGCTCGGCAGGCGTCAGCAGGCGCTCGCCGCGGGCACCAAACGCGTCCTCGGCCTCGCGCAGATACGACACGATCAGGCCGACGGCATTGATCGTCCCCTCGGGCATCGAGGCGTGACCGCCAATACCGTGGGCGAAAATCTGCGCATGGCCATTATCAAGCGCCGTGATCTCCAGACGGTCGGCGTTCTCGATGGGCGCCGGCAGCTCATCGGCGGCAATCGCGAGCTCGCAGATAGACTGCGTCGGAATGGCATTGCTCGCCTCGGCGCCGCTCCAGGACACAATGCGCCCGCCGTCGATCTTGGGGCTCACGAACGTCGCCCCAAACTGGCCCTTCTCGGCATTGCAGACCGGGAACTCGGCATCGGGCGTAAACAGAAAGTCGGGGTCTGCGTGGTTCTCCAGATAATGGTGAACGTCGGACATGCCCACTTCCTCATCGCAGCCCAGCAGTGCGCGGAAGGTGTAGCGCGGAACAATGCCGTGCTTGAGAAGGTAAGCGCCGGCGTAGAGCGACAGCACCGCCGGGCCCTTGTCGTCAATCACGCCGCGACCGAGCAGCCAGCCCTCGCGGCGCTCCATGGCGAACGGGTCGGTGTTCCAGCCAGGGCCGGCGGGAACCACGTCCACGTGGCAAATGGTCGCGAGTTGCTTGTCGCCGCGGCCGGGAATGTCGGCGATGCCCACATAGCCCTTGTCGTCGCTCGTCTGATAGCCGAGCTTTTGCGCGATACCGAGCGCGCAATCGAGCGCGTCGCGGACCGGGCGACCAAACGGCGCGCCGGGCTCCGCATCGGCGGCAACAGCCACGGACGGATAACTCACCAGCTGCTCGATATCGGCGACGACATCCTCCCAGACCTCGTCGACATACTCGGTAACGCTCTGCTCCACCTGATTCATGGACGACCTCCTTAGCAATGAGCGACGGGCACGCCCGCCCCTCACATTACGTCATTAGATAGCGAAAAGTTTAGCAAGCTCTGCCACCGAGTGCACCACCGCATCGGCACCCGCCGACTCGTGCTCGCCCGGCGCCGCCGCGCCCGAATAGATGCCGATGCACGGCACGCCCATCGCGTGCGCGCCCTCCACGTCGTTAAAGCGGTCGCCGATCATCACGGCCTCGTCGGCAGTCGCGCCAAGCGCCGCCAGGGCGTCGCGGACCGAATCGGCCTTGGTCTCGCGTCCCTGCGGCGGATTCATGCCAACCACCGCCTCAAACTGAGAAAGCCCCAGCTCATGCACCATGTCGATACACTTTGCCTCCATGCGAGACGTCGCCACGGCCATGCGATGACCCTGCGCCGCCAAGCCATCGAGCAGCTCGGGGATTCCGTCGAACACGGGATACTCCTCCGGACCCAGCTCGTCAAAAAAGGCACGGTACTCGTCGGCCACCACGAGCGACTCCTCGCGCGTAAAGCCGTAAAAGTCGTGGAAGCTCTTCCACAGCGGAGGCCCGATCATGCGACGCAGGTCACCCATCTGCGCCTCCGAAAACCCGCGCGCGGCCAACGTTTTGCGTGTCGAGGTCATCACCGCCCGACCCGTATCTGCCACCGTGCCATCGAAATCAAACAGCACGACCGGCCGCTTGCCTATCTCCAGCGCCTCCATCGGTATCCCTCTTCCCCAGTTGATGATTTCCACACCGACACTTCAAACTGTTGACTATTCAACAATTGAACCTAGCAATGTAGAGCAACTCCACTATACTTGTCGCACTTTGCTCTCAGAAGGCGGCGCCGTCGCGCCCCAACGAAAGGTGCAATTATGTCTTTTGCCATCATAACCGACTCTACGTCGGACATCTCCCCCGCCCGCGCCCAAGAGCTCGGCATTTACGTGATTCCGCTGCATGTGATTATCGAGGGCGAGGACCTGCTCGACCAGGTGCAGATTACTGCCGAGGAATACGTCGCGCGCATGGCCGGCTCCGAGCAGCTGCCGCACACCTCGCAGCCGAGCGCCGGCGAGTTCAAGGCGCTGTTTGACCGCGTGCGCGCCGATGGCCACGACAGCGCGATCTTTATCTCGCTGTGCAGCGAGTGGTCCGCCTGCTATTCCAACGCATGCCTGGTCGCCGAGACCCACGAGCTCGACGTGCGCTGCATCGATTCGCGCACCGGCTCGGGCGCCGAGGGTCTGCTGGTGGAGTACGCGCTTGCCATGCGCGAGGACGGCCGCAGCTTGGACGAGACCGAGGCGCAGATCCGCGCGACGTTGCCCGACGCCCACCTGCTGCTGATTCCCCGAACGCTCGAGAACCTGGTCAAAAACGGCCGCGCCCCCAAGCTCGCCGGCCAGCTGACGCAGATGCTCAACATTCGCCTGGCCGTTTCGCCGGAGTGGCAGTCGGGCGAGATCAAGGCCATCAAAAAGGGCCGCGGCGCCAAGCGCATCGTCGCCAACACCATGGCAGACTGCCTCGCGTTTTTGGACGAGCACCCGGGCTCAAGCGTGCGCGTGCTCACGACCGGCGCCGCCGAGGAGCAGGAACTTGTCAACGAGGCGCTCGCGGGCCAGAACTACGTAGACGCCGGCACCGGCCCCATCGGCTGCACCATCGCCACCCATGTAGGCGTCGATGCCATCGCCATCAGCTACTGCCCCCGCTACCAGCCAACTCGCTAGGGACGCCCACATCAGTTGCGGTGGAATAGGGACTGTTTTTGGCTTATTAGCCGCCAATCAATCCCTATTCCACCGCAACTTAGAAGCAGTTCATTTGGGACGGGGCTAAAAAGACTGGCATGTAACGTTACGCACCGGTCTTTTTAGCCCCGTCCCATTTTAACTACTCTACATCAGCCCGCTCAGGGCAATGTCAACGGCCTCGTTGAGGTCGTCGGTAATGTGTACCAGATCCGGATCGAGCGAACTGATCATACCGGCGCTCATCACCGGACCGTTGAGCCAGTCGAACAGGCCCTGCCAGTACTCGCTGCCCACCAGCACGAGCGGCATACGCTTGACCTTGTGCGTCTGCACCAGCGTGAGAACCTCGAACATCTCGTCGAGCGTACCAAAGCCGCCGGGAAATACGATGGCGCCCGAGCTGTACTTAACGAACATGGTTTTGCGCACAAAGAAGTAGCGGAAGTTCATGCCGAGGTTCACGTATTTGTTGAGCCCCTGCTCGTGCGGCAATTCAATGCCTAGGCCAACTGACTTGCCATTGACACTCGCCGCTCCCCTGTTGGCCGCTTCCATGACGCCGGGACCGCCGCCGGTGATAACCGCCACGCCGCGCTGGGCGATTTTGCGCCCGACGGTACGCGCCGCCTTGTAGAGCGGATCGGTCTTGGGCGTGCGGGCGCTACCGAAGATGGTCACCGCAGGTCCAAGCTCGGCAAGTGCGCCAAAGCCATCGACAAACTCTGCCTGAATTCGCAGCACGCGCCAGGGGTCGGCGTGCAGCCAGTCAGTCGACTCCTCGGGCGCCAGCAGGTTGGCGTAGGTGTTGTCCTTAGGGATCATGGGCCCGCGCATGACCACGGGGCCGCGGCGGTACGTCTCGTCGTAGGCGGGCTCGCCCTCGACGTTCTCATTCTTAATCATGGGTACTCCAATCGAAAAAAGAAACGGGCGGGGTCGACGCCATGCGCCAAACACCCGCCCGAACATCAACTATTCGGTATGGTACCCACGATGCATCAAGTGCTTGCAAGCTATCGGTCAGCGGTCGCGCAGCCGGCGTCAGCGAATGTGCCGACCGGCCGGCACTCGCCCCTTGCCGTTGCCCGCGCTCTGCAAGCGCGTCTATCGCCCTTAGTAATCCACCGCGGCAGGGCTGTTCATCCAGTCGTTCACGAACGCACCGTAACGGCCCTCGATAATAGCCTGGCGGGCACGCTGCATAAGGTTGAGCAGGTAGTAGATGTTGTGCATCGACAGCAAAATGCCGCCGAGCATCTCCTTCTGCGTGACCATGTGACGGATGAGCGCGCGGCTGTAGCCGCCCGTGCACACCGGACAGGTGCAAGTGGGATCGATGGGACCGTCGTCGTGCGCAAATCGCGCGTTGCGGAAGTTGAGGCGACCTTCGCTGGAGAACGCCGTGCCCATGCGGCCGGTGCGCGTCGGCAGTACGCAGTCGAACATGTCGATACCCACGCCCACACCGCGCACGAGCGTAGTCGGGTTGCCGACGCCCATCAGGTAGCGCGGCTTGTGCTTGGGCATGTACTCGGAGGCCAGCGGCGCCAGCGTCTCGAACATGGTCTCGTGGTCCTCGCCCACCGAGTAGCCACCGATACCGTAACCGGGGAAGTCGCCGCACTCCTCCAGGTGGCGCAGCGAACGCAGGCGCAGGTCCAGATGCATGCCGCCCTGGACGATGCCAAAGAGTGCCTGGTCATCGCGAGTGTGCGCCTTGTAGCAGCGCTCTGCCCACATGCTCGACAGCTCCACGGCGCGCTCAACGTAGGCGCGCGTGGCGGGATAACCGGGGCACTGGTCGAGCTGCATACAGATGTCCGAGCCGAGCTTCATGGCGATTTCCATGTTGTCCTCGGGCGTCCAGAACACGTGGCGGCCGTCGTAATCGTTGACGATAAAGCGCACGCCCTCGTCGGTAAGCTTGACGGCATCGTTGTGGCTGAATACCTGGAAGCCGCCCGAGTCGGTGAGGATGGGGCCATGCCAGTTCATGAACTTGTGCAGTCCGCCCAGCTCGGCGATGGCGTCCTCGCCGGGACGCATGGACAGGTGGTAGGTGTTGGCGAGCACGATCTGGGCGCCGAGTTGCTTGACGGTCTCGGTGGGAATGCCCTTGACGTTTGCCTTGGTGCCCACGGGCATAAAGATCGGCGTCTCGATGTCGCCGTGCGGGGTGTGCAGCACGCCGGCGCGCGCGTGCGTCGTCGGGTCCTCGGCAATCAGGTCGAATTTAAAGAGGCTCTGGTCCATAAACTGGAACTCCTTGGTTGCGGTTCATACGCAAACCATTATACGGGCAACCAGCAAGGAGCACCGACTCGACAGAAACTGGCGCATTAAACGACTACCCATGAGAGACCTTCTGCCAGCAACGCAAACGCCGATGTTTTGGCAACGACAGACACTATGACCCAATCCGAGGGCACAAAAA
>CATVTM010000058.1 GCA_958346935.1 uncultured Collinsella sp.
GTCATCACACGGGCAATCAACACTGAATCCTGTTATGCGACATGGGCAAACGGCCACGTGCGCGATTAAAACGAATTCACTTAACAGACTTCAAGAATGCTTTAGCACCGCAGGATGGCCATACGCGGAGCGCGGCACGCATAAGCCAAAAGCGGCATTAAAAGCCATCCCCTTCCCTGCTGAATGCGCGTCCTAGCCCATCAACCGGTCGGACCATCGCGAAGATGATCCGTGCTTCCATACTGCAATGCGATATCAAGCATCACGAATAGTCCCCGCCCAACGGGGTTCTCCCCTCTGCAGGCGTTTCGGAACCCGCCCCCATCCCAAATTCCCACGCAGCGGCCGCGTTCACCGCCGCCGCGGGGGCCCTAGCTCCCCCGCGGCGTGGGCACGGGCGGCGAGGTCGGATGTGAAAGCCGGACCGCAGAGGTATCGAGCGCACGCGGCCAGGGCCTCGAGGGCGCCTGGCGGGTAGGGAGATCCGAACATGAGGCAGGACAACGCGCAGGCCCGCAAAAGGTTCACGAGCTCCCCCGCGAAGCGGCAGACCCTCGGCTGCTCCTCGTAAAGGATGCAGAAGACACGGTCGAGGTCCGACGGTTCGACCAGGCTGTACCGGCAGTCCGCGTACAGTGCGCAGCCCCTCCCGCGCGGGTCGCCGTCCGAGTCCTCATCCGGCTCATGATGGCGCACCTCGACCCAAAGGCCCTCCAACACATCGTCGAACCCGAAATCGAGCTCCGCCTGGACGCTCTCGCCGAACGCATCGCCCAGGGCGAGCTCCGGCACCTTCGTCACACGGCCGTCCAGCCACTCAATCTCCGTCATCGCGCGCACGGTGCAAGCCCCTTCCGACACGGGATTGTCAGCTCAACCCGACCCTTACCCATACGGACGAACATAACTCGCCAGGGGAAGCCCCTGAAGGCCGTGCGCCACAACATGAGGCCGAATCCGCCCCCGGCTGGACAGGCCAACAACAAAGGAGCACACGGAACCGGCGCGGCGTTACAACCGTCCCGGCAAGCGTGTCACTTGGCCAAGTCATGATGCCGACAAACCCGGAAATGCTCCAACGGAGCGCCGAACGAGCGTAACAATATAAAGCCGTGCAACACGCGTTGGACGACCAGAACAACCCAAACAAAGGCCTGCCGGTCCCACCTTCAAGCCCAATAGCAAAATGTGCATCAGCGGATTTGCAGCGATACAAGTCTCAACCTTCACCATCACACCGCAGCGCGCCTAGTCCCACTCATCCTACTGCAAATGTCCCAGAACGAGAAAACGACCAGCTTAACATGCCACCCCTTATATCCGCACGCGCGTAATTCAACTCATAAGGACCGGCTATCCCTTACCTGTGACACAATCTCAAACGCACAGAACAGAATCATCAGTCCAATCATCGCATACGAGGCAGCCGGACCTTCAAGCACTATTCCACAAAGAACAATCTCCGCGCCGCCAATAAGAACTGTTATCAGGCGCTCTGCCTTTTTGCTCTCGCCGCTCGCATAAAAAGGCGGCAAAGCGCACAAGATCACATATAGCCCGGGAAGGGAATACAGGATCGATAGTCCAAGCCCCCCATCAACCGCAGTGTTTTGCGTAAGAATCAACTGAACCCAAACGGCAATTATCACTGAGCAGGTTGTCGATAAAAGAAGACTAGAAATATAGCACGCAACAAAGTCCCGTCGCATTCGAACAGAGAAATCCGCGAACTCTCTTCGCCGCGTGGAAACAATAAGGTACACAGAAATTGCAATAGAACCAATCAGAGAAAACAGCGGAACAACCAGCAATTCAAGCTTATTACCCCATCGATCAACCACACCCCCACTCCAATGAGCGGGAATTGTATCAGGGAGGACTGGCCAAGCCGCCCATAGAATCAGAAATGGAAGAAAAGAGAGAATGAAAGATGATAACACTGCAGTAATTTTTTTTGAGGCTCTCATCGATTCCGCATCTCCTTGCGCGCTCACATTCCACTCCGCCTTAAATCAAGTATAAATAAAAAGTTGAATGCAAATTTGTTTTGATTAGTAGGGAACTATATCCATTTAGTTCTAATTTGTTCGTAGTATCAAATCGATACCGACACTAGCATGACGTAGTCTTTCAAGACAGCTATTCAACATTGGAGGTCACCGCTATGGACAATGTGAACCACCTAAACGAACTCTCAATACAGTCCCAGCTTAGCATCCTTGAAAAACTGGTCGCGGACGCGGAACAATCTACCGACGCAAGACGCGATTTCGAAGCTCAGCCTCGTGCCGTATTCCAGAAATATGGAATTACAGACCTCCAAATCAAAGCGGGAAATCGAAAAGTCTCTCTGTACGAACTGGTGGAGTCAACCGAAAAGGAGGCGCGTGTCCCCGTTGCACGCGCAGTATATCGTCGTATCCAACTTGCATATTATGACGAGGACACCGAAGCTGATCCGCAAACGATACCTCTCGTAAACGTTATACTTAATGCAAACGCAGTAACGAACGCAAACATCATTCTGAACGCAAACGCAATGGCAAACGCAAACGCGAATGCTCAAAACAACGCCAACCTTAAGTGCGACGTCAACACAATGGGCTATGGATCAGCTATTTTTATGAACAAACCTGATGTTGTTGAACTATCGGAATCGTACAAACAAACTTCTGTTTTCAGGAAATTTGATCAAGAGGGCTTGAGTGCGGCGAGGCAAGCAGCCGTGCTTAAAACAGCAATCAAGAATTCCAGCTCCAATACCATCAACCCCGAAGGGGCTTCCAATGGGGTCGCCCGCGGGTCTTATCGCTCCGTCGAATTCGAAGTTACTTACTCCGAGAACGAAGGCACCTTGGTAATCACCGACGCCCGTTTGCTCGCGGCATGATTTCCGAAAGCTCGCAGCACGTGCTGTTCCGCAGACCTCGAATGCTGACATTTATAACAACATATAGATGTGGCGCTGTGTGTGATCATTGTCTGATGAGCTGCACTCCGAACAACAGTGACAGGCTTACTCTTCCCCAAATGCGGCAATTCATCGATAGCTTCGCCGAAGTATGCGTCGGAAGTGGTGTTGTTGTGTTTACGGGCGGAGAATGCACCCTTCTTGGCGATGACCTTCTCGAGGCCATCGCATATGCGAATTCTTTAGGACTCTTTACTCGAATTGTAACGAATGCGTGGTGGGCAAAAAGCGAAAGAGACGCAGAAACGTTCCTCAACGAATTGAAGTCATGTGGCCTTGACGAAATCAATATCAGCTGCGACGACTTTCATGCGGAATATATACCCCTCGAGAATGTGCGCAACCTTTGGAACTCAGCAAAAACAATGGGCTTTCAAACTCTCGGCATTGCGGTCTGCAGAGATAACAACAGTACAATCAGCCCGGCATACCTGTGCAAGTACCTTAATGAAGACATTCCACTCCTGCATCAGTTCGACGATAACACCCAGCCTCCCAGCGCGCCAGCCCGCTTCATCACGGATTCAGGCATCACGCGAATTGGGCGCGCACGAAATCTCAGTCTCAACCAAAATGCGCGACCGCAGGCACGTCTCTTAGCGTCACACTGTTCCGACTGCGGCCGAGACTTCGTTATTTCCCCAAACTGCCATCTTGCACCCTGCTGCGGAATAAATGCAGAGGGAACTTGGCTTTTCGATCTTGGCAAAATCAATCTGACGGATGACATTAATGAACTGCAGCTGCTCCTACTTAATTACATACAATACATAGGACCAGGAGGGCTGCTGAAGCACTTGCGCACGAGCGGAGGCCTTTCTTCATTTGGGCGCTCAAGCTACCTCTCTCAATGCGAGATTTGCGAAGACATCGCCCTCTCGAAAGAGGCACAGACCTGTCTTGCAAAGCTAGCTCCTAAACTGGCAGCCGACTTGATTGTCGAGACTAAATTCGAGACTACCTTTATCGGAAATGGGTCTGATATACATGATTGAAGTGCTACCCTCTTTAAATTCGCTCTCGAGTAATCCACTCCGTAGATTGGACACTCTTGGAGTAACAGATTTTTTAGACACACTTGACATATCTATAGATCCTTTTGAATGCGCGCATCGCATCTGGGATCAACTTGACAGGGAGCATCAAGAGATCGTCTCCTTCCTGATGCTAGGTGGAGAGATTGATCTCGATTCAGAAGTGGCAAAAAGAAGTCTGCTGAAAGGCACTGTTGAAACCATAGCCTCACTCGGGCTGCTAAGCAAGCACAATGGCAATGCCTCCCTTTCCGGTTTATCTCTAATCCGATATCATGGCATCTGGCTTTTTGCCGATGCGCCATCACCCTCGCCTTTACTATATTTTGGCTCTGATTCAATTGGGCTCGCTCGTCGGCTAAGCCCATCCCCCGGAAAGAATGCCTTAGACCTCTGCTCTGGACCAGGCATCCAGGCACTCATACTGGCAAAATCTGGAATGCACGTCACGGCGATAGATATCAATCCAATCGCCTCAGAAATCTGCCAACTAAACGCACTGGTCAATGGTATTAGCGAAGATTTAACTGTTCTAACCGGAAGTCTCTACAACGCACTAAACAATATCGAAAGCTCTTGCAGCTATGAACTCATTACGGTGAATCCTCCTTTGCTCCCAATCCCAGAAGACGTACCATACCCCTTCGTTGGCGATGGCGGCCCAGATGGCCTCAACATCACAAGCAAGGTTATTCGAGGTGCAGGAGATAAACTCACTGATAGCGGATACCTCTCTGCAATTGGAATGATTGGCCTTGGAACCAACAATCAATCAGCATTTGAACGAATACAGAACGATTTGTTGCAAGCTGGCCTCAATGGCGTCTTGACAATAATCTCGAGCTTTAACCTCGGACCCCAATCTGGCTGGATCGACGGTATCGCATGCACATCTGTTGCACATGCTCCAGGAAAATATTCCAGCAAAGAGGAGGCTGTAAAACAGATATCGCGCGCATACAAAAAAATCCACTACGACCGCGTCTGCACCTATCACTTGAAGGCGTGGAGGGAGAGACAGCCCTTTCAAAATCCCATCCTAACGATTCAAGACTGCTCCGCAGATGGCAACCCACTTGGCCCCTGGATCCTCTAAAGCATCCGTCATACGCAAGCAGGTCAATAGGCTGCGCGCCACTCTCTGATGACGCGCAGCCTATCTCATTTCCCCCGCGCTTTACCGAGCCCGACTCACACCTCATAGTTGGCACCGGTTTTCAAAATGCAAGATTCCGCATACAAAATCACTTCTTCTGTCTAGGTGGCAGACCTACGATTTTTGTAGTATAAAGTTCCTCTCAATGCCTTCAATCTATTTCGAGATTGAGAAGAACTTGCATCGGGTTTCATAGAAGCGATATAGATGATACGTTTTGTCCTATCTATATTCCGACATACATCAGGATGCCTCGTCTTTATCGTCATTTCAATAGTCGGCTTGGCCCTTTCCCACATTGCCCCCTTTTTGAACGGTAAATTAATTGACTTCCCGCACGTGGACCTCGTGGACAGGCCCCCTTGTGTAGCTGCACCCGAGGCGCCTCCCCGTCGCCCTCCAGCGCCGGGGTTCCCCTCCATCACGAAGAGGTAATCCCCGTCCGGCCTCGCCGTCTCTGCAACGCCGAGCCTCCCGAGCGACTCGAGGAGGGCGGGCTCGTCCCAGGAGATTTGACAATACTATAGAGACACGTCCCAAATTAGCTACTCAGTAGTTACTGCTGCTGGGCGCGGCGGGCGGCTCGGCGGGCCCTTGCTTCCTGGATCTCATCGAGGTGAGCGATGATCTCGGAGGCGCTCTCCTCGATCGCCTTGCCGTCGGTACGCACTACAAAGCAACCCAGGCGCTTCATGAGAGCACGAGCCTCCTCGAGCTCGCTTCGCACGCTCTCGGGCTCGGCATAGGAACCGGCAACGGCACGCGCATAGTCATCGCCCAGGCGGCTATCGCGAATTTCGGAAATCACATCGACGGTCGAAATCAGACCGAACAGGCGCATCGGGTCGACCTCATAAATCGACTTGGGCGGCTCCATGCCATGCGCCAGCGGAACGTTGGCGACCTTGTAACCCTGATAGGCCAGATACATCGACAAGGGCGTCTTAGACGTGCGCGAAACACCCAACAGCACGATATCGGCGCCCGACAGGTCATCGCAGCCACGTCCGTCATCGTGCTCGACGAAATACTCCATGGCCTCGATACGATGGAAGTACCGGTCGTCTGTCTTATGGATCGCGCCGGCTACGCCCTTGGGCGCAACGCCGATGAGCGACGACAGTACCGCAAGCGTCGGGCCGATCAGATCGACCGAGCGAATATGCAGCATGCCCAAGTAGTCGAGCACGCGGGCACGAAGCGCCGGGTCGACGATGGTGTGGAACACGGCGATATCGCGATGATCGGCATCGACGCGCGGACCGACAAACGACTTGACCTGCTCCACTGAGTTCACCTTGGGCAGGCGCAAGAGTCGAAAAGCCCCTTCATCAAATTGCCCGGACGCCGCAAGCACCACCTCACAAGCGGTATCGCCGAGCGAGTCGGAGATAACGATAGCGGTGGGACGAGCGGTGACCGGGCAATCCATGCGGGGCTCCTTTTGCGCTTACGCGCAGGCTAGCTTACTTTTTGCGGGCAAGCTCACCGATGTTGGCGATGCCGGAGAAAACGGCCTCGAAGCGGTTGAGCAGCTTAAGGCGATTATCGCGGAGCTGCTCGTCCTTGTCCATGACCATAACCTCGTCGAAGAAACGGTCGATGGGCGCGCGCAGGGCTGCCAGGGCGGCAAACGCGGCCGGATAATCCTCGGTGGCGAGAGCGGCGTCAACGGCGGTCTGAGCGACCTCGGAGGCATCGGCCAGCGCAAGCTCGACCTCGCCCATCAGGCTGCGGTCATACTCCGCGCCCAGCTCGGGCTTGGAGATATGCGCAGCGCGGGCATAGGCCGTGGCCAGGTTGTCAAAGGTCTCGGCGTCGTTCTTGCGGGCCTCGTCCAGGGCGGCGCAGCGGGCGAAGAAGACGGACGGGGCGATGATGTGCACCGCGGAGACGGCGGCAACGGTATCGGCCGGAATCTTCTCGTCGCGGGCCATGCTCACCAGACGGCCGTGGAAGAAGTCGCGGACCTGCTGGGCGACCTCGGCGGCGTCAAACGCAATGCCCTGCTCGGTATAAAGCTGGAGGGCAAAGTCGATCAGCGACGTGGGGTCGATCGGCAGGCGATCGCGCAGGATGTTGATGATGCCGATGGCGGCACGGCGCAGCGCATAGGGGTCGGAGGAACCGGTCGGGGGCTCGCCGATGGCAAAGATACCGGCGATGGTATCGAGCTTGTCAGCGCAGGCCACGATGCATCCGGCGGTACCCTCGGGCAGCTCGTCGCCGGCAAAGCGGGGACGATAGTGATCGCGAATGGCGTGGGCGACCTCGTCGTTCTCCCCCATCGCGATGGCGTAGTAACCGCCCATCACGCCCTGCTGGCTCGTGAACTCGACGACGGCGTTGGACACCAGGTCGGCCTTGCACAGGTGAGCGGCGCGGCCGGCATCGGCGGCCAGGTGGGCACCCAGGTGAGCCTCGCGGGCAATAGCGAGCGCGAGCTGCTCAATACGCTCGGACTTGGCGAGCACGCTGCCGAGCTTCTCCTGGAAGGCGACCTTGGCCAGACGCTCGCGGAACTCGTCGAGGGAGATCTTCAGATCCTCCTCGTAGAAGAACTTGGCGTCATCCAGGCGGGCGCGCACAACGCGCTCGTTGCCGTCGATCACGCGCTCGGCGTTCTCGGGCTTGCTGTTGGAGACAATCACGAACTCACGCGTCAGCTTGCCCTCGCCGTCATAAATCGGGAAGTAGCGCTGGTTGGTGAGCATAGACTCGCAGATGATCTCGTGCGGGACCTTGAGGAACTCCTCATCAAAGGTACCGACGAGCACCGTCGGCCACTCGCAGAGGTTGATGACCTCCTCGAAGACCTTCTTGGGCGTATCGACGTGGCAGCCAGGACGGGCAGCCTCGACCTCGGCGATTCCGGCAAGGATGGCCTCGCGACGGCGCTCGGCAGAGAGCACGCCGGCGTCCTCGAGCACCTGCTCGTAAACAGCGGGGCTGGCGACCACATGGTCACCGGGGCCCAGAACGCGATGTCCGCGCGTGGTGTTGCCACTCGTCACGTCGGCAAACGACACGGGCACGACGTCCTCACCCAGAAGGCAGCAGATCCAACGGACCGGACGAACAAACGTAGCGTGCTCGTGACCCCAGCGCTGGCTGCGGTAGTTGGGCCACTGCAGGCCGGCGATGGTCTTCTCGCACAGGGCGGTCAGGATCGGCGTGGCCGGGGCGGAAGGAATGTTCTTCTCGGCAAAGACGTACTCACGTCCGTCGGTGTCCTCGCGACGGACCAGGTCCTCGGCAGCCACACCGCACTTGCGGGCGAAGCCCCGGGCGGCCTTGGTGGCGTTACCGTCAGCGTCGAAGGCGATGTTGGCCGCGGGGCCACGCTTAACCTCGTGAACCTCATCGGTCGCGGTGGCGACGTCGGCAACGAGCGCAGCCAGGCGACGCGGGCTCGAGATCACGCGGACCTCGCCATGGGCCAGACCGGCCTCGTCGAGACCCTTGGCGATCATGGTGCCAAGCTGCTTGACGGCATTGTTCAGCGGTGCAGAGGGCATTTCCTCCGTACCGATCTCAAACAGGAAATCCTTAGCATCTGCCATGGCTTACGCCACCTCGCCTTCCTGATCGGCATTCTCGTTGATTCCAGCGACCTCGGCCATATAGGCCTCGCAGCACGCCTTGGCGACGGCGCGGACGCGCAGGATGTAGTTGGCGCGCTCGACTGCCGACAGCGCACCGCGGGCATCGAGCAGGTTGAAGGCGTGGCTGCACTTCATGACGCAGTCATATGCCGGCAGCGGCAGCTTGCGCTCCAGGCAAGAGTGGCACTCGGCCTCGTAGTCGTCAAACTTCTGACGCATCATCTCGACGTTGGCGACCTCAAAGTTGTAAGCGCTGAACTCGCGCTCGTTCTCCAGGAACACGTCGCCATAGGTCATGGGCGTGCCATCGGGCAGGTAGCTCCACACCAGGTCATAAACCGAGTTGACGCCCTGGGCGTACATGGCGATGCGCTCCAGGCCATAGGTGATCTCGACAGGCACGGGGTCGACTTCGATGCCGCCCACCTGCTGGAAGTACGTAAACTGCGTGACCTCCATGCCGTTGAGCCAGACCTCCCAGCCAAGACCCCAGGCGCCGAGCGTCGGGCTCTCCCAGTCGTCCTCGACAAAGCGGACGTCATGGTCGTTGGGGTCCAGGCCGATGGCGGCCAGCGAACCCAGGTAGAGCTCCTGGGCGTTGACCGGCGAGGGCTTGATGAGCACCTGGAACTGATAGTAGTGCTGCATGCGGTTGGGGTTCTCGCCGTAGCGGCCGTCGGCGGGACGGCGGCAGGGCTGTGCATAGCAGGTGCGCCACTCGGCGGGACCGAGCGAGCGCAGCGTGGTCGCGGTATGGAAGGTACCGGCACCGACCTCGGAGTCATAGGGCTGCATAATGACGCAGCCCTGCTCGCCCCAGTACTGCTGGAGGCGCAGGATGATGTCTTGGAAGGAAAGCGATGAAGCGTTCATGCCTCTAATATCCCCTCGTCGAAACGATTACACGGTTAGGTACTGTACTATAGCGGTTTTTAGTCGATAGCGCCGATACGGTTGAGCGGCCAGTAGCGCACAAGCGCCACGGCGATCAAGTCGGAGCGGTCGACCGGGCCAAAGTAGCGGGAGTCAGCAGAGTTCTCACGGTTGTCGCCCATCACCCACACACAGTCGTCAGGGACGGTGTAGGGATAGCTCACCTGAGCGCCGGGGGCTTGGACCGAAAGCGGCCAGCTCATGCCAGTCGTATAGTCCTCGTCGAGTGCCTGGCCATCGACGACGACCTTGCCGTCCTGCAGGTCGACCGTCTGGCCGGCCGTGGCGATGACGCGCTTTACCAGCACGTCATGCTCAGACGTGCCATCGGGGTTGTGGAACACCACGATATCGCCTTGGCTGACGGGCTGGCCGAGCTCAAGGCTCACCTTTTGCGCCAAGATCTGGTCGCCGATCTCGATCGTGGACTCCATGGAGCCGGTGGGCACCACAAAGGGTTCGACCACAAACGAGCGAATCAAGAAGGTAGCGACCAGTGCGATCGCAACGACCGCGATCCACTCAAACGCACCCTTTAGCACGGAATGCTGCGAAGGAACCATTCTCACTCCTCGCTCTGCGAATACGACGCGTCCAGAATCTCTTGCGCGTATGCGCGCTCCTCGGGCGTAAGCCGCGCCGTCTCGATCAGGTCGGGACGCCAGCGGCAGGTGCGCTCGATGGCATTCTTACGGCGCCAGGCGTCAACCTTGGCATGGTCACCGCTCACGAGCACCGGCGGCACGCCCTCGCCGTTGAACTCGGCGGGACGGGTGTACTGCGCGTACTCGAGCAGGCCACCGTCCTCGGCAGTCGAGAACGACTCATCGATGTTGCTCATCTCGTCACCAAGGGCACCGGGAATCAGACGCACGACGGCGTCGGCAACGACCATGGCGGGAAGCTCGCCGCCCGTAAGCACGTAGTCGCCGATCGACAGACGCTCGTCGGCATACGCATACGCGCGCTCGTCGACGCCCTCGTATCGGCTGCATACAAACAGCAGGCGCTCGCTTTTGAGCAGGCGCTCGGCAACATGCTGCGTAAAGGGCTCGCCACAGGGCGTAAAGAACACAACCGTGGGCTTGGGACCCTCGGAGCTAATAGCCTCGATGGCCTCGGCGATGGGCTCGACCTTCATGAGCATGCCCTGCCCGCCGCCGTACGGCTCGTCATCAACGGTACGATGACGGTCGTGCGTCCAGTCGCGCAGGTTATAGGCCTTAAAATCAAAAAGGCCGGCCTTGCGGGCGCGGCCCAAGATCGACGTGGACATGACGGGCTCAAACATCTCGGGAAAGACCGAAAGGGTCTCGATCAGCATGTTATCCTCCCTACTTGTCCATATCGATCAAACCGTCCATAACATGGACGGAAATTGTCCCCTGATCGGGAAGATCGAGCACAACCTGCTCGATCACGGGAATCAGCACCTCGCCGTACCGATCGCCCTCGACAACCCAAACATCGTTGGCGGGCGTCGACATGATCTCGACAATCGTGCCGAGCGAGCCAAAGCGCTCGTCGACCACCTTGCGACCCATCAGGTCGGTATAGGCGGCGTCGAGCGAATCGAGCTCAAAGTCGTCACGATTTGCCAGCACGTAGCATCCGGTGATGCCCTCGGCAGCCGTCAAGTCGTCAATGCCCTCGAACGAGACCAGATCGCCATCGCCCGTATCGGTGACGGATACGACCGTGCAAAAACGGTCGCGTTTGAGCGCCGGCGGCGTCAAGGCGACGCGCATACCCGGCGTCAATACAGAAGGAAGCCCCCGCAGCGGCTGCGCGAGGACCTCCCCCTTCCTTCCGTGCGGCTTGACCACACGGGCGATGTTTTTGTACTGGGACCTCAAGGTCCTAGCCCAGAACCTCTACCTCGACAGCGGTGTCGAGGCGAGCGGCCAGTGCACGGGCGAGCGTGCGGATGGCCTTGATGGTACGGCCACGACGGCCGATGACCTTAGCAACATCATCCTCGGCAACCGAAACCTCAATCGTGGAGGCGTCGTCACCATCGATGACCTCAAGGCTCACGGAATCCGGGTCGTCGACGATCTGAACAACGAGATATTCGACGAGATCGGCGATGCGATCTGAGAGCATTGCCTCACCCTCGAGCTGTGCAGCGTCAACCTCAGGCACGATTTACTCCTCGGCGCCCTCAGCGGCCTCAGCGGCAGCCTTAGCGGCCTCGGCCTCTTTGGCGAGCTGCTTCTTGGACTTCTTGACGACGGTCTCGGTCTTCTCGCCCTCGTTGGCGGCCTTGACCAGAGCGGCGACAGCGTCGGTGAGCTGAGCGCCCTTGGACTGCCAGTCGGCGATCTTCTCGAGATCGAGGTTGATGGTCTTGGGGGCGGTCATCGGGTTGTAGCGGCCAACCTCCTCGATGATACGACCGTCACGCGGGGCGCGGGAATCGGCGACGACGACACGGTAGTACGGACGCTTCTTAGCGCCGTGACGAGCAAGGCGAATCTTGACTGCCAAAGGAAACTCCTCCAACCAAGCAGCTTTAGGCTGCAACTACAAACAAACAGTTGAACATAATACGCCATCGACGCGGGCAGGTGAAGTCCGTGAGACCAACTTCTTCGGTGTAATCGAAGGCAAATCCATATCTTAGACAAGAATTCGCGATTTGCAAGCACATCCACGCACCCCACATGAGCTGCGCGGTATACTCATACCATGAAAAGACGCGAACATACATACGGTTATGAGGATGCTGCGGGCGTCACGCCGCCGCCCTGGACGGGACCGGCGGTGGGCCTCATGGATCTCGATGCGTTTTTTGCGAGCGTGGAGATGCTCGACCATCCAGAGTGGCGCGGCAAGCCGCTCATCGTGGGTGGTGATGCCGATTCCCGCGGCGTCGTGTCCACCTGCTCATACGAGGCACGTCGCTTTGGCGTGCACTCCGCCATGCCCTCGGCCGAGGCACAACGCCTCTGTCCACAGGCCATTTGGACGCATGGGCATTTCGATCGCTACCACGAGGTGAGCGCGCAGGTCATGGCGATTCTCGCCGACGAGACCCCGCGCGTTGAGCGTGTATCCATCGACGAAGCCTTTATCGATATCACACCGGGCCGCTTTGCACCCGAGGACCCGCTACTGGTTGCGCGGCGCATCAGTGATCGCGTGGCAGCGCTGGGAGTGACCTGCTCCATTGGCGTGGGCTGCAACAAGACGGT
>CATVTM010000059.1 GCA_958346935.1 uncultured Collinsella sp.
GCCCCGGGCGCTGCCAGCGCGCCTAGCGCTTACGGATGCCCCAGACCAGAGCTCCGACGCCGGCCATGGCGATGACGAATGCCATGAGCAGTGCGGCGGCCTGCTGGTCACCCGTGGTGGGCAGGAAACCTTTGACCGTCTTGACGATGTTCGTCACGGTCTTGGGCGTGCCGGGATCGGGCGTCGGCACGGGCGTCTCGGGCTTCTTGTACGTGTTGTTGAACACGATACCCTCGACGCTCTTATCGCCCTTGGCAAAGGCGACATTCGCCTTGAGGTTTCCCTCGCCGTCATCGGCCACGTTGACGGTCGCGGTAAAGACGGACTTGTCGTAGGTCATACCGGCCTCGTCGCCCTTGACCTCGCTGATGATGTAGACGTACGTACCGGGCTCGCTGTACTCGAACTTGTCGAAGTTGATCTTACCGTCGGCATCGTTGGTAACCGTAGACTCGATGCCCTCGCCAACGAGCTTAAAGCTAAACTCGTCCTTCTTGAGCTCGCGTCCCCCGAGCACCTTGATGGCGCCGATGGAGACCTGCGTGGGCATGGCGTGATACTTGTTGGTAAAGCCAGCCGACTCGGTGGTTCCCTCGAGCTTGTGCGTCGCGGTCAGCGTGCCGTCGCCGTTGTCGGAAACGGTGGTCACGACGGTGTAGGTCGTGCCGTCATAGGTGACGCCCTTGTACAGGCCGAGCGCGTTGGGGCAAGCCTCGCGCAGCGTGTACGTGTGCGTGCCGGGTGCCTCGTAGCGGATCGGGCTCAGCGTAACGTTACCGTCGACGTCATTGGTGCCGCTCGCGACAACCACGCCGTCCTCGAGCAGCTCAAACGTGAACTCGCCAGCTGCAAGGTCGCGTCCGGTCAGACGCTTGACCGTCTTGACCTGATCGGTCACGGAAGAATCGGTAGGTGCCACGCCGTAGGTGTTGGTGAACGTGAAGGCAGCACCGTCGTCGCCCTCGCGCACGACACGCAGATGTCCGGTACCGTCGTCAGTCACGGTGTAGGAAACCTTGCGCATGGCGTTGGCGTCGTTGGTCACACCAGGGGCACTACCGGACTCGGTCACCGTGTAGGTAAAGGTGTGCGAGCGCGGAGCGGTGGGGGCTGCGGGCTCGGACTCGTCGTTGGACTCGTCGGTGTCGGCAGCGTCGGCGTCAACCTCGGCCTCGCCGGCGTTGGCCTCGGCTTCGTCAGCTTCGTCTGCCTCGGCCTTATCGGTCGCATCGTCCGTCACGCCCAGAGCGCGGTTGAGGTCCTCGAGCGTAAAGTGGATCTTGCCAAAGCCCACGTTGCCAGCCGCGTCGTTGGTTGCGGTCGTGCGCTCGGGCATCGGGGCACCAGCCTCGTCGGCGGTCACGGTAAAGGTGAACTTGCCCGTGATGTCAACCGGGGTCAGGCCCTCGGCAGCTTGGAGCTTCTTAGTGCCGGTGAGCGCGGCATCGACGGCTTCGGCGCCGTAGACGTTCTCGAACAAGGGCTCGACGCCGCCGTAGTCGACCGTTGCCGTCAGGGTACCGTCACCGTTGTCGACGACGATAACCTTAAAGCCAAAGCTCCACGTTGTAGCGGAAACGCCATTCGGCAGCCCGAATAAATCTTCGTAGGCCGTGTAGTTAATGGTCCAGGCAAGCTTACCGTCCTTATCGGTACGATGGGCAAGCCCAGCAGCCTCAAGATTAGCAAGCATCTTAGTGTCGTAGTGCAGCGTATCAAAGCTCACGTGCCCGCCGATATTGGGCTTGAGGTTTTCGTATGCCACAAGCTCACCCTGATAGGCGATGCCGAACCAGAACTCGCCGTCGGCCATCGGGCGGCCGGTCAGAGTCTTGGTGGCAACGACCTGAGCGGCGGTGCCGCCAGGCGTGTTGGTCGTAGCGCTGTAACTGTTGTGGAACGGCACCAGGGCCTTCTCGACCTTGTTCTCGCCACTCTTGTGGACCGTCTCATGCGTGCCCTCGGGACCGCCGGAAACGGTCGTCGTAGCAGTGAGCGTGCCGGCGGTGTCGTCGGCGATGGCGATCGTCACCGTGCGCACGGCGTCGTCGTAGGTGTAACCGGGCTGGCCGTCGGGGTTCTCGGCCACGGTGTACGTAAAGGTCTTGCCGGCGTCAGCCTGCGTAAATATAACCTCATGACCAGCCAGAATGTCGATCAGTCCGACCGTTGCCTCTGCCGCTGCGGGGGACTTGAAGCTATTAGCCCCGGGCAGCAGACCGAGCGCGCGAGCCGAAGCGTCGTCAGCAGGTGTCACGGTAAAGGTGAACTGACCCTCGGTCATGGGGCGGCCATCCAGATACTTGCTGAGCCACAGACCGCCGGCAGCGGTGTAGTTAAGCTCAGTGCGGTACGTGTTGGTAAAGCGTCCGTTTTCCTTCTTGGTGACGTTGGCGGTCAGGCTGCCATCGCCGTTCTCGGTCACGGTCACTTCGGCGGTTGCGACATGCGCGTCATACGTCATGCCGACCGTGCTGCCCGCGTTCTCGCGAATCTCGTACTTATAGGTTCCGGCGGCAGCGTAGTGAATCTTGCCGAACTTGATGGCGGCAATGCCGTCCTTCGCGTCCTTCTTGCTCACGGTTACGGTTGCGGGATCGGGCAGTGGGGCGTCTTCGGGGGCGGTGATGGTAAAGCTGAACTCGTCCCCATCCGTCCAGTCGCGGCCGCTGATGACCTTGCTCAGGTCAAAGTCGAGCTCCGCATCGAGCGGGGCCACGCTGTAGGTGTTCTTGAAAGTCGCAGCCGTGGCGTCCTTCAGGACATGCTCGGCCTTGAGGGTGCCGTCGCCGTTGTCCGTGATGGTGGTCTCGATGGTGTACTTGGCGTCACTGTAGGTGATGCCCTTGCTGGTGGTTCCGCCCTTGACCTCGCGCAGCGTATAGGCGTGCGTTCCGGCCTTGGTGTACTCGATGGGGCTCATCGTGATCTTGCCATCGGCGGCGTTCTTGCCGGTGGCAACGACCTTGACGTCCTTGCCCTCGCCCTCGACGAGCTCGAAGGAGAACTCGCCCTCAGCCATGTCGCGGCCGGTCAGGACCTTGGTCGCGGCGATCTGGTCGGTGACGCTCGTCTTGACAGGCGTCACGCTGTAGGTATTGGTGAACGTAAATGCCACATCGCCGTCCGGCTTGCGGGACACCCTCAGATTGCCCTTGCTGTCATCGGTCACGGTGAAGGAAACCTCGCGCGACGGCTTAGCGTCGTTGGTCACGCCAGCGACCTCACCGGACTCGGTCACGGTGTAGGTAAAGGTGTGCTCGCGCTTCTCGGGCTTCTCACCCACAGCCTTGTTAAGGTCGTCGAGCGTAAAGGTAATCTTGCCAAAGTCGACCTTGCCGTCAACGTCGTTGTGCACGCTCGTGCTCGCAGGCATAGGTGCGCCCTCTTCACCGGTCACGGTAAAGGTGAACTTGCCGGTGATATCAGCCGGGGTCAGAGCGTCGTCAACCTGCAGATTCTTGATACCCGCAAGCGATGCCTCGGTAGCATTCGTGGTGTAGGCGTTCTTGAACTCGATGCTCTTGACGTCCTTGGCGTCCTTCAGCTCGTGCGTGGCAACCAGCTGGCCCTTGCCGTTATCGGCGATGGTCGTCACGATGGTGTAGACCGCGTCATCGTAGTCAATACCGCCGGAGTTGCCCTTAACCTCATGCAGCTTGTAGGTGTGCTGGCCGATCTCGGTGTACTTGATGGCACTGAACGTCACCTTGCCGTCGGCAGCGTTCTTAACGGTCTCGATAAGCTCAGAGTCCTCATCCTTAATCTCGCGCAGCTCAAAGCTGAACTCACCGACCGTAAGGTCGCGCCCGGTCAGAGACTTGGTCACGGCAATCTGACTGGTTACGCTGGACTCAACAGGATTCGTAGCGTAGGCGTTCTTGAACTCGGTCTCACCCGAGGTCGCCTTCACGTCAGCGCTCAGTTCGCCCTTCTTATTGGGCTTCACCGTCACGGTGATCTCCGCGACGTTACCGCTGTAGGCGATGCCGTCAATCGTGGTCCCGGCGTGCTTTTCACTGACCTTGTAGACGTACGTGCCAGGTTCGGTGTATTCGACCGTGCCGAAGTCGATGACAGCCTTGCCCTTGTCGTCCAGGTCAGCCTTGCGCACGATCGCAGTCGTAGTCGCAGGCATCGGGGCGCCGTTCTCGGACGTCAGGCCAAACTCAAACGCGTCAGTATCCCTCCAGTCGCGGCCCTCGAGCACCTTGGTTAGACCAAAGCTGGCTTTGGTGTTCACCATTGCCGGCGTCATGTCATACGCAAAGCTGATCTTGCCGTTGTTGCCCAGGTAGGAATTGACATGCGTCGCGGCCGCCTTGGCGGACATGTTGTTCCACTTGTGGTTGAGAACGTCGGTCGCGGTGCCAGTGTTGTTGTCGCCCACACTCTCCTTGGTGGTGTGGAGCTCGTCGATAAAGGCTAGGCGCGCGGTTCCCACGCTAAACGAAAGGTTGCCGCCCTCGTCGGCAACAATAGCGCCGTCAAACTTCGCAGCGTCGCCGCCGATAAACTCGATGACGGTGGTGGCGGGCTTGGCCTCGCCGTTCTCGCCCTGCTCCTCAAACTCATCCTTGTAGTAATAGGTGCCGGTATCTGCCAGTGAATTCTTTGCGGGCTGTGTGCAGTCCTTGTCCGTGTAAATGGGAGTCTGCTTCTGGAAGTAGTAGTAGCGGTTGGTGTCGGCCGGCTCAAAGGTCGCAACCGTATCACCCAACGCACCACCGCTCCACTTGTTCGCGTAGAAGCTCACGGTCTTGGTGCCGTCAACGACAGTCGTATTATGCTCGATGTAGTCCTTGAGCCCCGTGACCTTCTCGGGCGTAAACAGGTTGTCAAGTGCGGCGCTCTTCACGCTCGAGGCATACTTCACCTGAATGGGCTTAACGTTGTCGACCGAAAGCTTGCCGTCTACGGTCTTAAAGTGGCTCAGCGGAATCAACGACGCAGGAATGTTAACCGTTACAATATCGCCCTTCTGGGGATTGTCAGCGCCAGCACGCTGCACGGTGATGAGCAGGTCTTTTGCCTTGCCGGTGAACTCGTATGTGTCGGTATTGGTTTCTTTGTTGAACGTCTTGCTCGCCTCGGTAAACGGCGTGCCGTTGATGACGACTTCGGTAAATCCGTCGACCTGCATAAAGTCGCCCAGCTCGTCGGTAAACGTAATGTAGCCGGACTTGGTCTCGTCGTAGCCCTTATGGATTTCGGTCGGATAAGGCGCCTCCGATGTGATGGCCTGTGAGATGTCGTCGAAGACCTTCTTGAGCTCTTCGGCGTTGGTCGCCGACTTGTAGTAGTCGGAGTTTTCCGCGCGTGTGCCAAGCTTGTCGCTCGCATACGACGTGGCATCGGGATAATTACTCGACACGGCGTGCATAAACTTGTTGACGTCGCTTGTCCCCTCTTTCGAGGGATCGTCAGCGGGGTCCGCTCCACTAAAGATGCCGATGGTATAAACGGTGGCTTTGCCATCCTTCATCTTCTTGGCAGCCGTCACGGCACCCATGGCGACGTCAGAATCAAACTCGCTGAAGCTCGTTGGCTTGCCGTCGGTAAAGAACACAACGATCTTCTTGGCATCTGCGCGGCCAGAAGTGATATCCCCGGCCAGTTCCAGACCATAGTCGGCACGCGTGGCACCGCTTGGTTTGATTCCAGCAACTGTATCCTCAAGAACTTTCACGTTGCCGCCAGAGCAATCGGTCAAACCCTTCATCACCTGCGAGTTGTTGTACCAAAATTGCCCTTTCTTGTACTGGTCATTGCCGACCTTATTGGTCTTATCACCCGCAAACTTAACAATGGCAACCCTGTGCTGCCTATCGACACCCTCGATACCCTCGTTTTGCTTGGCAATGGTATTGATAAAGCTGTTCGCAGCGCTCTTCAGTGCATCGATACGCTTGGTGGAATCTCCGCCACCCATAGGATCATCCATCGAGCCAGAGGCATCCAGCACCATCACGATGTCAAGCGGCGTGGTGACCGTCACGGTTGAATTAGACGTCGAGGACATCGCCGAAAGCGTGGTCAAAAAGTCCGACTCTTCGTTTTCCTCGGTTGCCTTGACCGTCTTGTCGGTCCAGATTCGACCGACGTTTTGGGTCGTTACCTTATTGCCACCGTGGCCTGCCGCCCAGATTTCCCAGCGACCGCTGGTGTCGGGGTCGGCGACCTTTCCGGTCATTATCGGTCCGTCCATTCCTGTGCTGGACCTGGCGTTGGCCTCGGGCAGCATGGCGAATGCTGCGGCTGGCAACACCAGCACTACGGCCAGTATCACCGCCAAGAGACCCCTCGTGTACTTACCCATCGTGTCTCCCTTCTCGCGGTCTCAGACCTTGCATCAGCCTAAAGTTACGGAATGAGACACAATTAGGGCAGGTGACACATGTTCCAGATTCGGTTTTGAGCGTGAGACAAATGTCTCACCAAAGTTGAGACACGGCGTTTTCGCAGGAAAACGGGTGCGACTCGGAGCCATCAGGCAAAAATGACCCACTTTCCTCCGTCCTTGGGGGATCAGGAGCTGTTACGGGTATGGTGCCATTTCAAAACTATGCCGGATTACGGGGCAAAAGTCGGGGCCCTCATCCATACCCTCATTTTTTGAAAAACGGCAGGCTATCTACCTGCGGTTTTGTTTTTGCGATTTTCTGTATGGTCGGAGATTCGCTATCCAGCCCCGTAATCCGGCATAGCTTTGTTCGTGGCGGCCCAACCGCGCGTTTAAGCGCGGGGCCGATGGGGCATTTTTGCCCCACCGGCCCTATTCCAGCGCTATTCCGGCTTGGTTTCTACTGTGGGAGTCTTGTCCGCTGCGACTGGGGTGCGGGCGGTGTCCATAGTCAGGCAGTGCTTGGGGCAGCTCTCGATGCACTCACCGCACACCACGCAGGCATACGGGTCAATCGACCACGTTCCACCCTTGCGATCGACTGCGAGCGCGCCCGCCGGACAGCGACGCGCACACATGCCGCAGCAGATACACACGTCCATGTCGTTGACGATATGCCCGCGCAAGCGCTCGGGCGCCGCGAGCTTCTCCTGCGGATAGCACACCGTAACCGGCTGCTTGACCATAGAGCCCAAGGCCGTCTTGGCAAATGTCAGCAAACTCATGCCGCGCCTACCTTTCCGTGCAGCTAATGCAGGGGTCGATGGTCAGGATAATCATGGGAACGTTGGCAAGGAGTACGCCCTGCAGCGCATGCGTCAGACCCGCCAAGTTCTGCGACGTCGGCGTGCGCACGCGGAAACGGTCCAGGTTCTTGGTGCCGTTGCCGCGCACATAGTAATACGCCTCGCCGCGCGGCTGCTCAATCACAACCTCGCCGCGCGCGCCGTCGGCCGGTGTGAGCTTGGTACGCCCGCCGATGCCGTCGTGCGGAATCTTGCCGACAAGCTCCTTGATAATGTCCATGGCCTGCGTGACCTCGGCGCAACGCACCTGGCAGCGGGCATAGCAGTCGCCATCGGTAGCAACGATGGGCTCAAATGCAGCCAGGTCCGCATAGGCACCGTCACCGAACATGCGCACGTCGTAATCCACGCCCGAGGCGCGGCCGAACGGGCCGACCATCGAAAGCTCCAGTGCATCTTTCTTGCTGATCACGCCCACGCCATGCAGGCGCTCGCCGCAGCTGGCGTCGTCCAAAAACGTATGCACCAGGGTCTCGTAGTCGGGGCGCATGGCGTCGAGCGTCTGGACAATGCCCGCCAGCTCGGAGTCCTCAATGTCGTGCTTAAGGCCGCCGATCTCGTTAATCGAAAGGATCACGCGGCCGCCGCACGTGCTCTCAAAGATCTTGAGAATCTGCTCGCGCAGGGTCCACGAACGATAGAACAGCGCCTCAAAGCCAAAGGCGTCGGCAAGCAGGCCCAGCCACAGCAAATGCGAGTGAATGCGCGAAAGCTCGTGCAGAATGGTACGGATATGCTGCACGCGGCCAGGCACCTCGATGTCGAGCATGCGCTCGCAGGCGCTGGCATAGCCGCAGCTGTGGCCCACGGCGCAGATGCCGCAGATGCGCTCGGCGATGTAGCCAAACTGGTGCATGTCGCGCTTTTCGGTGAGCTTCTCGAGTCCGCGGTGCACAAAGCCGATCTGCGGAATTGCCTCGATGACGCGGTCGTCCTCGATCACCAGGTCCAGATGAAGCGGCTCGGGCAGCACCGGGTGCTGCGGGCCAAACGGAATGACGGAGCGATGTGCCATGGGCCTTACGCCTCCTTTTTCTGCTTGTCGCGGGCGGCCTTGGCGGCAAGCGCCGCGCGGACCTTGGCTGCTTTCTCGGGATCCATGGCAGCGAGCTTTGCCTCCATCTCGGCAGCCTTGAGCGCGGCCTTCGCAGCAGCCTCATCGTGCTGAGCATCGGAGCCCGCGGCATCGCCGGCGCTCGCAGCGCCCTCCCCTGCAGCAGCCGCAGCAGCGGCGGCCTTTTCGGCAGCGGCCTTGCGCGCCTTGGCTTCGGCGGCGGCACGGACCTTCATGGCCTTCTCGCGCGCGGCCTTCACCTCGGGCGTGATAACGCTCATGGGCTCGGCAGTCGAGACCTGGTAGAAAAAGCCCTTAAAGTCGATCTGCATGTCGGTGATGGCAAGCCCAAACAGGTCGTGGGCCTCATTTTCAAACGGGAATACCGCGGGGTAATACGAGCTGATGGACGGAATCTCCTGGTACCGATCAATTCCCTCAACCACCAGGTTCTCGATCGCATAGCTGCCGTCCTGCGCAATATGTTCCCGAGCAGCTCGAACGTTGATAAACGTATAGACCAAGCGATACGTGCCGTCGTCGACGTTGCGCTCGGCGTGCATTTGCACAAAGCGCGCGCCGACGCCCTTGAGCGCCTGGACATGCGACAGGAGCTCGTCGATCCCGACGGTGGTATAGATAGCCTTTTGCATTACTCGGCCTCCTTTGCAGCGACGGGCGCGGCGGGCGTCCCAGCAGACGCATCACCGGCACCGTCAGCCCCGGCCCCCGCAGCCACAAACCCGTCCTCGCCCAGCTCAACGCCGCCATCCCAGGTGGCGGCACCGCCCACGGTGAGTGGATCGCCGCCGGCGCGCATCACGGCCTCCTTCTGGTCCAGAATGCCGCACGCCTCCACGATGGCATCGATCACCGTCTCGGGGCGAATGGCGCATCCGGGCGCGTACACGTCCACGGGAATCGCGCGGTCCACGCCGCCGATCACGTTATAGGCATCGCGGAACACGCCGCCCGAGCACGCGCAGATGCCGCAGGCCACCACGCACTTGGGCTCGAGCATCTGGTTGTAGATCTGGCGCACGACGGGCAGGTTCTGGGCATTGACCGAACCCGTCACCAAAAAGATATCCGCATGCTTGGGGTTGCCGGTGTTGACCACACCAAAGCGCTCCGCATCGAACAGTGGCGTGAGCGAGGCCAGCACCTCGATATCGCATCCGTTGCAGCTCGAGCCGTCGTAATGAATAACCCACGGCGAGCGCGACATTTTATGATCCATGGATGCCGCCTCCTAAATAAACACGTCGACGAGGATGGGCATAAGGTTGAGCAGGCCAAACACCAGCGCCACGCCCCAGCCGAGCTTAAAGCAGCTGCGCCAGGTGCTGCGTGCGAAGGTGTTGTCGATCAGCACCTCGACAAAATACGTCGCGGCCATCACGACCAGGGCTACGACCCAGCTCACCGGGTTGTCCCAAACAAAGAACATGCCCACCCACATCAAAAACAGCACGGTCTCGCACCAGTGCATAAGGGTCATCTTGGCCAGCGTGCCGCCGCTCATCTCGGTGGCGACGCCCTGGACAATCTCCTGATGCGCGTGATGCGAGTACGAAAGGTCGAACGGCGACTTGCGTAGCTTGATGGTAAGCACCGCGAGCAGCGCAAGGAAAATGGGCGCGCTGTACACGATGATGGGGGCTGACTGCCCCGTCACGGCAATGGAATCGAAGCTGTCGGTGGCAAGGTACAGGCCCACGCTCATCAGCAGAACGGCGGGCTCGTAGCTCATAACCTGCAGCAACTCGCGATCGGCGCCGACCTGCGCAAACGGGCTTTGCGTCGAGGCGGACGCCAGCACCACAAAGATCGCGGCGAGCGTCACCATAAAAGCGCACAGTAGCGTGTTGGAACCCGACACAAAGATGCCGCCGCCCACGACGGTAAAGATGAGCGCACATGCCATATAGGTATCGTCCATGGTGTTTACGCTGGCAGGAGCCTTGCGCAGCAGCTTGGCAACGTCGTAGAACGGTTGCAGCAGGCGCGGGCCCACACGGCCCTGCATGCGGGCCGAAAGCTTGCGGTCAAGGCCGTCGATCAAGCCGCCCACAAGCGGCGCCAGCAAGGCAAACGCCACGGTGCCCATAAAGATGCCCACGACACCCGAACCTTCAAAGTACTTACCGCGCAACACCGAGGGCGCGCTCATGGCAAGTCTCTCGGGCCCAATCCACGCGCAACACAGCAGCGCAAACAAGATAATGCTGCAGCACACGACGCTACCCGCGGGACCAATACGCTTCTCGCCAAGGGCGTCCACCGAGTACCAATTGCGCTTTTCGGCCTTCACCTCGCGTCCCATCGAGCCGCGGAAATGGCGATATTTGTCGGTTCCCACACCCGAAAGATATACGTTTACGTGCGGTTTGTTGCTCACGCGGAATGAAGTCAGCAGCACCACGGCGATAAAAGCCACGATAACCACCATCAGATACATGGCATCCTTGCCAATAACGTACGGCACGCGGCCAAACACCATGGCCAAGTAAGGCGACACCAGACCGCTCGAGATAACCGGGAACGCCACGCAGCACAGAATCAGCAGCGCGGCGATGGTGTTGAGGGCCATCCATTCGGTCTTATGGACATTGACCTCAACGTTTTGAGCCGTGGGGTCGACGCCCGAAAGCTTGGCAAGCCACTTGCCCCAGAAGTAAAACGTCGCGGCCGAGCCAAAGGCAAGCACCATGATCATGAGCACGTTGCCGGTCTGGGCAAACGCCACCAGGGCGCCCCACTTGGACACGAGCATACCAAACGGTGCCACGAACATGCCCATAATGCCCAGCATCATCAGGCGCGTCAGGTGCGGCATGCGGCTGAACATGCCGTCCATGTCCTCGATATTGCGGCTGCCGATATGATGCTCGGCCGTGCCCACGCACAGGAACAGCAGCGACTTTGCCACCGTATGGAACAGGATCAGGAAGATGGCGGCCCACACGGCCTCGGGCGCGCCGACGCCCAGGCAGGCGCTGATAAGGCCCAGGTTGGAGATGGTGGAGTACGCGAGCACGCGTTTGGCGTTGCTCTGCGAGATGGCCATGAGGGCAGCGAGCAAAAACGTGATGGCACCCACACTCGTGACCATAAAGCCGGTCACGGGATAGATGGCATAGAGCGGGCTGAGCTTGACCATCAGGAACACGCCGGCTTTGACCATGGTTGACGAGTGCAGCAGGGCGCTCGTGGGCGTGGGGGCAACCATGGCACCCAATAGCCAAGTGTGGAACGGCATCTGTGCGGCCTTGGTGAGCGCGGCGAGCGACAGCAGAACGACCGGCATCACCAGCAGCGCGGATTGCGCGGTTCCGGCGCCGGAAAGCTCGATCATGCCCGAGATGGTCAGCGGCATGCCGTTAACGTGCAGAAACATAAGGCCCGCCAAAAACGCGATGCCGCCCAGCATGTTAAGGATGATCTGGGTAAAGGCGTTCTTGATGGCCTCGGGCGTGCGCGTGTAGCCAATCATAAGGAACGAGCACACGGTGGTGATTTCCCAGCCGCAGAACAGCCACTCAAGGTTGTCGCTCGTCACGATGACGAACATGGCCGAGAGGAACAGGAACATAAGCGCCAGGAACTGCGGGCGACGGTCGGGCGCGGTCTGCCCGCGCAGCGCAGCCTCGTGCTCGTCATGGGCCTGGAAGTCCTTCATGTAGCCCAGGGCATACACGCAGATTAGGCTGCCGACGATGCCGACGGCAAGTACCATGATCACACTCATGTAATCCAGGTAGAGCGGCGTGGCGGTGACAACCTCGGCCGCGGGCAGCGTCATGGCAGCGAAGGCAACCGAACCCACCAGCTGCACCACGCCGAGCACCGTGGTGAGCGTGCTCTTATATTTACGCGCGTTGTACAGGATGACGGCGCACAGGATGACATCGACGGCGGAGCTGATGATCGAGAGCACATGCGAGGTGCCGGGGGCAACCTCAAAGCTCTGCGGGCCCGTGCCAAAAAACATGACGGCAACTACAACCGTCACCGCCATAATGATGCCAGAGCCTATGAGCCCTAGCGCATCGCGGGCGCGGTCACCGCGCGCGAGCAGCATGCCCAGCGCCGGTACCAGCGGAAACAGGGTAAGGAAATACAGTAGCGTCATACCATCACTCCCCCATGCAAAAACGCTGCAATTGTTTAACGTTATAGCTCAGTTGAGGAGTAGCGGCGGCGGGTTTTCGGTCAACTGGGGAGTTTTAGGCGTACGGGGTAACGAGTCTGTCCGCTTTGGAGCAGAGAGGCGACGCTCCCCCTATCGCGGCGGCGGGCGCACGGACCACTGCGCGCGGTTTATTAACCACTTTGGAGGATGTTCCAGTAGGCTCACGACGGTCCAAAAAGTTGGCGCGGCAAGAAAAATGCGCCCCTGTGGGCGCACCATCCCGTTCGCTATTCCGCCTTTTTAACGCGCGGCTTGCGACCGCGCGGCTTATCAACCAGCGCGGACTCACCGCTCTCGCGATACTGGCGGCACCAAGCCTTGACCGAAGACTCGCTGGGAATCTTGTGCTTGATCATGGCCT
>CATVTM010000060.1 GCA_958346935.1 uncultured Collinsella sp.
TTTTAGGAGTTAGTGTTTCATGTTGAACCTTCTTGAGGGCATTGGTTACACCGTTAAAGAAGAGGGCTTTTATAACGTCCCCAAGAAGGTCTCCCATGTACTCTCAATGCATAGGCCTCGATTTGATTTTGGCTCTCGCCAAGACAATTCTTTTTTTGATGTTATTTTTATTAATGGATGTGATTATTCCGTTCCGCATCCTATTAGGTACCGTGTCGATCATCAGATTGAGGAACTTGAGGCTGCCGGCTTAACGGTCCAAAAGGTTAATGCCTGGGAGATGGAAAAGGATATTCTTAGGCATGCGCGTACTTTTATTATTTTCCGTTGTCCCCTAAGTGATGAAGTTGAATCTTTAATTAGGCAGGCAAAAAAACTCAATAAGCGTGTTATTTATGACATTGATGATTTGGTTATCGACACTGCTTATACCGATTCTATTCCGTTCGTTAATGCAATGACTGCTCATGATAAGTCTTGCTATGACGATGGAGTCAGGCGAATGGGTGAAACACTGAAGCTTTGCGATTGCGCTATCACTACTACTGAGGGTATGGCGGAAGAATTAAAAAAATATGTTCCCAGGGTCTATATAAATAGAAATGTAGCATCTGAATCGATGATTGATTATTCGAATATTGCTATCTATCGTCGAGATGTACTCCCCAGCTTGCAAAGCTCAAGCGTCTTGCCCGAGGATAGGGTTCCCTATAAGCGAGCGGTTGAGCGAAGGGATGAAAAACAGAAAACTCAGGAAATCAGAATCGGCTTTTTTAGCGGAAGCATTACCCATAATGCAGATTTCAATTCAGTGCTCCCAGCATTATCTAAGGTAATGGAGACTCATCACAACGTCACCCTGATGGTGGGCGGGGAACTCGATGTTCCTGATGACTTGATGCCATTTTCTGAACGTATTGTCACGTTCCCATTTTGCGATTGGCGTCGGCTTCCAAATTATATAGCTTCCTGTGATATCAATATCGCTCCTTTGGAGAATACTCTATTCAATCGAGCTAAATCCGAGAATAAATGGATTGAATCATCGCTTGTTAAGGTTCCTACGGTTGCTAGCAATGTTGGCGCCTTTAAGAAGATGATTCAGGATGGCGTTACTGGATTTCTCTGCGATTGTGTTGAGGACTGGTGTGCTGCCCTCAATCGTCTGATATTAGATTCTGATCTTAGGAAGAGCGTCGGCGAATCTGCATATTTATACTGCCATGAGCACTGCACTACTGTTTCGGCTGCTAAAGCAATCCGAGATATTATTGTAAAAGAACAATCTCCCAATCTCGCAATGGTCATGCCGAGCGTGAATACTAGCGGTGGTGTCTTAGTCGCCCTTAGGCATCTGTGCATTCTTCAAGACGCTGGCGTTGATGTATTGTTGCTTAATACTGATGATTCAACAAAGTGGCTTGAAGTTTCCGGACATCGTATTCCTGTTCTTAATCGTGTCGTTCCTAGCGGTAAGCTCGATAAATGTCCTTTGTCGGGTGCAATTGATACCGCAGTTGCAACCCTTTGGGACACTCTTGATTTTGTTAGGCGCTATCCACGTATTGGTAAGAAAAAGTACTTGGTCCAGAATCTGGAGACCGATTTTTATCTTCCAGGAGATAGACTGCGCCTTCAAGCAAATGCCACGTATTTGAATAATGATATTGACTATTTGACAATTTCGCCTTGGTGTGAGGAATGGCTTCAGGACAGGTTCGGTCAGGATTGTAAGTCTGTGCCAAACGGACTTGACCTTGCTGCGTTCCCTCATTCTGTGCGCGATTTTTCTTTGCCCAAAATTAGGATTCTAATTGAGGGGGATTGCGGTTCTGATTATAAAAATGTTGATGAAGCTTTCAGGGTAGTGGAAAGGCTTGACTCTGAAAGATATGAGATTTGGTACATGAATTACACTGGTAAAAAGAAGCCTTGGTACCGTATTGATAATTTCCTCGGTAGAGTACCGCATGATCAAATATCAGACATCTATAACCAGTGTCATATTTTATTGAAGACAAGCATTCTCGAAAGTTTTTCATATCCCCCGCTGGAGATGATGGCGACCGGCGGCTTTGTTGTTGCTGTTCCCAATGGAGGTAATGCAGAGTTCCTTCGCGACGGATTGAATTGCTTGCTTTATGACCGGGGAGATATTGATGCTGCGGTGAGCTGCATTAATCGCATCGTTAATGATCACGGTCTTCGTAAGACGCTGTATGACGGGGGATTGAAGACTGCGGAGGAGAGGGACTGGTCAAAACTGACGGATAGAGTCGTTCGCCTATATGACTGATACTATAGTTTTAATGTGATGGATGCATACTTGCGGCAACGTAGACCTTTAAGTTAACGTTGCCGCAAGCATGCAATGTCTGGCTGCTTTATTTTTTAAGGAGTTATGTTATGAAAGGCATCATCCTCGCCGGCGGGTCCGGCACGCGCCTGTACCCGCTCACGCTCGTGACCTCCAAGCAGCTGCTGCCGGTCTACGACAAGCCCATGATCTACTACCCGCTGTCCACCCTCATGCTGGCGGGCATCCGCGACATCCTGGTCATCTCCACGCCGACCGACCTGCCCAACTTCGAGCGCCTGCTCGGGGACGGTTCGCGCTACGGCGTGAACCTCTCCTACGCGGAGCAGCCCTCGCCGGACGGCCTGGCGCAGGCCTTCACCATCGGCGAGGACTTCATCGGCGGAGAGCCGTGCGCCCTGGTGCTGGGCGACAACATCTTCTACGGCAACGGCCTGTCCCGCCACCTGACGCGCGCCGTCCAGAACGCCGAGTCGGGCCGCGCCACGGTCTTCGGCTACCACGTGGACGACCCCGAGCGCTTCGGCGTCGTGGAGTTCGACGGCGAGGGCAGGGCCGTCTCCATCGAGGAGAAGCCCGAGCGCCCCAAGAGCTCCTACGCCGTCACCGGCCTGTACTTCTACCCGGGCGACGTGGCCGCCAAGGCGCATAGGGTGGAGCCGTCGGCCCGCGGCGAGCTCGAGATCACCACGCTCAACCAGATGTACCTGGAGGAGGGGACGCTGTCCGTGGTCACCCTCGGCCGCGGCTACGCGTGGCTGGACACCGGCACCATGGAGAGCCTGCACGAGGCGGCGGAGTTCGTCCGCGCCGTGGAGCACTCACAGGACCTGCCGGTGTCCGTCCCCGAGGAGATCGCCTGGGAGAACGGCTGGATCACGACCGCCGGGCTCGAGGAGGCCGCGAAGGCCTACGGCAAGTCGGTCTACGGCCGGCACCTGAAGAAGGTCGCCGCCGGCGAGATCGTCAACAGCCCGCGCGAGTACTAGCGCCAGCTTGTTTTCTTTTAGGGGTCACCGTTTATCTGGTGGCCCCTTTCGTTATGATTACGTTGACCATAAAGATAATATGATTGGGAGTGGATGTGTTAAGCGTCTACTTTGGCGATATGCCAGAAGCGATTTACAACACAGCGACATATTTCAAAAACTCTTACCGGTCTACTTGGATTACGGATCCCTATGCAGTCTCGATAATTAAAGATGTCGATCGATCGGTTGTTGTCTCCGAAAACGTCATCGAAAGCCCTGTGCTTGGATCCATCTCCCCACTCCAGCTTTCTGGTGGCGTGAAAACGCTGCTGCTTATGAGATTTGATCGTAAGCATATTTTTAACGCTTCTACTTGTGGTGACAACTGTGCCAAGTGGATTCTCGACATGGCGAAAGACCGCAAGCTCGTTGTGAATCTCTATCATGTGATGGACTTTGGTCGCGAGGATTTTAAAATCAAAGTCGTGAACAGCGGCCGAATCGTTCATAACATGGCCGAATTGATTCACGAGTCGATTCCGTATCTGTAGGTGCTGCTTATGAACGGTTCGCATCTTGTTAAGATTTCCCGCCGTAGGGGAACCAAGTACACATTTACCATCAAGCGGAACATCACTATTGTGCGTGGCGATAGCGGCACGGGTAAGACGACGCTGTTTGACATGGTCGCAGACTACATGCGAACGGGCGAGCAGTCGGGCGTTTCCTTGCAATGCGATTGTCCCTGTGTCGCCTTGACCGATTATGATTGGCGAAACCAGCTTTCGTCCGTTCATGACTCGATTGTATTTGTCGATGAGGGCTTAAAAGAGATCCATTCTGATGAGTTTGCCCATCATGTGCTGTATTCCTCGAATTATTTCGTGCTGATCTCAAGGGCTGATTTCCCCAATCTTCCGTATAGCGTGGATGAGATTTACAAGATTAAGACGAGCGGAAAATACCATTCTTTCGTCCCTGTTTATCAAGATCGCGGGAATCATCGTTATGCTATTTCCCGGTCGGCGCCAAAACAGGACTTTTCTATCCTTCTATGCGAGGACAGTAAGTCTGGTTTTCAGTTCTTTAAACGGCATTTTGCTGACAGTGAGCTTACCTGTACTTCGGCCATGACGAACAGCGCGATTTTGGGCTGGTTGGATCAGCATCTCGACGATCGCGTGTTTGTTGTCGCGGACGGGGCGGCATTTGGGTGCTATGCGGACCGCGTCCTTAAGCTGCAAGACGTTCACCGCGATACTGTTACGGTTTGTCTTCCCGAGTCGTTCGAATGGCTTCTGCTGAGCTCCGGCGTAATTTCAGGGCTAGATGCCAAAGCAGTTCTGCAAGAGCCGGAAGCGTTTGCAGACAGTGAGAAGTTTAAAAGCTGGGAGGACTTCTTCTATAAGTACTTACGCGATAAAACTGGGAATTCGGTCTTCCGGTACGACAAAGACTGCATTCCGGAGGCGTTTTGTAGGGGAAGTAATTCTGCGAAGGTTATGGCTCTTATCGCGTGCCGAAATGTCCGATAGTTTTGTTGAATAGTGTCGCGGCATCACTTCCTGCGGCATACTAAAGAAGCTGTACATGCTTCAGATTGGATTTTCATGTCTGAGATCTTCGAACCCAAGAACATCATCGTCACGGGCGGCTGCGGCTTCATCGGCAGCAACTTCGTGCACTACGTGGTCAACAACCACCCCGGGGTGCACGTGACCGTCCTGGACAAGCTGACCTACGCCGGCAACCCCGAGAACATCGCGGGCCTGCCCGCCGACCGCGTGGAGCTCGTCGTGGGCGACATCTGCGACGCCGGGCTGCTGGACCGCATCGTCCCGGGCCACGACGCCATCGTGCACTACGCCGCGGAGTCCCACAACGACAACTCCATCGCCGACCCCGAGCCCTTCCTTCGCACCAACGTGGAAGGCACCTTCCGCCTGCTCGAGGCCGTGAGGAAGCACGGAATCCGCTACCACCACGTCTCCACCGACGAGGTCTACGGCGACCTGGCGCTCGACGACCCGGCCAAGTTCACCGAGGAGACGCCGTACCATCCGTCGAGCCCCTACAGCTCGACCAAGGCCAGCTCCGATATGCTCGTGCGCGCCTGGACCCGCACCTACGGGCTTCGCACCACGATCTCCAACTGCTCCAACAACTACGGCCCCTACCAGCACGTGGAGAAGTTCATCCCCAGGCAGATCACCAACATCGTCGACGGCGTGCGCCCCAAGCTCTACGGCCGCGGCGAGAACGTCCGCGACTGGATCCACACCGAGGACCACAGCTCCGCGGTGTGGGACATCCTCACCAAGGGCCGCATGGGGGAGACCTACCTCATCGGCGCCGACGGCGAGAGGAACAACATCACGGTCCTGCGCATGATCCTGGAGGCCATGGGCCGCGACCCCGAGGACTTCGACTGGGTCGCCGACCGCCCCGGCCACGACCGCCGCTACGCCATCGACAGCACCAAGCTCCAGCGCGAGCTGGGCTGGAGGCCGGCCCACACCGACTTCGCCGAGGGGCTCAAGCAGACGATCGACTGGTACGTCGCCAACGAGTCCTGGTGGCGCCCGGCCAAGGAGGCCACCGAGGCGCGCTACCGCGCACAGGGCCAGTAGGAGGGGAGAACTAGATGGCAGACATCGCATTCGAGAAGGAACTCGCCGCCGCCGAGACCGGCATCGAGGGCCTGAAGGTCGTCGACCTCGCCGTCCACGGCGACTCGCGCGGCTGGTTCAAGGAGAACTGGCAGCGCGCCAAGATGTGCGCGCTCGGGATCCCGGACCTCCGCGTCGTCCAGAACAACATCTCCTACAACGACAGCCGCGGCGTCACCCGCGGCATCCACGCCGAGCCCTGGGACAAGTTCATCTCGGTGGCCCGCGGCAGCGTATTCGGCGCCTGGGTGGACCTGCGCGAGGGCAGCGAGACCTTCGGCAAGGTGTTCACCTGCACGCTCGACCCGAGCAGGGCCATCTACGTCCCGCGCGGCGTGGGCAACTCCTTCCAGGCCCTGGAGGACGGCACCGCCTACACCTACCTGGTGGACGCCCACTGGTCGCTGGAGCTCAAGAGGACCTACACCTTCGTGAACCTCGCCGACCCGGAGCTTAACATCCAGTGGCCCATCCCGCTGGACCGGGCCACCGTCTCCGAGGCCGACCTCAACCACCCGATGCTCAAGGACGTCGTCCCCATGGCGCCCAAGAGGACGCTCGTCACCGGCTGCAACGGCCAGCTGGGCCGCGCGGTGCGCGCGCTGGCGGAGGAGCGCGGCGTCGCCAAGGACTTCGACTTCTGCGACATCGACACCTTCGATATGTCAGACCCGGACGCCTACACACAGTACGACTGGTCGCTCTACGGCACCGTGATCAACTGCGGCGCCTACACCGCCGTGGATAGGGCGGAGACCGCCGAGGGCCGCGCGACCGCCTGGAAGGCCAACGCGACCGGCCCGGCGCTGCTCGCCCGCACATGCTCTGATCACGGGATCACCCTCGTCCACGTGTCCAGCGACTACGTCTTCGACGGCACCGCCGAGGTGCATGACGAGGACGAGCCCCTCAGCCCGCTGTCCGTCTACGGCCAGACCAAGGCCGCCGGCGACATCGCCGTGGCCGGGTGCCCGCGCCACTACATCATGCGCTCCAGCTGGGTCATCGGCGAGGGCCGCAACTTCGTCAAGACGATGAAGGGCCTGTCCGACCGCGTCGCCGACCCCGAGGACGGGCTCGAGCAGGTCACGGTCGTTGACGACCAGCTGGGCCGCCTGACCTTCACGCGCGACATGGCCGAGGCCATCTTCCACGTGCTGGGGACGCACGCCCCCTACGGCACCTACGACTGCACCGGCTCCGGCACCGTCAAGTCCTGGGCCGATATCGCCCGCGCCGTCTTCGAGGCCGCCAACGGCAACGGGGACAGGGTCGTGCCGGTATCGACCGCCGACTACTACGCGAGCGCCGAGGGCCCCGTCGCCCCGCGCCCGGTCCACTCCGCGCTCGACCTGTCCAAGCTCGAGGCTGCCGGCTTCCACATGCCCGACTGGGAGGAAGAGCTGGGGGAGTACATCAAGACGCTCTAGCCGCTATTAACTTTTCGAGAGTAAAAGCCGCCGTTCTTTAACGGCGGCTTTTCTTGTTGGTGGCTATCTGCGCAGTGGTGCCAATAGTATTTTGCGGAAGATCTACCTCTCGCTTGGCATGGAAGTAGGGTGGCCGGGCTGGTCGTCGTAGGCGTATTTGCTGTACACGTTGACCTCCCACTGCTTTTTTTCGACCTTTGCTACAGAATCTAGGATGAAGCCGGTCGCAAGGCTCAGGCCGCACAGGAACATAAACGAGGCGGCGAGCATAGCGGTGGGGAAGCGCGGGACGAGGCCGGTCTGGAAATATTCGACAACGATGGGCATGCCCAGGGCGAGGCCGAATACCGCGAACAGAAGCGCAACGAGGCTGAAGAACTTCAGCGGTCGGTAGTCCTTGAACAGCGTGCCGATCATCGCAACGACTTTAATGCCGTCGCTCACGGTGTTGAGTTTGGACTCGGAACCCTCGGGACGGTCGCGGTACTCGATGGGCACATCTTTGATGCGCCAGC
Organism: uncultured Collinsella sp.; assembly: GCA_958346935.1. Taxonomy (GTDB): domain Bacteria; phylum Actinomycetota; class Coriobacteriia; order Coriobacteriales; family Coriobacteriaceae; genus Collinsella. The sequence continues at coordinate 7,903 of CATVTM010000060.1, forward strand.
GGTGGTCGACGGCGTGGATCGAGAGCTCGGTTTCGATCTGAAAGCCCTCGGAAAGCACTGGGAAGGTTTTAACGAACGGGCGGCTCATGGCGCGGTAGCCGGTCATGACGTCATCGAAGCTGTAGCCATAGATCCACTTGATCATGGCGCGGACCAGATTATTGCCAAAGCCGTGGAAGGCACGCTTGTTCTCCTCGGCGTAGGTGCCGTTGGAAAGGCGATCGCCTACGGTCATGTCGGCCGTGCCGTTAAGGATGGGCTCGCAGAGGGCCTTGGCCGCCTCGGCGGGGTAGGTGTCGTCTCCGTCGACCATCAGGTAGCAATCGGCGTCGATATCGCGAAACATCTGGCGGCACACGTTGCCCTTTCCCTGACGGGGCTCAAAGCGGACTGTGGCGCCGTGCTCGGTGGCAATGCGTGAGGTATCGTCCGACGAGTTGTTGTCATAGACATAGACCGTCGCCTGCGGAAGCTCGCGGTGAAAGTCGTCGATGACTTTGCCGATCGTGAGCGCTTCGTTGTAGCAAGGGATGATGACGGCGATGGATTCAGAATTCACTTAATGCTCCTTATACATTCAATCCTAGAAAGTATAGCCGTTTGGGCCTGGCATCCTAAGATGTGGGTTAGTTCTCCAGTTTTGTTGCGCGAATCGTTTGCATGGCCGTCGGGTCTATACTGTTCGTTTGTCAACGATTACGAGTAAAGGAGTTGCATCCGTGTCGGATCAGACAAAGCAACAAGAAACTCGCAGTCTGCCTGCGACGTTTGCTAAGAACGAATTTGAGAAGGACGCGTTTATCCTTCGTCAGCTGGTTACCAAGGATTTTAAGATCAAGTATCGCCGTAGCGTTCTGGGCGTCGCATGGTCGGTGCTCAACCCGCTGCTGATGATGATCGTCATGGCCATCGTGTTCTCGACGATTTTTGGCCAGGGCCGCAATGGCTCAATGACGCCCGAGATGTACCCGCTGTACTTGATCGTGGGTAACGTCACCTTTGCCGTCATGTCTGAGTCTACTAACCAGGCCCTGACGTCGATCGTGGGCGCTGCCCCTCTGCTCAAGAAGGTTAAGGTGCACCGCTGGGTTTTCCCGGTGCAGAAGGTGCTCTTCTCGCTGGTCAACTTTGCCTTCTCGCTGGTCGCCGTCGCCATCGTCATGCTGTGGTTCCGCGTTATGCCTTCTTGGCACCTGATTCTGTTGCCGGTTTGCCTGCTGCTGCTTATGTGCTTCTGCATGGGCCTGGGCATGATGCTCTCTGCCCTTACGGTCTTCTTCCGCGACGTTATGCATCTGTGGAGCGTCGTCATTACGGCTTGGACCTACATTACGCCCATCTTCTGGACGACCGACTTCGTTGCGCAAATGCCGCATCTCGTGCGCATTCTGGTCTATGCGAACCCCATGTATAACTACCTGCAGTTTATGCGTGATATCTTCCTGTTCCAGACTACGCCCTCGCTTATGACGTTTGGTATGTGCGTCGCTTGGGCGGTTCTTGCGCTTGTTATTGGCTACACCGTGTTCCATAAGTCCGAGCGCAAGTTCATCCTCTACATCTAAGGAGTGCTGTGATGACTGAATCTGTTGTTGATTACAGCGAGCAGCCTCTGGCTGTCGAGGTCGACGACGTCACCATGATCTTTAACATGGCGTCCGAGTCGCTGACCAACCTCAAGGAGTACTTCATCAAGCTTGCCAAGCACGAGCTGTTCTTTGAGGAGTTTAGGGCGCTTAAGCACATCTCGTTTGATATTCATCGCGGCGAGGTCGTGGGTCTGGTCGGCACCAATGGCTCCGGCAAGTCTACGATGCTCAAGATTATCGCTGGCGTGCTTGAGCCTAGCGAGGGCAGCGTTAAGGTGCACGGTAACATCGCGCCGCTGATTGAGCTTGGCGCCGGCTTTGACCCCGAGCTGACCGCCCGCGAGAACATCTATCTGAACGGCGCCCTGCTCGGCTATACCAAGGAGTTCATCGACGCCAACTTTGACGGCATTATCGAATTCGCTGAGCTGCAGAACTTTGTCGATATGCCGCTTAAGAACTTCTCCTCGGGCATGGTGGCGCGTATCGCCTTTGCAATCGCGACGATTACCGAGCCCGATATTCTGATCGTTGACGAGACGCTGTCCGTCGGTGATGTGTTCTTCCAGCAGAAGTGCGAGGCCCGCATCCAGCACTTTATCCAGAGCGGCGACGTGACGGTTCTGTTCGTTTCGCACTCTATGGAGCAGGTTGAGCGCATCTGCCAGCGTGCCGTTTGGATTGAGAAGGGTGACCTTCGCATGGACGGCCCGGTCGATGAGGTCTGCAAGGCGTACCGCGAGCAGTTCAACTAGGTTATAATTACTTGCGCTTGACAGGCTTGCGCTTGCTTGGGCGTGCGGTTATTTGCTCCATTAGCTCAGTTGGATAGAGCAGGGGACTTCTAATCCCAAGGTCGACGGTTCGAATCCGCCATGGAGCACCATCGTTTATTAAGCCCAGACCGCTTGGTGGTCCGGGCTTTTTCACATGCCGGTGTTCTTTATTCTTGCCGGGTATACGTTTAGGCCGAAGCGGTGGTGCGAGCGTTCTGCGGGCAAGCCAGTCTGGCAATCTTTACGATCCATGCGGTCGATTGGTTTATTCCGTGGCAGACCATGCCTCTGCTTATGACGCTGCCAGCATCGTGACTCTTCGCGTCAATCGTACGCTGCGCCTGCGATATTGGATTGGCGTACGTAATCAAGAAGGCGTAATAACGGCGGGGAGGACCAACTTGGCCCTCCCCGCTGTATCTAGTCTGTCTTCAGGCACTCGGGTAAGACGTTTGCAACTGCATTCATCGCCTGCGGCCTTAGGTATTGCTCATTGAGTTTTGCTTTTTTGTAGGCATAGCGAGTGTCTGCTGAGTATTTGACCAATACATCGGTAAAGAATCGCTCCCAGCTCAGGTAATCGCGGCTTTCGATATAGTTCGAAGGGTCCTCGAGGATCTTTGGAATGTCATTGCTGGGGATGAGGCCAGATCGCAAAAGCGTCCACTCAAACGATTCCGGGAGGAACAAGCGAACATTCTTGTAAACGCGCTGCCCGAGCACCTTTTCGATGTAGGGACCAAACGCTGCGCCGTCTCCTATGGCAAGGATGTTTTGCTCGGGACATTCGTGAATCGTTCGTTTTAGATTTGCTACGCCGGTGGCGGTATAGCAGGGGATTCCCAGCCGGTTGCAAAGGGCGCTGTAGAATTGATAGCCAGACTTGCTATCCTCGACAATTACGGCATCGGGTACCTCGAATCCAACATTTAGATCCTGATACAGCATGCTTGCAGTGTGGTCATATAGCGGCTTGGTCACCGAGTAGAAGCGCCTGTCGCTCTTGCGGCCATTGATTGTTTTACTCGTCGTGTTGACTAACTTCAGGATCTCGTCGACGCTGTAGGGGAGTTCGTTGGCGTCGCGACGAGATATCAGAACATAATAGTTGGATGATCCGTTGACGGCTTTGGCGAAGTCCTTTGAGTAGATAAACTCGTTGCCCTCATCTAGAAAGACGATTGAATCTTCGATGATCGATAGCTCGCGCTCCCAGCGTCTGCCGGAAAGCGTTTCGCAAGGCACGTCGCAGCTGAGTGTAACGCCGCTTTCCTGTCCTCGGTCGTTGTAGTCGCGAATCATCGAGATGAGCGTTGTTTTGCCCGTGCCGCTGTTGCCGCGTATAAAGGAAATATTGCGCTTAAACGTGAGTGTGTATTTGACCTTTGCACGCTCTACGACAACGGTATGCGTACCCTTCATTACTCATCAACATCCAAAAAGTCATTCGTGGCGCCGACAAACTCCTGCATATTTCTGACGATGCGGTCATCGTTATCGATGCGAATCTCAAAACGCTTCCAAGGGAACTTCATGATGTGGTAAAGGGTCACCAGCACATCCTGTTCTTTGCCGATCTTGAGTAGCCAGCGGGCACAGTTGTCTCCGCAGGTGGATGCGTTGAACACCATATTTGGGAGATTGCGAACCAGCAACAGCGTCTTGACGCCGCCGGACAGTTCGAGTGGGGTGATCGAGCCCAGCTGCTTGCTTACGATGTTGTGGGGGCCGATGAGCTCTGATCCGTCCACGCTTTTAATGATCTGTGCGGCCATAGGGTCTTCGAACCATGAGTCCAAGTATGAGTTCCTAAAATAGGTTTCGGTATCGTAGATGGAACCGGGGTAATCTCCCAGATGGATGCTTAGCATGCGCGTCTCCAGACGTTGTGTGACTGCAACGATTATATGCCAGTAATAAAGCGCCGCCAGTAGCGAGGTTGCTGCTGGCGGCACTGGCATTATTAGCGTATGAATCGCGCTGATGGATTTGCTCGTGAGGCTACTTTTCGAGACGCTCCCTCAGCAGCTCCAGCGCGTGCGCGTAGCCTTGCAAGCCTTCGCCGGTGATGGTCGCGAAGCAGGCCAGGCGGGCGTAGCTCACCTGACGGAAGTCCTCGCGCGTCTCGACGGCGCTGATGTGGACTTCCACTGCGGGGATGGCGACGGCCTTGAGCGCGTCCAGGATGGCCACGCTCGTGTGCGTGTAGGCCGCCGGGTTGATGACGATGCCGTCGACCATGCCGTACGCCTCCTGGATCTTGTCGACGATGCTGCCCTCGTGGTTGGACTGGAAGACCTCGACTTCGTCGAAGCCCTGTGCGGCGCCCGCTTCCTGGCAGATCTGCACTAAGCGGTCGTAGTTGTCGCTGCCATAGATGCCCGGCTCGCGAATGCCGAGCATGTTGAGGTTGGGGCCGTTAATGACGAGTGCTTTCATGGTTGCTTCCTTTGCGGTTGAAAAACCACCACAAAGGTGCCTGTCCCCTTTGTGGTGGTTTTGGTT
>CATVTM010000061.1 GCA_958346935.1 uncultured Collinsella sp.
CAAGGGGCGGCACTTGGGGACGTTCCTTTTCTGCCGGCACCTGGGGACACTCCTGCGACACTCCTGCGATCGGAAAAATTCTTAAAAAAGTTCTTGCCCTTCGCCCAATCGTCCGTATAATAAACTTCGTTGCTTGAGAGCACGCACCTATTCCTCGGTAGCTCAATGGTAGAGCACGCGGCTGTTAACCGCGCTGTTGTAGGTTCGAGTCCTACCCGGGGAGCCAGAATTTCTCAGCCCATTCCGCTGGGCTTTTAAATTCCTCGGTAGCTCAATGGTAGAGCACGCGGCTGTTAACCGCGCTGTTGTAGGTTCGAGTCCTACCCGGGGAGCCAGGTTGTAAAACCCGTCGCTTATGCGGCGGGTTTTTTCATGCCGCGATTGCTCGGTGCCAACGTTGCCATATCAACATTTCGTGTCGAGGATGTAATCGCGAACCCCGTCACCTCAACATGGCGCGGTCGTTGTAGAATATTGGAATGATTGCTCCCACGACATGGTGCTGCGAGCACCAGAAAAGGAGATTCTTGTGTCTGAGACCATTAACGGCAGCCTGAGCGTCTCGAACGACGTAATTGCCGATATTGCCGGTTATGCCGCGATGACGTGCTACGGCGTCGTCGGTATGGCTGAGCAGCTCCAGGGCGCCGAGAGCGTGCGCCTGCTTGCCGGCCAGCGCCTCCGCAAGGGCGTGCTTGTCTCCGCCGACGAGAACGGCCTTACGGTCGATCTGCACGTCGTGCTCGAGAACGGTGTCAACATGAAGTCCGTCTGCCACAATCTTTCGAGCTCCGTTGCCTTCACCCTGCAGGAGATCGCACAGATCGATCCTGCCAGCCTTAAGATCGGCATCCACATCGACGCGCTCAAGAGCCGTCTGAACTAGCATCCGAAAACGGAGATTCAAATACCCATGATTGCAAAGACCATTCGCACCTGTTTTCCGATCGCTGCGGCTGCCGTTTCCGACAAGGCCGAGGAGATCAACAAGCTCAACGTCTTCCCCGTACCCGACGGTGACACCGGCACCAATATGTCGCTCACGCTCGCCTCGGTGACCAAGGAACTCTCTGCGCTTCCCGCCGATGCCGACATGGAGGCCATTGCCGGCGCCATCACCCACGGCTCCCTCATGGGCGCCCGCGGCAACTCCGGCGTCATCACCTCGCAAATCCTGCGTGGCGTGGCCGAGGGCCTTGTCTCTGCCGACGAGCCCGTTACGTCTGCCAACATCGCCTTCGCCTTCCGTCGCGCCGTCAAGGTTGCCTTCCAGGCCGTTCGTAAGCCCATCGAGGGCACGATTCTCACGGTCCTGCGCGATGTCTCGACCAAGGCCGACGAGTGCGAGAAGAAGAAGTTCTCGGCCGAGGACGCGCTCGACGCCATCGTCGTCGAGGCCTATCAGTCTGTCGCCCGCACGCCCGACCTGCTGCCCGTTCTCAAGGAGAACGGCGTGGTCGACTCTGGCGCCTTTGGCTTTGCCATTTTCCTCGAGAACTTTGTGGCTGCCGCTCTTGGCCGTAGCACCGTGGTCGAGGATTTCTCCGCTACGTTTGACTCTGCCGGCTCTGCCCGCGACGCGGCTCTCGGCCGCGTGGAGATTGAGGCCAACGACGACTGGGAGGGCTCGGAGTTCCGTTACTGCAACGAGTTCCTCTTTAAGGCCGACGCCCCGTTTGACGAGGACGAGTGCCTTAAGTTCCTGGGTTCTATGGGCGACTGCGAGCTGCTCGTGGGTGCTTACCCTGACTATAAGATCCACGTGCACTCCAATACCCCCAACCTGGTGCTCGAGCACATGCTGCAGCTTGGCCAGATCTATGAGGTCTTTATCCACAACATGGAGATGGAGGCCCACGATCGTACCGCCAAGATCCACGAGGATCAGGAGAAGGCCGCCGAGCCCGCGAAGGCCCTGGGCTTTGTCGCCGTTGCCGCCGGCTCTGGCGAGGCCGATATCCTCAAGTCCCTGGGTGTCGATGTGATCGTGTCGGGCGGCCAGACCATGAATCCCTCGACCGCCGACCTGCTGGGCGCCGTGGACCAGGTCAACGCGACCTCGGTCATCATCCTGCCCAATAACGGTAACATCCGCATGGCTGCCGAGGCCGCTGCCTCAGCCTGCACCGACAAGAAGGTCGCCGTCGTTCCCACTAAGACCGTTCCGCAGGCCTTCTCCGCGCTGTTCGCGGTCCTGCCCGATTCCGAGCTCGAGGATGCCGTCGCCGCTATGGTCGACGCCATCAGCGAGGTCCGCGATGGCGAGGTCACCCGCGCCGTGCGCGACTCCAGCGCCTCCGACGGCTCGCCGATTCACTCCGGCGATGTCATGGGCATTATCGCTGGCTCTATCGATGTGGTCGGCTCCGACGTGAAGCAGGTCACGCTCGATTGCATCAACCGCATGCAGGAGGAAGAGGAGGGCGACGCTCTGACGATTCTGGCCGGCGAGGAGCTGTCCGATGAGGCCTTCCAGGAGATCGTCGACGCCATCGAGGAGGCTCAACCCGATCTGGAGATTGACGCCCATCGTGGCGAGCAGCCGCTCTATCCCGTGATCTTCTCGATCGAGTAGGCATCTGCCTATGTCCGAGCTGTGCTCCGTGCCGCGCGTCTCGGAGCGCTTTGCCCAGAGCAATGCGCTCGACGAGGATATCGCGCGACTCAAATATGTTTCGGGTAAACGTGAGGAGGCCCTTCGCCGTCTGGGAATTCGGACGGTGGGGGACCTCCTTCTCCATATCCCTCATCGCTACCTGGACTTCACTCGCTCGTGGTCCATCGAGATGGCGCCCATCGGTACCGTGTGCACCATTATCGCCACGGTCGACCGCATCGTGCAAAAGCAGCCCCGTCCGCGCATGCAGGTGACTGAGGTTTCGCTCGTGGACGAGACCGGCGTGCTGCAAGTCGCCTTTTTTCGTCAGCCCTGGATTGCCCAGCAGCTCAAGCAGGGCGACCGCTTGGCCGTGATGGGCAAGGTCGAGTTTGCCTATGGCTTTAAGCAGATGGCCTCGCCGCATTTTGAAAAGCTCGAGGATGGGCGCGCCGCCGGCACCATTTTGCCAGTTCACTACGTAAGCGACGGCGTGAGCCAGGCGTGGATGCGCCGTATCGTAAGCGGTGCGCTCGAGGTTGTCGGCAATCCGTTCGACCCCATTCCCGCGCCCCTGCGTGTCAAGCGTCGCCTGATGAGCAGCGCCCGTGCGTTGCGCTCGATTCACTTTCCCTCGAGCATGGCCGAGCGCGACATCGCGCGTCGTCGTCTTGCCTACGAGGAGTGCCTCTACTTGCAGCTCGCACTGCGCCTACGCAACGACGGCGGCTTGGTCTACGTGGTGCCTTACGCGCACGTTGCGGGCGAGCATTTGACTGCGCTTAAACAGGCCCTCCCGTTCTCGCTGAGCGACGAGCAGGAGGCTGCGCTTCAAGACATCCTGCATGATATGTGCGATGGCGAGCGTGTGATGAATCGTCTGCTGCTGGGCGACGTCGGTACCGGCAAGACGGCCGTTGCCGCTTGCGCGCTGGCTGTTGCTGCCGACAGCGGCACCCAAGCCTGCGTCATGGCGCCTACGGGCGTGTTGGCACGTCAATATGCCGACAAGACCGGCCCTTTGCTCTCTCAAGCCGGTATAACGTGGGCGTTGCTGACGGGTGCGACGCCGGCGTCCGAGCGCGAGCGGATTCATGCCCAGCTCCAGTCCGGCGAGCTCGATGTGCTCTTTGGTACCCATGCCGTGCTTTCGGATAACGTGACATTCAACCATCTGTCGCTCGTCGTCATCGATGAGCAGCACCGCTTTGGCGTTGGTCAGCGCAACGCCCTGCGCGCCAAGGGACCCGGTGCCGATCTGCTCGTTATGACAGCCACGCCGATCCCGCGCACGCTGGCGCTTTCGGTCTACGGCGATCTTGACACGAGTATCATCCGCCACCGTCCTGTTCCCGGTGCCGGTGTCACCACGCGCGTGCTCACCGAATCGAGCCGCGACCTGGCCTATGGCGCTATCCGCGAGGCGCATGAAAAGGGACATCAGGCCTACGTGATCTGTCCGCTCGTGGAGCCGAGTGATTCGGCCGATGAGCTCGAGGACGTTCCCGGCATCGCCCGCGACGACGAAGGCCGCGTGACCGTGCCCGTGCCGTTGCATGACACGGCGACCGAGCTTGACCGTCTGCGCCTGACCCTGCCGGATCTTACCATCGAGCGCCTTCACGGCCGTATGCCAGCGGGGGAGAAGGACCAGGTCATCGATGCTTTCAAGCGTGGCGAGATCGACGTGCTCGTCTCGACCACGGTGGTTGAGGTGGGCGTTGACGTGCCCAACGCCACCGTCATGGTCATCGAGAACGGCGAGCGCTTTGGCTTGGCGGCGCTGCATCAGCTGCGTGGTCGCGTAGGCCGCGGTAGCGTCTCGGGCACGTGCCTGGTCATGACCCACTCAAAGGGCAATGGCGGTACGTCGGCGGCGCAAGACCGTCTCCAGTCGCTTGAAAAGACCGCAGACGGCTTTACGCTCGCGCAGATGGACCTGCGTCTGCGTCACGAGGGCGAGATCCTGGGCTACCGTCAACATGGCGGCGTGACCTTGCGTTTCGTCGACCTCGATGCCGACGAAGAGCTTATCGAGTGGGCCCATTTGGACGCGGTCGAGCTCTTGCGGTATGCTTGCAACCTTGACTCCGTGGCGACCCGCCCTCTGCGCGATGCGGTCGCCACGCGGTATCGACACATCTTTAAGGAGGTCAGCGGAGGATGAGAATCATCGGCGGCGAATGGCGCGGTCGCAAGATCGAGGAGCCCCGTGGTCGCGATGTCACCCGCCCCACGACTGATCGCGTGCGCGAGGCGTGCGCATCTATGGTCATGTCGGCATTCGACTTCGATTTGGACGAGGTCCGCGTCCTGGATGCGTTTGGCGGCTCCGGCGCCCTGGGCATCGAGATGCTCTCGCGTGGCGCCCGCTCGCTCACGACGTTTGAGATTGATCGCAATGCCGCGCGTCTTATTACCAAGAATATCGAGTCGCTCTGCCGTGACCGTGCGCGTTGGCGCGTGGTGACGGGCGATATGCTGGCAAGTGCCTCGCGCGGTCGTGTCCCGGGCGGCCCCTTCGACTTGGTCCTGCTCGACCCGCCGTATGCCTTTGGCGCCGAGCCGGTTGGGGAGCTGCTGCAAAACCTGGCGCAGCAGGGTCTGCTTGCGCCTGGCGCTTATGCCCTGTTTGAGCATGCCGCCGCCGATGCGGGCGCGCATCCGGCCGGCTTTGAGACCGTGCGCGAGAAGCGCTACGGCATCACCTCGGTCGATCAGCTGCGCTGGGTCGGCGATAGCAAGGACGACAGCGCCGATGCTAACGAAAACGACGAGGCAGTATCCCCGGAGGACGCCCATGAATGACACCATCAACCGCGTGATCGTCCCGGGCACCTTCGATCCCATCACGTTTGGCCATATCGATGTGATCCGTCGCGCCCGCCGCATCTTTCCCAGCGTGATCGTCGCTGTTGCCGAGTCGCAGGGTAAAAACGGTGTGGGCACCACGTTTACGCTCGATGAGCGCGTGGCGCTGGCCCGCGAGGCGCTCGGTGATATCGACGGCGTTGAGGTCCTGCCCTTTACCGGCCTCTTGGTCGACTTCGCTCGTGAGCAGGGGGCGGGGGCCGTGGTCAAGGGCCTGCGCGCCATGACCGACTTTGAGTACGAGCTGCAGCAGGCCGACCTCAACTATCGTTTGGATAACGAGCTGGAGTCCATCTTTGTCATGAGTGCGCCGCAGTACGGATATATTTCGAGCTCGGTGGTGCGCCAAATTGCTTCGCTCGGCAGCGACGTGTCGACGTTTGTGCCGCCCAACGTGGTCGAAGCGCTCAAACATCGCTTTTCGTGACGTTTCTTATTGCCTGGTGGCATGTGGTAAACTAGCACGATGATATGTTACCTATGAAAGGAGACCGGATGCCGGGCGAGAATTTTCCTGGCGACAGGATCGTGAGTCTTGTCGACGAGCTCGAGGGGCTCATCGAAGAGGCTAAGACGCCGTTCGGCAAGAACGCCCAGATGAAGGTTATCGACGCCGACGTCTTCTTTAACATCCTCGACGAGATCCGCATGAGCTATCCCGAGGAATGGCAGAAGTCCCGCCGTATCCTCAAGGAGCGCGAGGAGCTTATGGCTTCCGCCGCCGCTCAGGCCGATTCCATCATTGCCGATGCTCAGCAGCAGGCCCTCACCATCGCCGGTGAGCAGGAGATCGTCCGCTTAGCCCAGCAGCAGGCCGACGATATCCGCGATCGTGCCCAGCAGTACGAGCGCGAGACGCGCTATGCCGCCGAGGATTACGCCGAGCAGGTCTTCACGCACCTCGAGGAGAACCTCAAGAGTCTGACCGGTACGGTCACCCGTTGCCGCCAGCAGCTCAACGAGGGTGCTGCCCAGCAGAACGGTCAGTGGTAATGGCTGAGTTCCCGAGCGTTATCGTCGACCTTTCCGAGCAGCTTGAGTTTCCCGGAGACTCGTATCCGCTGACCGGCAAGGTCGATGTCGCCACCTACACGGTGGGCGAGAAGGAATACCAGCTGCAGGACGGCATCGACTACGACGTGGTCTTTACCAATGCCGGCACCGGTGTCCTGCTCACGGGTATGGTTCGCGCGCACGCCACCGGCGAGTGCGACCGTTGCCTGGAGCCCGCCTCGTTTGATATCGCTGGCGAGATCGAGGAGTTCTACCTCTTTGAGGAGCCCGAGGATCCCGAGGCCTACGAGGACGGCTACGAGCTTCTGGGCGAGGATCGCATTGTCGATCTGGGCGAGCCCATCAACGACGCGGTTGTCATGGACACGCCGTTTGTGGTGCTCTGCAAGCCCGATTGCCGCGGTCTTTGCCCCGTCTGCGGTGGTAATCTCAACGTCGAGCAATGCGATTGCGCCGCCCAGGCCGAGTCCGAATGGGCCGAAGCCACGGAAAATCCATTTGCAGCATTAAAGAATCTCAAGCTTGACGAGTAAAACTGTGGTAGTATCGCTACTTGCGCGTAATCGCCACACTGGATAGTTCATAAGGAAGGTCACTATGCCCGTACCTAAACAAAAGCAGGGTCGTATCCGCACTCACACCCGTCGTTCCGCCAACATGAAGATCTCGGCTGCGGCTCAGTCCACGTGCCCCCGTTGCGGCGCTGTCAAGCTCCCGCACCACGTGTGCCCCAGCTGCGGTTTCTACAAGGACCGCGAGGTTATCGTTACCGAGTAACTGTATACTCGCATACGATGCCGTTCCAACTGGAACCACAATGGCCGGCTCAATGAGTCGGCCATTTTTGTATAAGGAGTATGTATATGAGTAACGTTCGCGTTTGTGTAGACGTTGTGGGTGGAGACGAGAAGCCTCAGGTTGTCCTCGACGGTATCGAGGCGGCGCTTGCGGTGGATCCCGATATCGAGGTCTTGGCCGTCGGTCCCGCAGAGATCGTGAACCCCTTTGCCGCGGCTCACGCTCGCGTTGAGGCCCTGGAGGCGCCCGATATCATTGCCATGGATGACGATCCCATTCGAGCCGTGATGACCAAGCGCAAGTCCTCGATCGTGCTTGCCTGCCGCGCCATCAAGAAGGGTAACGCGGACGCGTTCTTCTCTGCCGGCTCCACCGGCGCCATGACCGCTGCCGCCACCGCCTACGTCACGCCCTTTAGGTATCAGGCCGAGGGCAAGAAGCAGCCGGTGCGTCCGTGCCTTACCAATGCGCTGCCCAATCGTGCCGGCGGCCTGACGGTCCTGTGCGACATGGGTGCCAACCCCGATGTCGAGGTTGACGACATGGTACGTTTTGCCCAGATGGGTAGCGCCTATGCGCGCGTCGTCCTGGGTATTGAGAATCCCCGTGTGGGCTTGCTCGGTAACGGTACCGAGGACGAGAAGGGCTCCAACTTTACCAAGGCGTGCTTCCCGGCCATGAAGGCCGCCGTCCCCGGCTTTGTGGGCAACTGCGAGGGCACCGATATTACATCGGGTAACTTCGATGTTGTCGTTGCCGATGGCATGTCGGGAAACATTGCCCTTAAGGCTACCGAGGGCGCTGCCAAGTTCTTGCTGCAGGAGCTCAAGGGCGCCTTTACGTCCTCGTTCGGCACCAAGATCGCCGCGCTGCTCATGAAGCAGCAGATGCGCGAGATCAAGGCCAAGCTTTCGGGCGACGCCAAGGGTGGCGCGATTCTGTTGGGCTTGCGCGGCGTGGTCCTGATCGGCCATGGTGCTACTTCGGTCGAGGCCGTCAAGAACGGCACGCTCGCCGCAGCCGAAGCCGTGCGCGCCGGGCTGGTCGAGAATGTCGCCAACTCCATGGACGGTATCGTTTAGTAAGAGCGAGTTAGAGCGCTGTTATGTGCCTCGCGGCCTGCGTCGTGGGGTAGAATCAAAACCGTGTCTTGGTGCCGCCCGCGCGGCGCCAATCTTTTGGTATTCATGCACTATGAGAGGAAGCGCTATGGACCGCTCCGAAATCTTTGACAAGATCGCCGAGGTCGCTGCTGACGTTCTGGGCGTCGATGTTGCCGAGATTAGCGATGAGACCACGTTTGACGACCTCGATGCCAATTCGCTCGAGCGCCTGCAGCTGGTTACGGCTATCGAGGACGAGTTCAATCTCGAGATCGATGACGAGACCCTGCTCTCGCTCAACTCTGTCGCCGACGCCGTCGACGCTATCGAAGCTGCCAAGGAGGCCTAAGTCTTGGCTTTGTCTGAACGACTTTCGCGCGCCCAGGAAATCCTGGGCCACGAGTTCAAAAACAAGGTGCTGCTGCGCGCGGCGCTCACGCATCCCTCGGCCGTCGAGGGTCAGCCGGTGTCTGCCAGCTATGAGCGCCTCGAGTTTTTGGGCGATTCCATTTTGGGCGCCGTGGTGGCTCGTTCGCTTTTTGAGTCCTACCCCGAGTTTGACGAGGGCAAGCTCACGCGCCTGAAGGTGTCCCTTGTCTCGGGCGCCACGCTGTCCGAGGTTTCCCACGAGCTGGGTATCGACGACATCATCATCTTCGGCGCCTCCGAGACCGGTACGGGTGCGCGCGGCTTACATTCGGCGCTCGAGAACGTCTACGAGTCGCTCGTTGGTGCGCTGTATTTGGACGCCGGCTGGGATGTTGCGGCGGAGTTTATCCATCGCACGCTGAAGCCCCATTTGGCCTCTGAGCGTGCCGAGCATCCCGCGAACCCGAAGTCGTTTTTGCAGGAGTGCGTTCAGGCCGACGGCCATGAGCCTCCTGCGTATAAGTTGGTGGGCTCCGAGGGCCCCGCGCATGCGCCTACCTTTACCGCCGTGGTGCTTATCGACGGCATCCGTCAAGGCCGCGGCACCGGCTCCTCTAAGAAGGAAGCCGAGGGAGCTGCCGCGCTCGAGGCACTCGATCGCATGGGCTACACCACCAACGGCGTGATTCTCAACAAGAAACTCGTTTAAGCGAGGAACCGTGTATCTCAAGTCCCTCACGCTCAAAGGGTTCAAGTCGTTTGCCGACCGCGCCCACATGTCGTTTGAACCGGGCCTGACGGTCATCGTCGGCCCCAACGGCTCGGGAAAATCGAATATCTCCGATTCGATCCTATGGGTCCTGGGCGAGCAAAGCGCCAAGCAGCTGCGCGGCCAGGCCATGGAGGACGTCATCTTCTCGGGCTCGTCGGCGCGCAAGCCGGTGGGTGTCGCCGAGGTCACGCTGGTGCTCGACAACTCGGACCATATGCTGCCCGTCGACTTTGACGAGGTCGCCATCACCCGTCGCATGTATCGCTCGGGTGAGAGCGAGTATCTCATCAACTCGAGCCCGTGCCGCCTGATGGACATTCAGGACATCCTGCACGACTCGGGTCTGGGTAAGGATACACATTCCATCATCAGCCAGGGCAAGCTCGACGCCATTTTGCAGAGCCGCCCCGAGGAGCGCCGTGCCCTCATCGAGGAGGCCGCCGGCATCTCCAAGCACAAGCGCCGCAAGGAGCGTGCGCTCAAAAAGATCAAGTCGATGGACGAGCACCTGACCCGTGCCCGCGACATCAATAAGGAAATCGCCCGTCAGCTGCGTCCGCTGGAGCGTCAGGTCGATCGCGCGCGCAAGTACAAAGAGTTGTCCTCGCGTGCGAACGAGCTTACGCAGGTGCTAGCCGTCGACGAGCTGCGATCGCTGCAGTCGCAGTGGAACGACCTTGAGGGCCGCTCCAAGGAAGGTGCCGCCGAGCTGGAGCTCGCGCAGTACCGCTCGGGCGAGAAGGAGCGTGAGCTCGAGAAGCTCCAGGTTATGCTCGAGGAAAAGGGCCTGTTTGTGGGAGACTTGGGCGAGCAGCGCCGCCATATGCAAGATGTGGTCGGTCGCATTAACTCCGACATGCGCCTGCTCGAGGAAAAGGGCCACAACATGGTGTCGCGCCTGTCCGACATGCGCGGCCAGATCTCGAGTTCCGAGCATCAGCGTCGTCGTGTTGTCGAGGAGCTTGAGGATGCGCGCGCTCAGCTTGAAGAAGTAACCGGCGCGCATACGCAGGCCCAAGAGGATGTTGACGCCGCCGGTCCTGCCGCCGCCGAGCTGCACGAGCGCCGTGTGGCACTCGACAATCAGATCTCGCAGCTTACGCGCGAGCAGCGTGATGTGCAGCGTGTGGCCGATAATGCCGCGCTTGAGCTCGCCAAGGTGAAGGATTCGCTTTCCAACGCCGAGGTCGAGGACAACATGTATGCTTCGCGCCTGGAGCAGATCGACGAGCAGCTCGAGGAGGTCACGGCTTCGCTCGAGAGCCGTTGCGATCGCGCTGAGGAGTTTGAGAGCGCCCTTGAGGAGGCGCGTCAGGCTCAGACCGATGCGCGTGAGGCCAGCGAGGCTGCCCGCGCTGCCCTCAAAGATCTGCGTGCCCGCGAGAGCGTGGCACGCAACAAGCTGTCCGAGGTGCGCTCGGAGCTTGCCAGTCAAAAGAAGCTCGATGCCCGCATGGCCGACAGCTCGCCGTTGGTGAGCCGTCTGGTGGGAGCGCTGGGCGACGATGTTGTTGGTCGTCTGGGTGATGTGCTCGAGGCTCCGCGTGAGCTCGAGGGCCTGGTTGAGCAGCTGCTCGCTGGCGATATCGATGCGCTGCTGTTCGATGATGCCGCCACGCTTGAGCGAGCCGGCCGTGCGGCACTGGACCAGAAGAAAGCCTCGGGCGAGGCGTTGCTGGTGGCGCGTGGCGTGAGCAGTTCTGCGGTTGCTGAGGGTGCCGCGGGTACCCGTCTGGTTGATCGCCTGTCAGTGCGCGCGGGCTATGGTCCGGTCGTCGAGGCCCTGCTCGGCGGCTATTACATTGTCGATGACTTGGCAGCCGCGCTGTCCGCGCCGGTCGTTGACGGCGTGACTTATGTGACCCCCGATGGCGCCCGCGTTGCCTGTGGTGGCCTGGTGCGCGTGGGCCTCGATGCCGGTGAGGCTTCGGGTGCCTTGGAGCGCAAACGCCGCATTCGCGAGCTCGAGGGCCTGGAGCCCGATCTGGCCGCTACGTTCGAGCATGTTTCGAATCAGGTCATCGAGGCCAATGCGGCCGTCGAGGAGGCGCGCGCCGCCGAGGGCGATGCTGCCGGCGAGATTGCCCGCCTTGAGGGCGAGCGCCGCTCGCTGCTCTCAGAGATCGGCCGCTTGGAGCAAAGCGCCAACAATGCCGAAGTCGAGCGCGTGCGTATTTCCAAGCGCCGTGAGCAGGCTGCTGAGGCCGTCCGCGCCGCTCGTCCCCGAGTGGATGAGCTTACCCGCTCGCGCGATGAGGCCCGCGCTCAGGCGAGTGTCCTGGGTCTGCAGATTGCCGAGGCCAATGACGAGCTCGATCGCGTGCGTCGCGACGATTCCGAGGCCGCCGGCAAGCTCGCCGACGCCAAGGTGTGCCTGGCCCAGACGAGCGAACGTCTTCGTTCGCTGAGGGGCCGCGTGCCCGATCTGGAGCATCGCCTGGAGGGCATCGACCGCCGTATCCGCGGAACGCGCCAGGCCTCGCGCTCGCTCGAGCTGCTGCGCCTGCGTGTCGACCCCATGCACGAGCGCTATTCGGCCCTGCTGGAGCGCGCCTCGGACTGGGCCGCGCGCCTGCGTGACCAGGCCTCGCTCGAGGAGGCGGACTCGGCTTCGCTCAAGAAGACCATCGAGGACGCCAAGGCCGAGGTCGCCCGCGCTAAGGAGAGTGTCGATACCGCCAACGCGACGCAAAACGAGTTCAAGGTTGCACGCGGCAAGCTCGAGGTTCAGGTCGAGGCTGCCATCAAGGCGATTACCGCCGACGGCACCACGGTGCTCGAGGAAGCGCTCATGCTGCCGGCGCCCACCGACCGTGACGCCGCCGAGCGCGAACTCAACCAGCTTGTGCGCCAGATCAACAACCTTGGTCCCGTTAACCAAGTTGCCATGGAGGAGTACGAGCAGCTCAAGCGCCGCGCCGACTACATCGAGGAGCAGC
>CATVTM010000062.1 GCA_958346935.1 uncultured Collinsella sp.
TGACGCGCCCCCGCAGTGCCCGCTTCCCCCAAGGACAATTATCAGTGCAGGTAGAACGCCTGCGGTTTTCTTAGTTTTGGGTGTATGGTTGGCGCCTGCGGTCAAAACGTAGTAGATAGGCGCGTTTTGTGGCTGACGGCCCCTATCGGCTCCCAAGTTGACTACTCCACGACCTTATCCGGCTGGATGAGCTCCTCGTAGTAGCTGATGTGCTCGCGCGCGTCCTCGATTTCGGGCAGCAGGAAGTTGTAGATGACCTCGATGATCATCGTGGCGCTTATTTTGGAAAACGCAAAGTCGCCCGTGGTGAGTAGCGCCTCGTGATTCACCGTATTAAAGGTATAGTCGGCCAGGCGCGCGAGTGGGGATTTGCTGTCGCCGCTGATAACGACCACCGTGGCGCCCGTCTCGCGTGCGGCCTTTGCCATGCGGTTGAGGCGGCGCGACTTACCGGAGTTCGAGATCAGCACGATGACGTCGTCAGGCTTCAGGGTCAGCGCAAAACCGATTGCGGTTTCACTGATGGTGCTCGCCATGCAGCGCAGGCCCAGCTGCGAAAACTTAAACGTCGCATCGAGCGCGACCGCGTTCGTATTGCCCACAGCTGCAAACTCAATAACCCCTGCATGCTTAAGGGCATGCACAACAGCCGCCAGCGTATCGTGGTCGATCCCGTCGATGGTTGCATTAAGCTCGCTCACCTTGGCAGCAAGGATATTCTTGAGGCTCTGCTCCATGTTGTCGAGCGAGACCTCGTCGGTCAGGCCCTCGTTGCGCTGGCTTTCCAAGTCGCGCGCCAACGAAAACTGAAAGCTGCGGAAGCTGCCAAAGCCTAGTTTGCGGCAAAAGCGCGAAACCGTCGCCTCGGACGTGGCGGCAGCTCGTGAGAGCTGGGCGGCTGTCAGGCGCGGAGCCTCGGACTGGTTCTCCAGAATATAGTCGACAATGCGCTGCTCGGATTCGCTGTATCCCTTATGGGTGCTAATGAGGGAGAGCGCGCTCTTGCTGCTATCGGTCATGGATGGCTCCTGGTTGGCATGAAAAACAGACGTGTTATGCACGCCATAGTATACGGGCATTTTCAATTACAAGATACACCTTGCCGATTCAAGCAATGATGATAAACTTTCACCTACCGTTTACGGTTATGAAAGAACCTTTCACCGGAGAATTGCGCCTTGTCTCTTCTCACGCAAGCGGTGGGTTGGTATCTTTCAGTTGTGGAAAAGCGCGCCACGAGGCGCGTGTAGGGGAGCGCCCGCGGGCGCAGAACTCAAGAAGGAGGGACACATGTCTAAGTTTGACATCATCGCCGCCACCGGTTGCCCGACCGGTATCGCGCACACCTTCATGGCGAAGGAGGCGCTGGAGAAGGCAGCTGCCGAGCGCGGTCTGACCATTAAGGTCGAGACCCATGGCCAGGTCGGTGTCGAGAACGAGCTCACGAAGGGTGAGATCGCCGGTGCCAAGGCCGTCGTCGTCGCAGCTGATAAGGATGTCCAGGCGGAGCGTTTCGCCGGTAAGCCCATGGTTTCCGTTGGTGTTTCCAAGGCCCTGTCCGTCGAGGCCGCCGGCAAGCTGATTGACCGCGCGCTCCGCGCCAAGGGCGACGACTCGGTTGCCGCCGCTGCCGATGTCGAGGACGAGGTCGAGGAGAAGGAGTCCGTCGGCCACATTATCTACAAGCACCTCATGAACGGCGTCAGCCACATGCTGGTCTTCGTCGTTGCCGGTGGTGTCCTGACCGCCGTTTCGTTCCTGTGGGGCATTACGTCCTTCGATTCGACGGCGTCTGACTACAACAGCTTTGCTGCGATGCTCAAGATCATCGGCGGCATCGCCATGAACCTTATGGTTCCGGTGCTTTCCGCCTACATCGCCGAATCCATCGGCAAGCGCCCGGCGCTCGTCCCCGGCTTCGTTGCCGGTATGATCGCCATCCAGGGCCTGCCTGTTAACGCCGAGACCGGCATGATCGACGCCGGTGGCGCCGGCGTGGGCTTCGGCTTCCTGGGCGGCATCGTTGGCGGCTTCCTCGCCGGCTATGTCATCCTGCTGCTCGAGAAGGTCTTTGCCGGCCTGCCCAAGAACCTGGACGGCCTCAAGGCTATCTTCCTGTACCCGCTGTTCTCGACGGCTATCGTCGGCCTCGTGATGCTCGGCATCTCCGGCCCCATGGCTGCCATCAACACCGCCATGATGGACTTCCTCAAGGGTCTGTCCGCTTCTGGCGCCATCGTCCTGGGTCTTGCCATCGGCTGCATGTGCGCCGTTGACATGGGCGGCCCGGTCAACAAGGCTGCTTACGTCACCGGTACCGCTATGCTCACCGAGGCTCTGGCCGCCGGTGTTGGCACCGATACCTACAACTTCGGCACCAACTTCATGGCTGCCGTCTCCGCCGCCTGCATCGTTCCGCCGCTGATCACCACCTTTGCCGTCGTTGTCGGCAAGAAGTATTTCAGCCAGGAGGATCACGACGCCGGTGTCGTCAACCTCATCCTTGGTTGCACCCACATCACCGAGGGCGCCATTCCGTTCATGACCAAGAACATCTGGCCCGTCATGCCCATCATGATGCTCGGTTCCTCTATCGCTTCGATCCTGACCATTATGTTCAACGTTCACGATCCGGCGCCTCACGGTGGCTTCCTGGTCCTGCCCGTTGTCGAGAACGGTCCGCTGTGGGTCCTCGCGATCCTCATCGGCGCTGTGGTCGGTGGCATCCTGTTCGTGGCCTTCAAGAAGTATGACTTCGAGAAGAACCAGAAGGCCGCTCCTGCCGCTCCCGCCAAGCCGGTTGAAGCCCCCAAGGCCGCTGCCGTCGAGGCTCCCAAGGCCGAGGCTTCCGACTTCGTGAAGGTCGAGAATGTCTTTGTCGCCGAGGACTTCGCTTCTCGTGACGAGGCCCTGAGCTTCGTCTCCAACCAGGCCGTCAAGGCCGGTATCGCCAGCGACGCCGACGCCGTGATGAACGCCTTCCTGGCCCGCGAGGCCGAGGGCACCACGGGCATGATGGAGGGCTTTGCCATCCCGCATGCCAAGTCCGATGCCATTACCGAGGCTGCCGTCATCGTCGTCAAGGACGAGTCCGGCGTGACCGGTTGGGACACCATGGACGGCGCTCCCGTCAACGTGGCCATCGCCCTGCTCATCCCGGGTGCACAGGCCGGCACTACGCACCTCAAGATCCTGTCCAAGGTTGCCGAGGCGCTCATGGACGAGGACTTCCGTGCCACCGTCAAGGGTTCCACCGACGCCGCCGAGATCGCCAAGACGATCAACGCCCGTCTGGTCTAACCCCGCAACACGCGAATACCATCGCCCCCCTGTAACAAAGGCGGAGTCCCTTTCCAGGGCCTCCGCCTTTTTCATGCCCCTTCTTCTAACTTGCGGTGAAATAAGGACTGTTTAAACGTTTCAACCGCAAAATCAGTCCCTATTTCACCGCAACTTACAGAAGGACATAGAGGGAACTGCCCATTGAGTCTTTGTCGCGAACAGATCCTCAGCCAGAATTCCGTTCCGCCGATATTGCTCTGGACCGACCGAGTTTCCGCAGCTCGCCCGCCGGGCGGGGCGGTTAAGTTTGTCGCGAGTTCCGCACGCAAAGGAAAGCACTTAATGTGCTTTCCGTCTTGCGCAGGACTGTAGAGCAGCAAACTTAACCGCCCCGCCCGGCGGGCGAGCGCAGGGATACGACATCTGTCCAACAATTCGTGTGAAACACAATGAAAAACCGTTTGATGTGAGTTAATATAAACAACGTCGTGAATCTGACTCCTGCCACATGCATGACAGGGGTTAAACACAAAAAGGAGTCAATTATGGTTTCTGAGAAGGCTACCCTCGTTAATCCTCAGGGTCTGCACATGCGTCCGGCTGGTCTGTTCGCCTCCACCATGGGCAAGTACGCCTGTGACGTGACGGTCGTCACCCCCGAGAAGGAGGTCAACGGCAAGTCCCCGATGGCACTTATGGCTGCTGGTATCCCCTGCGGCACCGAGGTCGAGGTCAAGTGCGACGGCGCTGACGAGGCCGAGGCTCTGGCTGCTGCCATCGAGCTCATCAAGAGCGGTCTTGGCGAGTAGAACTCAAACGGGTCGCATGTTGAACAACTAAGTTCATATTTGGGGGCGCAGTGACCTGTTGTAAGGTAGCTGCGCTCTTTTGTCATGGATATGGCAAAACGCTTTATCACATGACACGGAGAGAGGAATGGGAATGTATCAGGGAGTCAACGCTTCCGAGGGCATCGGTATCGGCACCGTCATGGTCGCCGTCGATCCCGACTTGACGTTTGAGCCGCACGAGGTTGCCGATTCGGCAGCAGAGAAGGAGCGCTATCAGTCCGCTCTTTCGGTCTTCTGCGAGAAGACCCAGGCTCAGGCCGACCACATGAAGGAGACGGTGGGCGAGGCCGAGGCCGAGATCATGAGCGGACACATTGTCCTGGCTCAGGACCCGGGCATGACCGACGCCATCAACGCCGCCATTGACGGCGGTACCTGCGCCGAGCAGGCGCTCATGGACACCTCGACCATGTTCGAGAACATGTTCCTGTCCATGGACGACGAGATGTTTCGTCTGCGCGCGGCCGACATCGCCGACATCCGCACCGGTATTCTGGCCGAGCTGCTGGGCAAGGAGGTCGTCGACCTCTCCGTCCTGCCCGAGAATACTGTCGTTGTCGTGCACGACCTCACGCCGTCCATGACCGCCACGATCGATAAGGCCCACGTTGCCGGTATCGTCACCGAGACCGGTGGCCGCACGTCGCACTCCGCGATTATTGCGCGCGCCCTCGAGATCCCGGCTGTCCTTTCGGTTTCCAATAGCTGCACCGCGCTGCGCAACGGTATGACCGTTGTCGTCGACGGTGGCAAGGGTATCGTTGAGGCCGATCCCGACGAGGAGACGCTCGCCGCATACACCGCCAAGGCCGAGGCCTTCGCTGCCGAGAAGGCAGCCCTCGAGGCCTTCCGCGGCAAGCCGTCCGTGACTGCCGATGGCATCAAGAAGATCATCGCCTGCAACATCGGTAACCCCGATGACGTGCCCAACGCGCTCGATCACGACGCCGAGGCCATCGGTCTGTTCCGCTCCGAGTTCCTGTTCATGGACTCTGCTGAGCTTCCTTCCGAGGAGGAGCAGTTCAACGCCTACCGTAAGGTCGCCAGCGCGCTCAAGGGTGCTCCGGTCATCATCCGCACGCTCGATGTTGGCGGCGACAAGGAGATTCCGTATCTGCACATGGTCAAGGAAGATAACCCCTTCATGGGCTTCCGCGCCGTGCGTTACTGCCTGGCCAATCCCGACCAGTACAAGGTCCAGCTCCGCGCTCTGCTGCGCGCTAGCGCCTTCGGTGACGTCAAGATCATGATCCCGCTCGTCACCTGCGTCGAGGAGGTCTTGGCTGTCAAGGAGCTCGTCGAGCAGTGCAAGGCCGAGCTGACCGAAGAGGGTCGCAAGTTCAACGAGAACATCGAGGTCGGCATCATGGTCGAGACGCCCGCCGCTTCGCTGCTCGCAGACCGTCTTGCCGAGGTCGCCGACTTCTTCTCCATCGGCACCAATGACCTGATCGGCTACACCATGTGCGCCGACCGTGGTAACGACACCATCTCCAACCTGTACCAGGTTTACTATCCCGCCGTGCTCCGCTCGCTCAAGAACATCATCGAGAGCGGCGTGAAGGCCGGCATCATGGTCGGTATGTGCGGCGAAGCCGCTGCCGATCCGCTGCTCGAGCCGCTGCTGATCAGCTGGGGCCTGGAGGAGTTCTCGATGAGCGCTCCTTCTATCCTGCGCGCCCGCAAGACCATCAGCCAGTGGACCAAGGCCGAGTGCGACGAGCTCGCCGAGAAGGCGCTCGCCTGCAACACCGCCGCCGAGGTCAAGGCACTGCTCGAGTCCGCAGCTCGCTAATTTTGTATCAGAGGTAACCGCGTGGTTGGAATGGGCCGGCCACGCGGCCCTCACATATACAGGGGGTACTGTAAATGTTCTACACGCTAACCGCTAACCCGGCTGTCGACATGACGGTTTCGAGCTCTCCGCTCGAGCCCGATGAGAACGTCCGCACCGGCTCGGCCAGCTACACGGCTAACGGCAAGGGCCTTGACGTGTCCTTCGCCTTTAAGAAGATGGGCGTCGACACCGTCGCACTCGGCTTCTTTGCTGGCTTCACGGGCAAGTTCATCGTCGAGGAGGTCATGAACCTGGGTTGCCTCTGCCGCCCGGTCTGGACCGACGGTATCACGCGCATTAACACCTACGTCAACGATGGACAGCACGAGTACGGCATCCTGAACCCGGGTGCTCCGATCACGCCGCAGCACCAGGAGGAGCTCTACAACATCCTGGACACCGCGGGCGATCTCGAGTGCCTGATCGTTTCCGGCTCCGTGCCTCCCAAAGCTACGCCCGACTTCCTGGCTCAGGTCATGGAGCACGCTCAGGCTCGTGGCGCCGACGTCGTCCTGGACCTGTCCTCCGACAAGCTCAAGGAGCTCGCTCACAAGAAGCCGCTGCTCATCAAGCCGAACCATCACGAGATGAAGGCCATCTTCGGCGTGCCGGTCGACACCGACGACGAGGTCCGCGTTGCCATGAAGATGGCTCACGACGCTGGCGTTCAGAACGTGCTGCTCACCCGTGGTAGCCGCGGCGACGCTTACTTCTCCAACGGCGAGGACATCTGGTACGCCAAGCGTGAGTTCAACATCAAGCTGGTTTCTTCCGTCTGCGCCGGCGACTGCACCCTCGCTGCGTTCCTGCACAAGTGGTACAGGGATCGCGACAACGTCGAGGAGGCCATGAAGCTCGCTATGGCCACCGGCGCCAACGTTGCCGAGTCCGTCGGCATTGGTGACTTTGGTCACGTCGACGAGTACAGCAAGCGCGTTGCTGTCCGCAAGCTCGATCGTCAGTAATCGAAACGCGACATATTCGTGCGCATGTGGCGCCCCGGTTTCGGCTGGGGCGCCTTTTTGTTCCGCCACGGGGGAGAGGTGTCCCGCCGTACTTCATCGCTTCCACACCGTTCGCCGAGTTGTCCTAGCCTTTTACCGATGCGTGGAATATACTTTCATTAACACGTTGCTTCGTGAAAGGAACATTCATGATTTACACGCTCACTGCAAATCCCGCCATTGACTACAACATCGCCTGCGACGGTCTTGCTGCCAACACCGTCACGCGTACCCGCAACGCGGTCTACACGCCCAACGGCAAGGGCCTCAACGTCTCGTTTACGCTTGACCACTACGGCGTCGACACCACGATCCTGGGCTTTTTCGCCGGTTTCTCGGGCGAGTTTATCGTTAAGGGCGCCGAGGCCCTGGGCGTGCCCGTCAAGCCCGTGTGGACCGACGGCATTACGCGCGTCAATGTGTTCCTCAACGCCGGCCCCGACACCGAGTACAACATGGTCAACGCCGGTGCCGCCATCAACGAGGCCAACGAGCAGGAGATGTTTGAGCTCATCGATTCGCTCGATGACATGACCTGCCTGGTCATCAGCGGCTCGCTGCCTCCCAACACTTCCGAGGGCTTCTTGGCCGAGGTCCTGCGCCGCGTCAAGGCCAAGGGGGCCGAGTTCGTCCTCGACATCTCGAGCCATCAGCTGGCAGACCTCATTGCCATGGATCCGCTGCTGATCAAGCCCAATGACGATGAGCTGCTCGACATCTTTGGCATTAAGGTGAGCGGTGGCGACGACGAGTCCGTCAAGGGCGCGATGGCCGAGCTGCACGCCAAGGGCGCCAAGAACGTGCTGCTGACCCTTGGTGGCGCCGGTGCGTACTTCTCCAACGGCGAGCATATCTGGTTTGCCAATCGCACCTTCGACGTCAAGCTGCTGTCGACCGTCTGCGCCGGCGATTCCTCGCTCGCTGCCTTCCTGTCCGTGTGGCACGACGCCCCCGAGCGAGTCGAGGATGCCTTGCGTCTTTCGATGGCCACCGGCGCCAACGTGGTCGAGTGCCCCGGTCTGGGCGATTTTGCCAAGGTGGACGAATATAAGAAGCACATCGAGGTTCGCCAGGTCTGCTAGCAGCATCGATACGTCGTTGCCGAACACCCGCTTTGGATTACCAAGGCGGGTGTTTTTTTGCGCGCTGAACGTATGTGGCGTCTGCTGTCTTGTTTTATCTAATCGACGACGCGATTGCGTGTGCGCGCTTTCTTGTTTCTTGTTAGACTTCTTGAGAACCATCGATTAACGCTCACAAGTGCAGGAGGCCATAGGCATGTGCAATGTTTCGCTCAACGGTACTCAACCGTCCGATGCGTCCCTGTGCGTCCTGCGCGCGCTTGAGGCGGCTGGTCTTGAGGCTTGGTACGTGGGCGGTTGGGTGCGCGACGCCCTGATGGGGTGCCCCAGCCACGATGTTGATATGTGCTGTAGCGGCCTGTGGCAGGAGTCCAAAGCGGCGCTCGAGGCCGCCGGCATCGCGGTTGTGGAGTCGGGCATTAAATTTGGCGGAATCACGGCTATTTCCGATGGCGAGCGTATCGAGGTCACCACGTACCGTCTGGATGGCTTTTACACCGATGGTCGCCATCCCCAGAGTGTGGAGCGTGCCGCCTCGCTCGAGGACGATCTGGCGCGGCGCGACTTTACCGTCAACGCTATGGCCTGGCATCCCGAGCGCGGGCTTGTCGACCGCTACGACGGCCAGGGTGACTTGGAGCGCAAGCTGATTCGCGCTGTCGGCGATCCCAAGCGTCGCTTTAACGAGGACGCCCTGCGCATGTTGCGTGCGGTGCGCTTTGCCTGCCGCCTGGACTTTATGATTGAGCCCGAGACTAAGCGCGCGCTTGCCGAGTGCGCGCCGCTGCTCGACGCCGTGGCGCGCGAGCGTGTGGGTATTGAGCTTGAGGGCATTCTTTCGACCGGTCATGGGGGAGACGCGATGCTGCGCTACCCCGAGCTCATCTGTGCCTCTGTGCCTGAGCTGGCAGCGGGTCGCGGCTTTGATCAGCGAAGTGTCTATCATGCGTTTAACGTTTACGAGCATATCGCCCGTGTGCTGACGGTGGCAGGGGAGCTTGCGCTGTGCGACGGCGTCGCGCCCTCGTCGAGCCTTATGTGGGCGGCGTTTTTGCACGATGTGTCCAAGCCCGATTGTTTCACGGTCGATCACGCCGGCAGCGGACACTTCTACGGTCATCCCGAGCTCGGCGCCAAGAAAGCGCGCGTCATTATGGATCGCCTGGCGCTCTCGCACGACCTGGTGCGCGACGTGTGCCTGCTCATCAAATATCACGACAAGCCGCTGCGCCCCGAGCGCTCCTGCCTGCTCAATATGATGCGCGCGCTTTCGGGCGAGGGCGTCGACACGCCGCGTTTGATGGACGAGCTCATGGATCTTAAGCGTGCCGACACGCTCGGCAAGGCCCCGTCGTGCTTCTATTACGTTGAGACGATTGAGGAGATGCGCGCGATGGCGCACGAGCTGCTGAAGGCGGGGGAGCCCTATACGCTCAAGATGCTCGCCATCAACGGCGGCGACCTGATCCGTGCCGGAGTCAAGCCTGGGCCTGAACTGGGTCAGCTTCTCAACTCCGCCCTCGACGCCGTGATCGAAGACAACATTCCCAACGATCGCGAAGCTCTTTTGGTCCATCTCAACTTGAATTAGCTACCCAGTTTACCTGCGTGTTCCATAACCTGCCGACAATTTTTCGGCAATTTGGAATTTCTTCTTGCGCTGACGTTTTTTGTCCCGTAATATATGTCCTCGCAGCACGGCAGTGCAGATGTCATGTGGCCCGTTCGTCTAGCGGTTTAGGACGCCGCCCTCTCAAGGCGGAGATCACCAGTTCGAATCTGGTACGGGCTACCATTTCTTTTCTGCTGAGGCTTATGGCCCGTTCGTCTAGCGGTTTAGGACGCCGCCCTCTCAAGGCGGAGATCACCAGTTCGAATCTGGTACGGGCTACCACGCATCTGATACCCGGACTTCCCATGGAAGGCCGGGTTTTTTATTTTCAAACAACCGTCTGCAATTCCCGTTTGAACCAGAGCTTTGCGTTCTGTCTATGGTCCTTGCGGGTACAATATCCAAGATATTTTGACTGTTAGAAGGAGTCTCATGACGGAGTCCTCTCAGCATACGTCTAAGCCCCAGGTCGAGGTTGAGGCCTCGGGCGGAGATGACAATAAGAGCGCACGCCGCGGCGCCATCTTTATCGGCGTCGTGCTGGTGGGTTATATCGTCTATCTGGTGGTAACCGGGCAGATGGGGCAGTTCTGGGCCGCAATGTCGAGCGTCCAGGCGCCTTGGCTCGCTGCTGCATGCTTTTGCATGTTCCTGTACCTGTTCTTTGGCATTGTGGCCTATGCGATCGCTGTCTGGCTCGACCCCAATTCACCCGTCGGCATTCGCGACCTGATCTCGGTCGAGGCGAGTGGCATCTTCTTTGGCAACCTTACGCCTATGATGATGGGCTCGACTCCCGCCCAGATCTACCGCCTGACCAAGGCGGGCCAAAATGTCGGCGAGGCCGGAGCCACGCAGTTCACGCGCTTTATCGTGTACCAGTTTGGCCTGGTCGCCTGGGGCGCTATCCTACTGCTTGCTCGCATGCCGTTTTTTGCCGAGCGCTATGGCGACATGACGCTGCTGTGCGTCTTTAGCTTTGGTGGGCACTGCTGCATCTTGCTGGGCATCTTCGCCGTCGCGCTCATGCCTAAGACCGTCACGCGCGTCGCCCATTGCATCATCAATTGGCTCGAGCGCATTGGTGTCTCGGCCACTAAGATCGAGGGTTGGCGCACGTTTGTCGATGGCGAGATCTACTCCTTCTCCGAGAAGTTCAAGCTTTCGGCCGGACATTTTTCTTCCATGCTGCTCACCGTGTTTATCACCATGCTGCAGCTCGCGTTTTTCTATCTGGTTCCGTATTTCCTGATGCTTGCCTTTGGCCACCACGATGTCGACTTTTTCTCAGTCATGGCCGCGAGCGCCTTTGTCCAGCTGCTGAGCTCTGCGGTCCCCCTGCCCGGTGGAACTGGTGGCGCTGAGGGCGGCTTTGCATTGTTCTTGGGTCATTTCTTTGGGTCGGCTTCGACCGCCGGCTATCTACTGTGGCGCCTCATTACGTTTATTGCGCCGACCATTTTGGCTGCCCCCCTGCTGGGACTTAAGAGCGCCCACAACGAGAGCATCCATGCGCGCTGGGATCGCGCGATGCGCAAGCTCGGGCGCACGCCTCAGACGCCCTCTGCGCCCACTAAGCCGCACCCCACGAATGCTGTTACCGTTGATCCCAAGAAGCACGCTCAGAAGGCTTCTGGGACCGCTAAGCCGGCTCATAAGGCCTATGTGCGCCAGACAGGCGACGGTATTCGCGTATCTCCGTCGGCGCTCAATAAGAAGAAGCATCCTAAGTCGCAGTAGGGCAGTCGTGCGTTCTTCATGATGCGGGGCATATTTGTGCTGCATGGGGGATAATCCTCTTACGTAGATTATCTCTCATCTGTTGATGAATGCTCGCATATCGAAGGGACACGCCCATGGCAACCAGCAAACCGCGTCTTGACCGCCGCATCGTTCGCAGCCGCAATGCCATCCTTTCGGCTTTCGAGCGCCTGCTCATGGAAAAGCCGCTGGCAGACATTACGGTGAGTGCCATCGCACGCGAGGCCAATGTCGACCGCAAAACCTTCTACGTGCACTTTGGCACGGTTGACGGCCTGCTCGATGCCATTGCCGTCGATGTGGTGGAGATGATTGTCGACTCGGTCGAGAAAACGCTTGCTTCCATGGACGGCGACACTAACGAGCGCGCCCTGGGCGCGGCGGCGACCTTCTTTAAAACCGTTAACGAGGCACTGTGCAACAACTTGGTGCTCAATCGTCAGCTGATCGAGAACATTCCGCTCGATGATTTTATGGCTCGTCTTCGTGCACCGCTCGAGCACGAGATTGCCGAGCGCGATCTGCTGCCCCAAGGTCTCAAGGACGAGATGTTCGACTACTATCTGGCGTTTTTGCTGTCGGGTATTATCGGTATCTATCGCACGTGGGCGCTGTCTGACGGCTCGGTTCCTATCGAGCGCGTCTCTGAGGTCGCCAACGATCTGACTCTCAATGGTCTGTCGAGTCTGGAATCTCGCTTGGATTAGGCCTAGTTGGGCTCGTCGGCGTGGTAATTCCTGTTCACGAGGTTCTCCGGCGCCTTGTAGACCTCGCCGGCGTAGGAGCTGTAGCCTGAGGATCCTTAAAATAAGGCTCTGTTAGACCAGGATTGACATACATGTGTCCCCACGGTGCCATATCGT
>CATVTM010000063.1 GCA_958346935.1 uncultured Collinsella sp.
CCGGCGTGGGCAAGACCGAGCTCGCCAAGGCGCTTGCCGAGTGCCTGTTCGATGACGAGCGTGCGCTCGTGCGTATCGACATGTCCGAGTACATGGAGAAGTTCAGCGTCCAACGTCTGATCGGTGCGCCTCCGGGATACGTGGGTTACGACGAGGGCGGCCAGCTTACCGAGGCCGTGCGCCGTCGTCCGTACTCCGTGATTTTGCTCGACGAGATGGAGAAGGCTCATCCGGATGTCTTTAACGTGCTGCTGCAGGTGCTTGATGACGGCCGTCTGACCGATGGCCAGGGTCGCCAGGTGTCCTTCAAGAACACGATCATCATCATGACGTCTAACGTGGGCTCCAAGGCCATCGCCGATCTGTCCGGTAAGGACGAGGAGGAGATGCGCCATCAGGTCGACGCCGCCATGGCTCAGACCTTCCGCCCCGAGTTCCTCAACCGTATCGACGATATCGTGGTGTTCCATCCGCTCGGCATGGCGCAGATCGAGAAGATCGTCGACATCCAGCTTGCCGACGTCCGCGCGCGTCTGGCCAAGGAGCGCATGACGCTTGCCATCACCCCGGCGGCCAAGCAGATGCTCGCCGTGGGTGGCCTGGACCCCGTGTTCGGTGCCCGTCCGCTCAAGCGCCTGGTCCAGCGCGAGGTCGTGGACGCCATCGCCGCCGCCATCATCGACGGTACGGTGCGCGAGGGCGATCAGGTGACGGTCGATGCCGACAAGGACGGCGGCTTTACCGTCGTGTGCGACAACACGCCGTCTGCTACCTACGAGGTCCCCGACGCCGAGTAGATTTTGGGCCGGCTTTAAAACCGCCCCTCATCGCAAAACGCCAAGGGCGGCGGATCCAATCGGGTCCGCCGCCCTTTTTCGTGCGACAATCGATGATGTTGAACGTGAGTACATGGCAAGGAGCTATGCAGATGACAGACAAGAACAAGACGAACACGCCGGCGACCGATGCCGCACCCGCCGCACCCAAGCCTGCGCCTAAGCCGGCACCCAAGCCGCGCGACCCCTACATCCGCGCCGAGAACGAGGACGATGACGGCTACGATCCCTACAGCGATCGCCGCCCCGAGCGCGAGCCGCTGTTCGAAGCCGACCCGTGGCGCTGAGTGCCACCCAAAAGGCCACTAATAAGTTGCGGTGAAATAGGGACTGTTTTGCGGTTTGACCAGCAAAAACAGTCCCTATTTCACCGCAACTGCGTTAGGGATGTGGGTGTTGGGCGGCTGTCTTCGGCCGGCTAGTTCTGGGCCTTGATGCTCGGCAGGAGAATCTGGGCGAGGTAGTCGCATTCGAGCTTGGTGGCGGCGTCGGCCTTGCCGTCTTTGCCGACCAGCACGTTTTTGATCTGGCTGTAGGTATAGCGGTTGCCGGTCGTAAGCTCGACAAGCTCAATGGCCGTGTCCATGGGGTAGGTTGACACGGGGTTCTGCGTCCGTCCGTTGATGGTCTGGGGCACCACGTACGGATAGACGGGGCCGCTGGCGTAGACGGTATAACCGTTGCCTAGATTGGCCGCACCCAAAACCGTATCGCCTTCATCGGGCGTAAAGCTCTCGCCCTCGCGCACCGCGACGAGCGTCACGAGCGGCGTATTGGCGTCGTCGCCCAGATAGATGCATAGCGTGCTTCCGTTTTGCCAAGTTGCGACCTTGCCGTACCACTCGACGGGAATATCGAGCTGGTAGAGGTCGGTTGCCTTGTGGCGAGCGTCAGCATCACGGGACGCCTGTGCCTTTTGCGCGCTCACGGCATTGACGGCGGCGTCGCGCCGCGCGGTTGCCGCCTGCTGAAGTATCTTGGCGGCCGCGGCGGAGCTCGCACCGCCTTCCTCGGCATACTTGGCGGCGGCATCGATCTGGTCGTCAGTCACCGTGTCGGCCGAAGGCACCTTGAGCTTAAAGGCGGCCTGGGCACTTAAATCCTGTCCATCGCTCTTAACGGTGACCTGCGTCTTGGTGGTCGGGACGGTATAGACGGTGCCGTCGGCCGCGATGGGGGAGGCGGCGATGGAGAGCGTGTAATCGCCGGGCAGCAGTTTGATGCCGCGGCCGTGCTCGTCAACATAGAGTGTTTCGCTCACGGAGGAGCCATCAGCGTCCTGACCGCTCACCTGTACGGGAATCTTGGAGCCGGTGGAACAGTCGAGGCCCGCGGCATGCACGCCAATCTGCACTGACATCATCGTGTGGGCATTGGCGGCGGCAGCGGCAGCCTGCTCTTGCTGATATCCGTTCCAGGCAGCATAGCCTGCACCGCCGGCGACGAGCGCGACGGCTACGACACCGGCGACCATCAGATTGCGGCGCTTGGGCGACATCTTGCGATGGCGAACCTCGGCCTCGCGTGCCGAGGGAACGGACGGCAGGGGAATATCGCCCATGGCGATGGTCTCGTCCACGGTTGGTGCGGAACCCAGGCCAGGAAGCTCGCGGGTCAGCGAATCCTCGGCCGGCAAGCTGTCGAGCAAGACGGTTTCCTCGCCCGTGTCGGATTCGGGCTGATTGCCGGCCTCGCATTCGGATTTCTCGTGCCCCGCCCCGCCTTCGGTGGGCGCGGCGCCATCGTCTTTTGCATCCTGATCATCGGGCTGCGCTTCGATTTCCGGCTCATCCTGCACATCAACGTTCGAATCGTCAAACGCAATCTCGGCCAGCGTGATCTGGTCTAGGCTCTCCAGGGCTTCGGCACACGCTTCTGCATCTTGGGCCGCATCCTCTTGGCCCATCGTCTCATCTTTCATATATCCCCCAAGCTCAATATCGGGACAACACTGTACCCAAAAACGGAGCCATATAAAGCGCATGCGAAATATAAGCTCCGATTTAACCCGAGTGCATTGTTCAGCCGCATCCTCGCGGCAGCAAAAAGCCCCCGGAACGCGAACGAATCACATTCCGGGGGCTCTGCAATGCGTTGAGTTGCGCGGAGCCGGCTATGCTGCTTCGTGCTCAAGCGATGTTTGCGTCAGGCGCGTTACTCGGCGTGTGCGTAATCAACCTTGGCGCGGCGAGCAGTAGCCTTCTCCCAATCGCTGGTGCCCTCAAAGACATCCTGCTTGTAGGGATTGCGGCCGAGCTTCTTGGCGCGGTAGGCGATGTAGATGATCGCGGCGACGTTGGCGACCAGTGCGGCGATCGAGACCGCGGTAGCGGCGCCGGGGTCGAGCGTGGAGTGGGTCACAAAGATGGACTCCTCCTGGAAGTACGGGAACACCTGGGCAAACATGCACCAAATGGCCAGCGTAAAGGCGCGGTTCTGGATCCAGCCGCCCTTGTTCCAGATAAAGGCGGCGACGGTGGGCGCCAGCAGCAGCGCAAAGCCGCAGAACCAGGAGTGGGTGGGCAGGCAGTTGTAGGTGTAGCAGAAGTTCCAGATGTCGTAGGCGATGATGTAGACCCAGGTCATGTCGGGCCACAGCATGTCGGTCTTGTCCTCGGAGGCGTAGACGCTCCACCAACCGGTCATGCAGAAGATGTTGATGATACCGGCGATGCCGTTGAACACGTTGTTCCAGCCGGCCAACTGCGTAGCACCTTCGGAGGTGACCCAGGTGGACTCGCCCAGGACAAAGAAGTGATAGGCGCTCTCGAAGTCGGACACGACGGCGATCATGATGTTGATGGCGACGATCACAAACGGCCACGCGCGGAACCAGTGCGCCTTGCCGATCTTGCCCCACTGATACTTAATGGCGATGAAGCCCCAGCAACCGGCCAACGCCGCGTAGACCTTGGCGTAGTGGAACCAGCTGTTCTGGTACACATGGGTGGGGTTGGTGAGCGCCCACTCGGCACCCTGTGAGACGCCGACGGCGATGGCGACGCAGTAGATGGTCATGGCCAGCGGAGCCACGCCAAAGATGATTGCCGCGCCGAGCTTAGCGCGGCGGCCGACCTCGTTGAGCACGATGAGGCCAATAAAGACCATGGCCCAGCCGGCCCAGTGGATAAGGGTATCGCTACCCCAAACATCGAACAGCATGCTGCTCTCCTTTCACACGCCCGCGGCCCCTCTTCTGATCGCGGGCAGTTTGGCCAAATGTCGTCAGTTCTGGGGCTTGCGCTCCGGATACTTGGCGGTATAGCCCTCGATGTGGAGTGTCGAGGCGATGATTTCCTTGACCGTCTCGTCGGGCACATCGGGGTGCGTGCGGATATACATCAACAACCCCATGATGAGGGTGTAGAACGTCTCGTAGACATGGTCGATGCGTAGCTCATGATGGGCGACAAAATCCACCACGGTGGTGTCGCAGATATACTGCGCCACGCGTTGGACCACGTTGTGCAAAAAGCCGCCGTAGAGCGCGCCGCTGCTGGAGGTCAGGGTGCTCGGCAGTTCGTGGCCGCTGGCGACCAGGCGCTTAAAGAGCGGGGCGACGGTGTCGAGCGCCCCCTCGATGTCGCCAACCGTGCGGCTGGCATTCCACTGCTCGAGCTCGGTAATGAAGCCGTCGATTGCCTCGTCCATGACAGCGGTGACGGCGGCGTCCATATCGGCAAAGTAGTGGTAGAACAATGAACGCGTGCAGCCGGCTCGCTTGGTCACAGCCGATACCGATAGGTGGGACACGCCCAGCTCGGAGCTTACGGTGCGCACGGCATCGAGAATCTCGCGACGGCGTTCGTCGCCCGTCAAGCGCTTTGCCGCGCTATCGGATGCGGGGACGGCATCGACCGCAGAGGTACCTGCTGCGTTGTTGCCCATGTTTTGCCGCCTTTCATCCTCTTTTGCCGGACCGTTCGCCTAACAGTCTTGAATATTGTTGACGGTTCGTCAATACTATTTTTGACACAATGTCAACAATGGCGGGTGAACGGCATGGGGGCATGCCCGGCCTGCAAAAAAAGAGGGGCGCTGCGGCCTCGTTGAGCTGCGGCAAGAGAAGGGACAACCATGATTCTCAACGGACCGGGGATTAGTTACACCGAGCCCGATATCGGCGCGGAGTTTGTGCCGCCGCTGCCGGAGCATCCGCGCGAGGCAATCGTCAAGCTGTGCGAGCACTGCACCAACCGTCTGCTGCATCGCGACGAGCTGCTGGGCTACGAGTACTGGTCGTTTGCCGAGGCCGCAACCGACGAGCAGGCCGAAGTGCTCTGCAAGATGAAGATGCGTCGTCCCTATACGCTGCCCGAGATGGTCAAGCTCACCGGCATGCCCGAGGCCGATATCGAGAAGATGCTCGACGACATGAGCTATACGGGTCTGCTCGAGTACAACTGGGAAAACCCCGAGCGCGCCAAGCAGTGGGTGCTGCCCATGCTGGTGCCGGGTTCCGCCGAGTTCCTCAACATGCGCGTGAGCCAGCTCGAGGAGCATCCGGTCTATGCCAAGTTCTTTGAGCAGGCGTCCAAGGGGCCGCTGTCCAAGGCTACGCCGATGGTGCCGCCCGGAGGTGCCGGTATCGGCATGCACGTCATTCCGGTCGAGAAGGCCATCGACGCCGCAAGCACCTCGGTGCCGATCGAGCATATCGAGCATTGGCTCGACAAATACGAGGGTAAGTATGCCGCTAGCACCTGCAGCTGCCGCGCGAGCCGTCGCGTGATGGGTGAGGGCTGCGCCGACGACCCGGCCGATTGGTGCATCGCCGTGGGCGATATGGCCGACTACGTGGTCGAGACCGATCGTGGCCATTACGTGACCCGCGACGAGGTTTACGACATCTTGCGCCAGGCCGAGGACAACGGCTTTGTGCACCAGATCACCAACATTGACGGCGAGAACAAGATCTTCGCCATCTGCAACTGCAACGTCAACGTGTGCTATGCCCTGCGCACCTCGCAGCTGTTCAACACGCCCAACCTGTCGCGCTCGGCCTATGTCGCCAAGGTCGAGAAGGACAAGTGTGTGGCCTGCGGTCGCTGCGTTGAGGTGTGTCCGGCCGGCGCTGCCAAGCTCGGCCAGAAGCTCTGCAGCAAAAAGGCCGGCGGACAGGTGCCCGAGTATCCGCGCCAGGAGTTGCCCGATGCCACCAAGTGGGACCACACCAAGTGGTCGCCCAACTACCGCAACGACAACCGCATCGAGACGCATGAGTCCGGCACCGCTCCCTGCAAGACGGCCTGCCCCGCGCATGTCGCCGTTCAGGGCTATCTGAAGCTCGCGGCTCAGGGTCGCTATGACGAGGCCCTAGCACTCATTAAGCGCGAGAACCCGCTGCCCGCTATCTGCGGCCGCGTGTGCAACCGCCGCTGTGAGGATGCCTGCACACGCGGCCGTGTGGACGCCGCCGTGGCTATCGACGAAGTCAAGAAGTTTATCGCCCAGCGCGATCTGGACGCAGCGACCCGCTATGTCCCGCCCGTGGTGACTCCGACGCGTGCCGGCGGCTTCGATCAGAAGATCGCTATCATCGGTGCCGGTCCGGCCGGCCTGTCTTGTGCCTTCTATCTGGCCGAGAAGGGCTACAAGCCCGTCGTGTTCGAGAAGAACGAGCGTCCGGGCGGCATGCTCACCTACGGCATTCCCAGCTTTAAGCTGCAGAAGGATGTTATCGAGGCCGAGGTTGAGGTCATTCGCCTGATGGGTGCCGAGTTCCGCTATGGCGTGGAAGTCGGTCGCGACGTGACGCTCGACGAGCTGCGCGCGCAGGGCTTTAAGGCCTTCTACGTTGCCATTGGCTGCCAGGGCGGCCGCCTTGCCGGTATTCCGGGCGAGGATGCCGAGGACGTGACCGTGGCCGTCGACTTCCTTCGCGAGGTTAACAGCGGCAAGATTGACGCGCTGCCCGGTCGCACCATCGTGGTGGGCGGCGGCAACGTGGCCATCGACGTGGCCCGCAACGCCTGCCGCCTGGGCTCCGAGCACGTTGAGATGTTCTGCCTGGAGAGCGAGGCGCAGATGCCCGCCAGCGAGGAAGAGCGTCGCGAGGCCATCGAGGACGGTGCGCACATCAGCTGCGGTTGGGGCCCCAAGGAGGTCCATCTGGACGAGGCCGGCCGTGTGTGCGGCATTACCTTTAAGCGCT
Source organism: uncultured Collinsella sp. (assembly GCA_958346935.1). GTDB lineage: Bacteria > Actinomycetota > Coriobacteriia > Coriobacteriales > Coriobacteriaceae > Collinsella. The sequence goes on from CATVTM010000063.1 coordinate 6,991, forward strand.
GCACGCGCGTCTACGATGACGAGGGCCGTTTTGCGCCCGAGTACGACGAGAACGACCTGCGCCGCGTCGATGCCGACCGCGTGGTCATGTCGATCGGCCAGTCCATTGTGTGGGGCGACCTGCTGGCTGGCTCCAAGGTGGAGCTTGGCCGCGGTCAGGGTGCCCTTGCCGATCCTCAGACCTACCAGACCGCCGAGCCAGACATCTTTGTGGGCGGCGACGTCTACACCGGTCCGAGTTTTGCCATCGATGCCATCGCCGCCGGCCACGAGGCCGCCGTGTCCATCCATCGCTTTGTGCAGCCGGGGTCCACGCTCACCATCGGCCGCAACCAGCGCCGCTACACCGCGCTCGACCGCGACGATGTCGTGATCGAGAGCTACGACAACGCGAGTCGCGAGGTTGCCCACGTGGACCGCGAGCGCGAGAAGGCCGCGCCGTTTAGCGAGTACGTCAAGACCTTTACCGAAGAGCAGGTGCGCGCCGAGACCGCCCGCTGCCTGGGCTGCGGCGCCTCGATCGTCGACCCCAACAAGTGCATCGGCTGCGGCCTGTGCACCACCAAGTGCGCGTTTGACGCCATCCATCTGGATCGCGACCGCCCCGAGTGCTCAACGATGGTCAAATACGAGCAAAAGCTTCCCAGCCTGGGCAAGTATGCTTTAAAGCGCGCCATCAAGATTAAGTTCGGTCGAAAATAGGTAACCATGGCGGGTAAGGGGACGGCGCAGACTAGATTTCGCCGTCCCCTTGTTTTGAGTTTGCATCGAATCAACCTCTGCAGAAAGGGTTTCGCCTTGCATGAATTGGGGATCGTTTACCACATCATTCGCGATGTTGAGAACGTGGCGCGCGTCAATGGCGTGCGTCGCGTTTCGAGCGTGACGTTGCTGCTGGGCGAGGTCTCGGGCGTCGTTCCCGACTTGCTGCTCGACGCTTGGCGCTGGGCAGCAGATAAAAAGCCTATCACCGAGGGCTCGGAGCTTATCGTGGAGCCCGTTGAAGCCGTGACACATTGCGAGGCGTGCGGCCGCGACTACGCGACGGTCGAGCACGGCAAGACCTGTCCCCATTGCGGTAGCGGCGAGACTTATCTGCTGCAGGGCCAGGATGTCATGATCAAGCAGATCGAGACCCCCGACGAGGACCCGGCAGACGCTACCCCTGATGGTCCCGCTGCTCCTGACGCCGTCGACGCCGCCAACCCCCTCCACATCGCCTAACTTAGTCATTGGGGACGTTCTTAAACGACTAGTCATTAAAGAACGTCCCCAATGACTATTCTTTTTTGACGGTTTGCTAGAGCATAACTAACGAAATTAGTCAAGTCACGTCTGTTTAAACAAAATATCGAAGAGTCAAGCAGGTTCTTATCCGATTTAAATCGGTATTAATGAATGCTGTGCTTGTATCTGTTTTCTAAGATGGTCAAACTAATTATGTTTAGCGAGGAATAGCTGAAAACCAGCGATGTAACCAACTTGTAACAAAACAGGACGTTTAAACAAATAATCCAACCACTCACATTTTTTCCTATAATTTTGCCACGCTTGCGGCTATACTCTTTTTTGTCGTGTAGGAAATACGTAGACAAAAAGGAGGTTATGTGATGGTAAGTATTGTTCTTGCTAGCCACGGGGACTTGGCAGCTGGAATCAAGCAGACGGGCTCGATGGTCTTTGGCGATCAGCCGTCTGTTGCCGTGGTCTCGCTCGAGCCGAGCATGGGCCCCGACGATTTCCGTGCCAAGGTCGAGGAAGCAGTCGCTTCCTTCGAGGACCAGGAGCAGGTGCTCTTCCTCGTTGATCTGTGGGGCGGCACGCCGTTCAACCAGATCAGCGGGCTCATCGAGGGCCACGATTCCTGGGCTATCGTCACCGGTGTCAACCTGCCTATGCTCATCGAGGCATATTCGCAGCGCTTTGACGCAAAGAACACTGCACATGCGATCGCAAAACATCTCGTGACTGAGGCTAAGGCTGGCGTGCGCGTCAAGCCCGAGTCTCTGGAGCCCGAGGAGAAGAAGCCGGCTGCGGCCGCCGCTGCTCCTGCAGGCGCCATCCCTCCGGGAACGGTCATCGGCGACGGGCACATCAAGATTGCCCACGTCCGTATCGACACCCGTCTGCTTCATGGTCAGGTGGCCACCACGTGGACCAAGCAGATCAACCCCAACCGCATCATCGTGGTTTCCGACGGCGTTGCTCACGACGAGCTCCGCAAGACCATGATCGAGCAGGCTGCCCCTCCGGGAGTCCATGCCAACGTCGTGCCCATCAAGAAGATGGCCGAGGTCGTCAAGGACACGCGCTTTGGTGACACCAAGGCCATGCTGCTCTTCGAGAACCCGCAGGATCTGCTCAAGGCCATCGAGGCCGGCGTCGACATCAAGGAAGTCAACATCGGTTCCATGGCTCACTCCAAGGGCAAGGTCGTCGTCACCAACGCCGTCGCTATGGGCGATGACGACGTTAAGACTCTCGAGGCCCTCAAGGCCAAGGGCGTCAAGTTCGAGGTCCGCAAGGTTCCTTCGGATTCCTCCGAGGATCTCGACGCCATGTTGAAGAAAGCTAAGGCCGAACTGGCCGCTCAAGCATAGTAAAGGAGGGTCCGATACATGTCTGCAATCACTATTCTGCTTGTTGCGATTGTCGCGTTGCTTGCCGGTATGGAAGGCATTCTGGATGAGTTCCAGTTCCATCAGCCGCTCGTGGCATGCACGCTTATCGGTCTCGTAACCGGTCACCTTCAGGAGGGCATCCTCCTGGGCGGTTCGCTCCAGATGATGGCCCTTGGCTGGGCTAACGTCGGCGCCGCCGTCGCGCCTGACGCCGCCCTGGCCTCGGTCGCTTCTTCGATCATCATGGTGCTCGCCCTCAACGGTGGCGCCACCGATTCGGCCAAGGCCGTTACCGCCGCTATCGCCGTCGCCGTGCCTCTGTCGGTCGCTGGTCTGTTCCTGACCATGATCTGCCGTACCCTGGCTACCGCTATCGCTCACGCCATGGACGGTTGCGCCGAGAAGGGCGACTTCGCCGGCATCGAGCGCTGGCAGTACGCTGCTATCCTCATGCAGGGTCTTCGTATCGCCATCCCGGCAGTGCTTCTGTGCATCATCCCGGCCGAGGCTGTTACCAACGCGCTTAACGCTATGCCCGACTGGCTGTCCGGCGGCATGGCTGTCGGCGGCGGCATGGTCGCTTCCGTCGGTTACGCCATGGTCATCAACATGATGGCCACCAAGGAGACCTGGCCGTTCTTCATCCTCGGCTTTGTCCTTGCTGCCATCCCTCAGCTCACGCTGATCGCCCTTGGCCTCATCGGCATCTCCCTTGCCCTCATCTACCTTGGCCTTAAGGATCTGGCCAAGCAGGGTGGCGGCATGGGCGGCGGCTCCGGTGACCCGCTCGGCGACATTCTGAACGATTACGAGTAGGAGGGGAGTGATACATATGGCAGAGAACAAGATTCAGCTCACCAAGGCTGACCGCAAGAAGGTTTGCTTCCGTCATCAGTTCCTTCAGGGCTCGTGGAACTACGAGCGTATGCAGAACGGCGGCTGGTGCTTCGCAATGATCCCTGCGATCAAGAAGCTCTACACCAGCAAGGATGACCAGATTGCCGCTCTTAAGCGCCACCTGGAGTTCTATAACACCCACCCTTATGTTTCCGCCCCCGTCATTGGCGTTACCCTCGCTCTCGAGGAGGAGCGCGCCAACGGTGCTCCGATTGACGACGTCGCCATTCAGGGCGTCAAGGTCGGTATGATGGGCCCGCTCGCCGGCGTCGGCGACCCCGCCTTCTGGTTCACCCTTCGCCCGATTCTGGGTGCTCTGGGCGCTTCCCTGGCCCTGTCCGGCAGCATTGCCGGTCCGCTGCTGTTCTTCTTCGCGTGGAACATCATCCGTTACGCCTTCCTGTGGTACACGCAGGAGTTTGGCTACAAGGTCGGCTCCTCCATCGCCAAGGACCTCTCCGGCGGTCTGATGGGCAAGGTCACCGAGGGCGCTTCCATCCTGGGTATGTTCATCATCGGCGCCCTGGTCGAGCGCTGGGTGTCCATCTCCTTCACCCCGGTCGTCTCCAAGGTCACGCAGTCTGCTGGCGCCTTTATCGACTGGGCTAATCTGCCCTCCGGTTCCGAGGGTGTCAAGGAAGCACTGACGATGTATAACTCCATCGGTGCTAACGCCCTTGATCAGGTGAAGGTCACCACGCTTCAGGCTAACCTCGATCAGCTCATCCCCGGCCTTGCCGCCGTGTGCCTGACCCTGCTGGTCTGCAAGCTCCTCAAGAAGAAGGTCAGCCCGATCGTCATCATCCTGGCTCTCTTCGCCATCGGCATCATCGGTCGCGTCTGCGGCTTCATGTAAGCACGTTTCGGCTTAAGACCGAGAATTGCTAGGCAAGGGCTTTTGAGCCATTGAAACGGACCGCACCCGGTGGGTACACTGGATGCGGTCCGATTGTTTTATTTGGAGGGCGAGGCGCGCATGGCGCAATCTCAGAACAGCACGGTCGATCTGGCAACGCCGGCAACCTGCCTGATGGGGCTTACCAGTCACGGTAACGTAATGGTGGGCAATAAGGCGTTTGAGTACTATAACGAGCGCAATCCCGAGGATTTTATTCAGATCCCGTGGGATGAGGTCGACTATATTGCCGCTGAGGTTTTGCGCGGCACCAAGAAGATTACGCGTTTTGCCATCTTCACCAAGGACAATGGTCACTTTACGTTTTCGACGCGCGATGACAAAGAGACGCTTCGTGCGGTCCGCAAGTACGTTGACGAGGATAAGCTCGTGCGTTCGCCTGACTTTATCGATGTGACGGCTAAGGGCGCCAAGAGCATCCCCTCCGTTATCAAAAACCTCTTCCACAAAGGCAACTAGTCGTTGGGTAGTCGTTGGGGAAATATTATCCCGGTTTGAGCGCCTATTCTGGGATGCAGTTTCCGGAACAGGCTCAATTGGGAAACCATATCCCGTTTCGAGCTCAAATTCCGGGTCGTAGTTTCCTAGAGAGGCCCCATCCGGAAAGCCCGTCCCAGATTTCGTCTGGATAGTGGGACACGCTTTCCGGAAGGCTGTTCCACCGTAACTTCGAAGAGTGGCTATGCGCTGCATGGCAGTGGCGCAAATCTGCTACACTAGTACAACATGCCTCCGTAGCTCAGGGGATAGAGCACCGCTCTCCTAAAGCGGGTGTCGACGGTTCGAATCCGCCCGGGGGCACCAGAGGAATATCGAGCCCGGTACCGCTACGGTGC
>CATVTM010000064.1 GCA_958346935.1 uncultured Collinsella sp.
GGTCGACGGCCTTGATGCCGGTCTCGAAGATCTCGGTCTTGGTGGTGAGCTCGTCGAAACGGGGCGCTGCATGGTGGATGGGGTAGAACTCCTCCACCTCGGGCATGGGCTTGCCGTCGACGGGCTTGCCCATGACGTTCCAAATGCGGCCAAGCGTCTTGGGGCCAACGGGCATCTTCATGGGCTCACCGGTATCGGTGGCGATGAGGCCGCGCTGCAGGCCGTCGGTCGAGGACATGGCGACCGTGCGGACGACGCCGCCCGGAAGCTGGCTCTCGACCTCGAGGATCGTGCTCAGATGACCGATCGGGGTCTCGGCCTCGACCGTGAGCGCGTTGTAGATCGGGGGCACCGCGCCGTCAAACTTGACGTCGACGACAGGGCCGATGATTCGCACGATGCGACCATCAACGGCAGTCGTCTTCTTGGTGGCTTCCTCGACCGCAAGCTTTACGGTGTTATTAGCCATTACTGTTCCTCCAATGCTGAGGCTCCGCCGACGATCTCGTTAATCTCGGTCGTGATCGAAGCCTGGCGCACGCGACTATACGTGCGGGTAAGGGTCGAGATGATCGCGGTGGCGTTTTCGGTCGCGGAGTGCATGGCCTTGCGGCGTGCACCCTGCTCGGCAGCCGCCGAATCGATCAGGGCCTGGTAGATGACCGTCAGGATATAAGACGGCACAAGCTTGCCGAGAACATGCTCGGGAGAGGGCACGAACTCGAACGTGGACGAGATGCGCTTAGGGGCGTCGGTCTCGTTCTTACGCGGACCGTGGGCCATAGCGATCATCTCGGGGTCGAGCGGCAACAGATGCTCGACGCGAAGCTCCTGATCCACGCGGTTCTTGGCGTGGTGGTAGACAAGCTCGACACGGTCAAGCTCACCGGCACGATACGCATCGCAGATATGAGAGGAGATCATGCGGGCCTGATTAAAATCGGGCTCAGAGGAGTTGCCCTCAAAGTGCATGACAACGTTTGCGCGGTCACGGAAATACGTGGCCGGCTTACGCCCGCACGCGATGATCTCGCACTCGATGCCGTCGTTCGCCCAAGAAGCGGCGAGCTTTTCGGCCGTGCGCTCCACCGTCGTATTGAAACCGCCGGCAAGGCCGCGGTCCGAGGCAATAACGACAATCAGGCCATGCTTGACGCTCTCATGCTTCTGCAGCATGGGATCGGTGCCCGAACAGGAGGCGTCGCCGGCGACCGTCAACATGACGTCGGTCAGCGCCTCCTTATAGGGCTCGGCCTGCTTGGAGCGATCGAGGGCACGACGGATCTTGGCCGTAGAGACCATCTCCATCGTGCGCGTGATCTGCTTGGTCGTGGTAACCGAGGAGATTCGCTTCTTAATGTCGCGAAGGTTGGCCATGGGGCTTAGTTCTCCTCTGATCCAGAAACATCCGAATGGTGCTTGGCCATGAACTGCTGCTTGAAGTCGCCGATGACGCGCAAGAGCTCAGCCTTGGTGTCATCATCGATCTTCTTGGCGCGAACCTTGTCGAGCAGCGAGCCAAAGCCATTGTCCATGTACTCGATGAGCTCGGCACGGAAAGGCAGCACGTCGGCGATCTCCAGGTCATCCAGGAAGCCCTCGTTGCCAGCGAACAGCGTAACGATCTGCTCGCCAACCTCAAACGGCTTGTAACGCGGCTGCTTAAGGAGCTCAGTCATGCGAGCGCCGTGGGTAAGCTGCTTTTGCGTGGCCTCGTCGAGGTCAGAGCCGAACTGCGTGAAGCCGGCGAGCTCCTGGTACGAAGCAAGGTCCAGACGGAGGTTGCCGGCGACCTGCTTCATGGCCTTGGTCTGTGCGTCGCCACCGACGCGGGACACGGAAATGCCCACGTCGACTGCCGGGCGCTGGCCCTGGAAGAAGAGCTCGGACTGCAGGTAGATCTGACCATCGGTAATGGAAATGACGTTGGTCGGAATGTAGGCCGAGACGTCGCCGTCCTGGGTCTCGATGATCGGAAGAGCCGTCATGGAGCCATAACCGTTCTTCTTGGACATCTTGACTGCACGCTCGAGCAGACGAGAGTGCAGGTAGAAGATGTCGCCAGGATAGGCCTCGCGTCCGGGCGGACGATGCAGCGTCAGCGACATCTGACGGTAAGCCACAGCCTGCTTGGACAGGTCGTCGTAGATGACGAGCACGTGGCCACCGGGGTTGGTCTCGCTGGCGGGCTTGCCGTCCTCACCGTTGTACATGAAGAACTCGCCGATAGCGGCACCGGCCATAGGCGCGATGTACTGCATAGGGGCGGAATCGGCAGCGGTGGCCGAAACGATGATGGTGTAGTCGAGCGCACCGTGCTGAGCGAGGGTCTCGCGGATGTTGGCAACCGTGGAGGCCTTCTGGCCGATGGCGACATAGATGCAGACCATGCCCTTGCCGCGCTGGTTGAGGATAGCGTCGATGGCGATGGCGGTCTTACCGGTCTTACGGTCGCCGATGATGAGCTCACGCTGACCGCGGCCAATAGGCACCATGGAGTCGATAGCGAGCAGACCGGTCTGAACCGGCTCACACACCGGGGTACGGTCGATGACGCCGGGGGCCTTGAACTCGATGGGGCGACGGTGCGTGGCGACGATGTCGCCCAGGCCGTCGATGGGCTGGCCGAGCGGATTGACGACGCGGCCGAGCATGGCGCGGCTCACGGGGATATCCATAATGCGACCAGTGGTGCGGCACTCGTCGCCTTCCTTGATGGAGTCGACGGCACCAAACAGAACGGCGCCGACCTCGTCACGGTCAAGGTTCTGGGCAAGGCCGAAGACGGTCTCACCGGTATCGGAGCTCTTGAACTCCAGAAGCTCGCCTGCCATGGCGCTCTTAAGGCCGGAGACGCGCGCGATGCCGTCGCCTACCTCGTCGACCGTTGAAACCTCATGCGTATCGACCGTCGCGGAGAGGCTCGTGAGCTGCTCCTGCAGTTTCTTGGCGATATCCTGGGCATTGAGGGTTTCGGACATTAGGCTTCACCTCCGTACGAATTAGCAGAGTTTGCGAGGGTCTCCTGCGCGATGCGCAGCTGCGTCTTGACGGAAATGTCACGACGCTCGCCGCGGGCCTCGAGCACCAGGCCGCCCACGATAGACGGGTCGACCTGCTCGATAAGGAATACCTTGCGGCCGAAGTCCTGCTCGCATTTCTTAGTGATGGTTTGACGCAGCTCATCGTCGAGCGGGATCGCCGTGGTGACGGTCACGCCCACTACATCCTCGTCTTCCTCGGCAACATACTTAAAGGCAGCTGCCACCTTGGGAAGAAGGTCGAGCTGGTCGCGCTTGGACATGGTGTCGAGCACGGCGATGATCTCGGGGCTGGCAGAAGCCAAGCGCTCGATCATCTCGAGGTCCTCGAACACATGATTCTCGGCCTTAGCGGCTTCCAGAAGGGAGCGCGCGTAGGTCTCGAGCACCTTGTCCTGATAGCGGCTAGTCGGCATTCAGGCTACCTGCTTCCTGGATGTAGCGCTCGATGAGCTTCTTCTGCTCGGCATCGTCCTCGAGTGCCTCGCCCACGATCTTGGTGGCGACGGCAACGGACAGGTCGGCGATGGAGCTCGCGGCACCGGCGTAAATGGACTTGCGCTCGTCCTCGACGGTCGTATGGGCCTTGGCGATGATCTCCTCGGCCTCCTTGTGAGCAGCCTCGATGATACGGGCGCGCTCGGACTCGGCGTCCTTACGGGCTTCGAGAACAATGTCGGCAGCCTGACGACGGGCGTCGGTGACGATCGAGTCGGACTCAGCGCGCTTGGCGATAGCCTCCTGCTTGGTCTTCTCGGCCTCGTCGAGGCTCTCCTCGATCTTCTTGCCGCGCTCCTCCATGGTTTTCATGATGCCCGGCAGGGCGACCTTGGCCAGCACGATCCAGATAATCAGGAAGGCGATAAGCGCCGGGATGAACTCCGCCATCTTAGGGATGAGGATGTCCGCACCGGCAGCGCCGTCCTCGGCGAACGCGGAAACCGGCATGAGCAGCGCGGCCGCGGACGCGGAGAGTGCGATCGCGCTCTTCTGGGATGAAAGATTCATACTTGACGCTCCGTGCTATTTAACGATCAGCGCGACAACGAAGCCGATCAGAGCCAGAGCCTCGCCGAAGGCGGAGCCCATGATGAAGACGGTGAACACGCGGCCCTGGACCTCAGGCTGACGGGCCATAGCACCCGTAGCACCCAGAGCAGACAGGCCGATAGCAAGACCAGCGCCGATAACACCGAGACCGTAACCGATAACTCCCACGATTCCTCCTTTGTCGTGCGTGTCTTATTTCACGCAGGATAACCTTTTTATAACTGCCGGGCTCCATGGGTACGGGCACCGGCGGTTTAACGAATTGCCTTACCTTTAAGGCGCGAACGGAAGGCTACTCCTCCTCCGCGACCTCCTCTGCCTCGGAGACATACACGGCGGTAAGGACCGTGAAGACGTAAGCCTGGATGGCGCCGACCACAAGCTCGATCGCATAGATCAGGATGAGGATGGCAAGCCAGGCCAGCGAAGGCAGGGCGCCGACGGCGTGGGCCGCGGAAACCTGCTGAAGCAGCGGCTGCATGAACATGCTCGCCATGATGGCGAACGAGCCCATGACCACGTGTCCTGCGAACATATTGCAGAACAGACGGACGGCGAGCGTGATGAGGCGCAGGAAGGTCGAGAAAAGCTCGACGACCCACACGAGCACGTTCATCGGGAAGCTCACGCCCTGCGGGGCGAGGCTCTTGATGTAGCCGATCACGCCGTGAGCCTTGCATCCGTAGTAGATGAAGTACACGAAGGCGAAGATGGCGAGCGCGGCGGTGGAGCCGATTGCGCCGGTGCCGGGCTTCATTCCCGGAATCAGGCCGATCATGTTATTGATCAGGATGAACAGGAAAAGCGAGCACAGGAACGGGAAGTGCTTCTTCCAGTTCTCACCCACGACGCCCTTGCCGATATCGTTCTCGACGTACTCGATGATGTACTCGAAACCGTTGACGAAGAAGCCCTTGGGGACCAGGGTCTGCTTCTTCTTGAACACGGCCAGGACGATCAGGAGCACGATCGTGGAGACGATCAGCCAAAACGAGTACTGCGTGATGCCGCAGCTCAGATCGCCCACGACAGGGGTGGAGCTGAACTCGCTGACCAGATGATTAATCTCATCAGGCAGCTTTTCAAAAATTTCCACGACTTACCTTTCGACCTCATGAGGATCCCGCAGCGCCTTGGCGACACGGACTGTGCAGGCGGCCATAAAGGCCACGAAGCCGATCGCCTCGCCCAAGAGGAACATGCGAAATGCCTCTCCGAACAACACAAACACAACCAAGGTAAAGACGAGCAGGGCGACTGCCGAGACCGCTAGGCTCACCATACCCTTGAGCATGTCCGCATTCTGTTTATCGTCAAGAACCGGCTTGAGCGTAAAAACAAAGGGAAGAAAGGCGACCGCGCCCGCGATGGCGCCCGCAACGATAGCGAGCAGATCGGCTATCTGAAACACTGGCGTCCTCACTTTCCTTTTAACGCTTCACAGAACAGTTCCCGCCAAACATTGGTGACTATTGTACGAGCCAATCGCTAAAGTACAACCGAAAAAGCATCGGTTAATACGCACCTGTTCGTTTTCTTAAGACCTTCTTTATGCCGCAGGTACGGTAATACGTTTTTCTCGAACCCCGCAGGGCAAAACGTCCGTTAACAGGAGTGCGCGTAGGCGTCTTTTGCTCGCCCGCGCGCACCGTTTCTTCGTATTTGTGACCGTAGCCGACAAGGCCCAACGACTAGAGCGTGCCGTAGATGCGGTCGCCGGCGTCGCCCAGGCCGGGAACGATGTAGGCGACCTCGTTGAGATGGTCGTCGATGGCGCAGGTATAGATATGCACATCTGGGTCCTTCTCGGTCAGCGACTTGAGACCCTCGGGGGCCGCGACGATGCACAGCATGCGGATGTCCTTGACACCGCGCTCGCGCAGGTAGCTGATGGCCATCTCGGCCGAACCGCCCGTGGCGAGCATAGGGTCGACGACCAGGCAGATACGCTGGTCGATATCCTTGGGCATCTTGCAGTAATACTCATGCGGCTCGTGGGTGACCTCGTCGCGTTCCATGCCGATGTGGCCCACGCGGGCAGAGGGTACCAGGTCGAGGATGCCGTCGACCATGCCAAGGCCCGCACGCAGGATGGGCACGATGGCGAGTTTCTTGCCGGCAAGCTGTTTGAACGTGGCGGTAGTGATGGGGGTCTCGACCTCGACGTCTTCCATGGGCAGGTCGCGCATGGCCTCGTAGCCGTCAAAAAGCGCGAGTTCGCGCACGAGCTGGCGGAACTGGTTGGTGCCGGTGTTTTTGTCGCGCAGGATCGACAGCTTGTGTTGGACGAGCGGGTGATCGACAAGCGTCACACGGGACGCATCGTAGGTGACGGTCATGGATTGATTGCCCCTTTCGTTGCGGCCGCAAAACGGCCTTGCTGACAAGGCGCGCAGCAATGTTGCCGCCGCACGCCATGCATTAGTTTAGCGGTTTGTTGTATCGAGCAGCCCATCGCAGCCCTACCGTGCGGTGCTGAGCGAGCGCCTGACTGCATCACGCCAGCCCGCAAGGTTTTGCTCGCGGCGCTCGGCGGACATGTGGGGAAGAAAGGTCCTAACGATCTGGGCATTTTGCTCCAGCTCCTCCAGGTCTTCCCAATAGCCGACGGCAAGACCCGCCAAGTACGCGGCACCGATTGCCGTGGTCTCCACCGTCTCGCATTGCAGCACGGGGATATCCAGCAGGTCGGCCTGGAATTGCATGATGAACTCGTTGCGCGAGGCACCGCCATCGACAGACAGGCGCTCAATCGAAAGCCCCACGTCCTGCTCCATGGCGCGCAGCACGTCGTAGCTCTGATATGCCATGGATTCGCAGGCGGCACGTACGATGGTCGCACGGCTCGAGGCGCCGGTCAGACCGCACACGATACCGCGGGCATGCGGGTCCCACCAGGGAGCACCCAAACCCGCAAAGGCGGGAACGAAGTAGCAGCCCTCGTTGTCGCTAATCGAAGCGGCGAGTTGTGCCGACTCGCTCACGCTCGAGATGATGCCCATGTTGTTGCGAAGCCAGTTCATCGTTGAGCCCGCGGCAAAAATAGAGCCCTCGAGCGCATAGCTGACTTTGCCGTCCGCAGCGATACCGATGGTGGAGACCAGGCCATTCTTGGATTCGACGATCTCGTCGCCGGTGTTCATGAGCATAAAGCAGCCCGTGCCATAGGTGTTTTTGGTCTGGCCGGGATAGAAGCAGCAGTGACCGAACAGCGATGCCTGCTGGTCGCCCGCCACACCCATGATGGGCGGCATGTTGGTCATGATGTCGCTCGCGACGCGGCCGTAGTCGCCCGAGCTCCAGCGAACCTCGGGCATCATGGAACGTGGAACGTCAAAGAGCGCCAGCAGGTCGTCGTCCCAATCGAGCGTATGGATATTAAAGAGTGCCGTGCGGCTGGCATTGGTGTAGTCGGTGGCAAAGACCTGGCCGCCGGTGAGGTTGTAGATGAGCCAGGTGTCGATGGTGCCAAACATGAGGTCGCCCGCCGCCGCGCTCTCGCGTGCGCCGTCGACGTTGTCGAGAATCCACTGCACCTTGGAGGCCGAGAAATACGGGTCAAGCGTAAGTCCCGTGCGGGAGCGCACCAGCTCCTCGCAACCCTGTTCAACCAACGCGTCGATCGCCGGCGCGGTACGACGGCACTGCCATACGATGGCGTTATAGATGGGCTGGCCGCTCACGCGGTCCCAGACCACCGTGGTCTCGCGCTGGTTGGAGATGCCGATGGCGGCGATGCGATCGGAATGGATGCCGCTCTTAAACTGGACTTCCATCATGACCGCGATCTGGCTGGCAAGGACCGCCATGGGGTCTTGCTCTACCCAACCGGGACGCGGGAAGCTGGTTTTGACGCTGCGACGTGCCTGCGCGACGATGCAGCCGTACTCGTCGACGATGGTCGCAAGTACCGAGGTGGTGCCGCAGTCGAGCGCCATGATGTAGGAACCGCCAAAGTCAAACGAGGCATCTTCCATGCCCAGGCTGCCCAGATTCAACGACATCGCTTAAACCTTTCTATTGCATCGGGTCGGACAGGACCCGTTCGATCTCTGATGCGGGAAGTGCGCCTTGGCGCAGGATCTGGAGCTCGCCGTGCTGAAACGACACGATGGTCGAGGCGTCGCGACACGGGGTCTCACCGGCGTCGACGGCAACATCGACCCCCTCCAGGATGCGACCCTCCACCGTGATAAAACTTGCCGGCGCGGGCGCGCCATGCGTGTTGGCGCTGGTGCAGGCAAGGGGGCTGCCACAGGCGCGAATGAGCGCCTGCACCACGGGCGAGGCCGAAGCGCGAAGTGCCACCGTGTCGTCGGCAGCGCGCATAAAGGTCGGCACGCAGGGGGCTGCCTTGACCACGATAGTCAGGGCTCCCGGCCAGCATCGTCGCGCGAGTATGCGGGCATCTTCCGGGATATCCACGCCATAGCGGTCGAGTGCTTCGACGCCATCGACCAGCCAAGCGACGGTTTGCGTGAGTTCACGTTGCTTGAGAGTGAAGATACGGCGATAGCCGGTACCGAGCGCAGGGACTGCGGCGCCATTGACGGCAGTCTGCGGATCGCGCGACCACGATGGGAATTCGCTTGTATCTTGGGGGACGGCATCGGAGAAGGCGTTGACCGCCACGGCGACACCGTAGACTGTCTCGGTCGGGATCAGGGCCAGGCCGCCGCGGCCGAGCACCTCGGCCGTGCGCTCGACGGCAAGCCGATGCGGCTCGCGCGTTCCCTCGTATACCCGATAGACCGTCTGCATGCGTATGCCAGCCCCTTACGCTCTAGTAAATGTTTGTTTGCTGAGGGGCATTTTCGCACGAAACGTTTAACCCATTTGCCCAGAGCGCATGTTGGTTTGGTGAGCGGCCGTAGTAGTCGGTGAAAGTGAGGGGGTTATTGGACGGCTACGAACTTCTTTGGTCTTCCGGCGTGACGTTCTTGGGCGGCGTAGCGCTCGATGCTGTCTATCGTTATCATCCGACGGCCGTCGACAAGCTCAACATCGAGTTTGCCGGCTTTGACCAGCGCGGTGATCCGCGGTGCGGAGACTTTGAGGTCCAGCGCTGCGTCTTTAAATGTTCGGCACGCCGCTTCCCGAGCGTCCTCGTGGTCGATTTCGACTGAAAGGGCCACGACCTCGGCCGAGCGTTCGTACCCTGCCGGAGTCAAACCGTTGTTGAGGTCGTCGGCCAAAAACGCCATCAGTGCCTCGGTAGCATGGGCAATCGCTTCTTCGCGCGTATCGCCATCGGCAAAGGCGCCGGGAATCTGCGGGAAGCTAGCGCAGTAACCGTCGTCTTCTTTTATGAGAACGCAGTCATAGGTAAATCGCTGCCTCATTTTGCCTCCAACTACCATCCAGCTTGGCGACGAACACTTGCCCATGTGCCCTTCTTTGGTCGATCGCCACCAGAGCCGTTCACGGTGACAACACGGTCACCAGAAACATACTTAGCATGACTACCGACTTGCGCGACCTTCACGAATCCATCGTGCTTGAGTAGGGCAATGATTTCCCGAAAGGTAGGGGGTTGCATGGGGCGACCTCTTTCAGCCGTCCTAATTATAAACTACTTTATAATTTTTGCTAACCAGTTAATAAATATTACTGGCGCTGTTTGGGCTCGGTGATGATAGCTCGGACGATGCGGGGGCGATCGGTGAGGTCGTGGACGATACGCACGTCCGAAAGGCCCGCCTGGCGACAGAGCTCGGCCGCGGCATCGAGGGCGCCCTCGTAGAGCTCACAAGCAAACAGGCCGCCGGCGCGCAGCATATAGGGCGCCGCGTTGAGCAGACGGCGGAAGATATCGAGGCCGTCGGCACCGCCCTCGAGCGCCAAATCGGGCTCAAAGTCCTTGACCTCGTGCGGCAGCGAGCGCATGACACCGGTCGGGATGTAAGGCGGGTTGGAGACGAGCACATCAAAGGTGCCCCACTCGTCGTGGGGAATGGAGCTCACCAGGTTTGTGAGGCTGAAGGCGACCTCGTCGGACGTGAGGCCAAGCGCATCACGGTTTTTGGTAGCAAGGTCGATGGCGCGCGGCTCGATATCGGTAGCAGTGCAGGTAACGTGGCCGCGGCGCTCCCAGGCAAGGGAGAGCGAAATGCAGCCCGTGCCGCAGCCGACCTCGAGAACGCGGGCAGTGCGGGGCTCGGCTGGGGCAGATACGTTGGCCTCGGCGGCATCTTGCGCGGGAGTCGCCTGTTGGTCGTTGTCCTCAATGGCGATGCCGTATTCGTCGAGCTCGGGCTCGGTGGTTTCCATGGCCTCTGCTTCTGCCGCTTCGGCTTTTGCCGCCTGCGCGGCGGCTTCCTCGGCCTCGCGATCGGCAAGCTCCTCGGCATAGGCGCGGCTACCGAGCACGTCGCTACCCAGCGCAGCCTCATCGGCGGCCGTCAGGTTGGCGGCACGGCGCTCGGCGGCCGCGCGTTCGTCAGCCAGCGCCGCCTCGGCTTTGCGGGCCTGCTCGACCTCATCGTTCCAAGGCAGCTCCACGCGCTGGCGGGCGGCGGCCTCGGGGCTCAGCACCTCGGCATCCAGATAGTTCAGAACTTCTTCGACGAGCATCTCGGTCTCGGGGCGCGGGATGAGCACACCGGGGGCGCACGCGACGTCGATCATGCGAAACTGCGTGCTACCGGTGATGTACTGCAGCGGCTCGCCCTTCGCGCGACGGACGACCGCCGCGTGCATGGTCTCGAGCTGCGCTGCGTCGAGCGTCTCGTCCATGCGCATATATAAGTCGATACGCGCCAGACCCGTAGCTGCGCACAGCAGCCACTCGGCAGAAAGACGGGGGTGCTCCTCGCCGCGCTCGGCCAGGTACTCCTTGGTCCACTCGAGACAACGCTTGATGGTCCAGATCTCGTTTGCCATGGGGTCCTCCCCTCTTAAGCGCCGGGCGGCGCGCGAATGTCGGAGCAGATTGTAAGCGAGGCCAGCGCTTGGCAAGGGACGATTGAAGGCGATTATCGAGAATCAGCCCAGAATTTTGCTTGGAGCCCACCTGAAGTGTTCATTCGTCGACGTCTAAATCTGCATTCGTCAAGCTTTTGGCAAGGTTGCCCCAAAACTGACCAATATCTAACCAAATACTTGCCAAATCACTTGACGCGCGACGCACCAAAAAGGGCCCCGCGACTTCTTGCACGATTTTTCGAGCAATATTTTCGGTAGAAGATGCCCGCTGTTAATTGCTTTAAGCAGGTAAGCAGCTCAAAGGCCATCACAGCTGATTGAATAACACCTCGAAGCAATATGCCCAACCTAGTCATCGGGGACGTTCTTAAACGACCAGTCAAACAAGAACGTCCCCAACTACCGCCTTCGGCAGCGATGGCAACGTCGCAGGTAGAGGACGGACAGACACTATGACCCAATCCGAGGGCACAAAAAAGACAGGAGCCCCCGCTC
>CATVTM010000065.1 GCA_958346935.1 uncultured Collinsella sp.
GCAAGCGGTCGGCGGGGCCATTGTGGCTCTTGACAGCGGATTGGGTCATATGAGCAAGGGGCTGTACGGCGCGCTGTACCGCTACGCGTATTTTGACTCGAGTCTGGCGAGTTCAAGCTTTCCGATTGTAAGGAATACAGAGACGGGCTCCTCGCCTCCTATGGGCTGATGCATGTGCCCAACAGCGCATGGAAGGATAGCGCTCAGGATAAGCGCTATCCGTGCACCTTGGCGCCTATTGCCCTTGCCACTGCCAACCTTGACGGCCTGTCCGAGCAGTTGGCGGTCGACGAGGTGCTCGTGGGCGGCGATGTGTTCCGCGACTTTGCCTGCAACACGGCACAGAGCGGGGCTCAGGGCTTGGGGTCCATGGTCGGAACCATGAGCATGAGCGGCCAGCAATACAACAGTAGCAACAAGCATGACCACAAGGGTATCGAGCAGGTGTGGATCAGCGACGTTAAGGCGGGCAGCGTCTCGGGTTCGGACCGCTATAACGAGAGCTTTATCGCCGTAGTGGGCAAGCACCGCGACGAGGACCTGCGCAAGAACGATGACTACTATTGGATGACCGCCTCGCATTTTTCGCTCGACGAGAACGGAAAGGTGCGCCGCGGCGAGGAGCAGGTGATTAGCGAGAGCAACCGTCGCGGCACTACCTACGGCACATTTATCTCGCTCGCGCTGCCCGATGTCGACAACGACAGCGTCAAGATCACGTACAAGGACCGCTACAAGGTCTATACCAACCCGCGCGTGCTTGCCGTGCTGCAGGATGCGCCCTATGTTGAGGATCTGGAGCAGGCATACGGCTATCTGGTGTTGGGCGGCACGTCATACGGAGAGGAAAAGGGCACGGGGACATCCCAGGGCTATACCATTGGCGCCGAGTTGGGCGTTGCCGTCGAGGTGCAGACCGGTCCGCCCCTGGTCGCGATGAATGCTTCAGTCGATTTTGCCGCTGAGGGATGCTATGACTACCGGAGCGAGCGCACGGTCAGCGCAAGCGTAAGCTATGAGTCGCATGCCGGCGAGGGTGACAAGGCCGTGCTCTACACGATTCCGATGGTCTATTACGAGTATGAGATCGAAAATGAGGAAACTGGTGGCAAGGGCGTGATGGCGACGCCCGTGTCGCTCGGCGCGCAGACCTCGGTCGTTAATGTCGAGGCCTATGACCGCATTGCCAAACAGCACAATATGACGCCGCTCAGCTACTTTTTGACCAACCGGTCGGGAGAACCCGGAACCTATCAAACGACGCTCAACGGCGAGACTCCCGTTGGGGATTCCTTTGGCCTGGGCAAGCCTGGCGTAACGCGCGCCTACACGCACGATGGGTTTAACGGCGCCGCCGCGCAGTCGGGGGCGAGCATTGAGCAGACCATCGAAGTCGAGGAGGGCAAGGAGCAGGAGCTCGAGTTCGGCTTGACGCTGAACGGCAGCGTTGTCATGGGCGCGAAGCTCGCAAAGCACGAGTTGTTTGGCGGCCTGTGCTTTGGTGCCAACGCCGGCTTTACTACGGGTAACTCCTCGAGTGAATCGACCGAATACGGCGGCACCGTCGACAACCTGCCCGAGGCCGCGCAGGGCAAGTACGGTTTTGTGTGGCGTCTGGGCGTCAACGCGGTGGATGTCGACAAGTTCGAGGCAGACTCGGGCGACAAGCTCGGCACCAAGGACACCGACCAGTTCTGGATCGTGGGCTATGACGTTAAGGACGTCGAGATGCCCGACGCGCCGGCCGTGACGGGCTTTACGGCAAACGCCGTCGATTCGACCAGCGTTACGTTTAGCTGGGACGATGTACTCGCAAACAAGAGTGGCTTTAGCTACGGCGTGGGCATGCTGCAGAGCAATGCGGCGGATGCGGTCGTCAATAGCTGGAAGATTGCCGACAACACGCAGACCTCGCTCAAGTGGGATGGGCTGCAGCCCAATACGGAGTATCGATTCGCCATCGCCGCCGTTAAGAATGGATCCACGACCGAAACAGGTATTCGCTCGGCAATCATCACGGTCAAGACCATGCCCGATGGCATGACGATGACCGTGAGCGGACCTGCGGCGGATGCTGCGGAGGGGTCGGATCTTGGATACGACTCTTCGGTTGAGCGCGCGGCGGGAAGCCACCTGACGCTCTCGGCGATTGGCCATGTGAAGCAACTCGGTGCCGACGATAGCGAAACAGGGCTGGCACCGACCTATATGTGGTACCGCAAGGGCCGCGGCGAGACAGAGTTTAAGCTCGTGGGTGCCGATGGCAACCTCGCGGCTGGAACGGCCTCAAAGCTCGAGATTGACCTGACCGCAGACGATGACGGTGCGCAGTATTACTGCCACGTGGGATACAACGACGTGGGCCTCGACACCGGCACGACGCTCGTGAATATCGAGGCCGAGGAGACGGCGCCCACAACGGTGAACGCCACCCCGATCCGCACGCGCCGCCTGTTCTCACAGGCAAGTGCGGGCGCCAAGAAGTTCCTGGACCATACGCTGGTAAACACCGCCGGCCCAACCGATTCCGAAGGCTCAAAGGACCCCGAGACTCCTGAGACCCCGACGAACCCGGACAAGCCCAAGTCCGACAACGGAGCTAAGACCGACACCAAGGTCAAGACTACGACCACAGCGAAGAACCTCGCAAACACCGGCGACCAAACATTCGCCCTAGTCGCCACCGCAGCAGCAGCGGGAGCAACGCTCGTAGTGATAGCCCTCATCATGCTGATCAAGCGCCGCAAGACCCACTAGTAGCCAGTCGAACATATCGACAACCCAAAAACCCGGGTAGCCAAAAAACAGGCCACCCGGGTTTTCTGTTGAGTGGAGACTCCGCAAGCGGAAACTGCATCCCACAATTAGGCCGAGAAATGGGATGAACTTTCCCAATGAGAGCCAACCGGAAACCACGTCCCAGAATCAGCCCCCAAAGTGGGACGCACTTTCCCAACGAGCCTCAACCGGAAAATACATCCCGGAATCCAGCTGAATAGTGGGACACACTTTCCCAATCGGGTCCCAAGCGGAAACTGCATCCCATTCCAGACAAGAATTCCGGGATACACTTTCCGCAAACAAAGAAGGCCACATAACGTGGCCTTCAACTTATATATGTTCGGCGATACACCCAAGACAAGCCACGCCCCAACATCAGGGCGTCTGTCCAGGCGGAGGCATATAAGGTTCATCGCGAGTTCCGCACGCAAAGAAGGCCACTTAATGTGGCCTTCGTCTTGCGCAGGACTGTCCGAGCAGGGAACCTTATATGCCTCCGCCTGGACAGACGTTTCAGTTGTGGCTCAGCAGCTAGCAGCTACTTAATCTTGGTTGTGCCCGGCGCCAGGTTGGGGTCGGTCTCGTTGGCCTCGGTCTGGAAGTGCTCCGTATAGACGTTCTTGCCGTCGCGGAACATTTCGTAATACTGCATCTTGGCGTAATCCTCGCGTGCCTTGGTGGCGGCTGCTGCGGCGGCGTCGTCACCGGTGACGTTGGAGGAGAGCGCCCAGCGCAAGCTGGCGTCCTCGTAGCCCACCGAGTTGATGGCGGGCAGCGACTCGCGCAGCGTCATGTGCGCTTTCTGATAGTCGGAAAGCGGGGCACCGATCAGCTGCATCAGCTGCGTGGACAGGTAGTTGGTGGACAGGTCGTCGACCTCGCTCGTTTGGTCGCAACCGGCAACGTCGTAGTTAGCCCAAATGATGTAGTCGGTCTGCCACAAGCGCTCCTGGTGGGTAGCGTCGTCCTCGCCGGAAAACCACTTATCGTTGAACTTGGACGGGAAGAACGGCTGGTGATCGCCCCAGAACACCACGACAACCTTGCGGTCGAGCTTGCTCAGAGCGTTGAGGAAGTAACGCAGCGCCTGATCGGACTGCTCGATGCACGAGACATACTCGTCGACATCGGACAGCGTGCCGTCCTCGACGGTCTTGGTGTCCAGGTCGGTCGTGTCGATGTTGAGATGCATCTGCTTGTCGACCGGCACCAGACCCGTATCGTAGCCCGAGTGGTTCTGCATGGTCACGTCGAAGATAAACTGCGGATCGGCGTTCTGGTCGAGCAGCTCGAGAATCTTGTCGTAGGTAGCCTGGTCGGTCACCATGCCGCGCAGGGTATCGGCACCCTGGAAGTCGTTGATGGACAGGAACTGGTCAAAGCCAAAGTCCTTGTAGACGTTCTCGCGGTTCCAGTTGGTTGCGTGGTTGGGGTGCATGGCGGTGGTGGAATAGCCGAGCGACTTGAACTGCTCTGCCAGATTCCCGGTCGTTTCCATGTTGTAGATGGTGTAGGGGTACACGCCCGAGCCCAGGTTGGCCATGGAGTTGCCGGTCATAAACTCAAACTCGGTATTGGCGGTGCCGCCGCCGTAGGCGCTCACGTAGAGCTTGCCGCGGCTGAGGCAGTTGGACAGGTTCTTAAAGTACTGCGGGCCTTCGTAGCCGGCGCGCATGTTCTGGTAGATCGACAGATCCGAGAAGGTCTCGTTCATGATGGCGATGACCGTGGGCTTCTCGCTGTCGAACTGCTCCTTTGCGGCGGCGCGCTCGTCGCTCTTGGCCGCGTCGGACTTGTCGTAGGCCTTGGCGTACTTTTTGAGCGTGGCCTTGGCATCGTCGACGGAGTAGTCGGCGGGTTTGGGCGGCTTGATGGACTGCGCTGCGCTAATGAAAGCGGGCAGGTAGCCCTCGCGCCAGTAGCTCTCGAGCGGGCGCCAGGTGTAGACGGTGATGCCGAGGGTGTTGTAGTAGTCGATGAGCGTGACATGCGCGGTCACGCCGCCCAGGCACAGCACGGCGACGAGCAGGTTGGTGAGCAGCATGCGCTTGGCGTTGGCGGCGCCCTTCTGACGGTGCGGTGCCACCAGGCCGGCGTACTCGCATAGCAGCATGGCGATGGCGGTAAAGCCCATGGACAGCACGCAGAACAGCGAGATGGAGAAGGTGTAGCCGGTGCCGGCGACCGCAGCGGCGGTGGAGATGGCCGAAAGGTCGCCCGGCTGGATGGGCATGGATTTAAACGTGATGACGAAGAACTCGGCAATGCCCAGGACAAAGAGGGCAAAGGCCAGGACCGCGGGAGCTGCGCCGTGGCGCTGGAACAGGAAGAACAGGCCGACCATGAGCACGGTGATGATGGCCCACTCGAGCAGGATGCACAGGGGGTAGACCCAGGTAAAGTCGTGGTTGGACGAGACCTCCATGCCCAGCAGCGCAAAGACGCCGGCGAGCAGCAGGCACAGGACGGCGGCGACGAGTGGTTTGCCCACAAAGGCGCCGCGCAGGCGGGCGAGCTTGCCGGTGGGGGCGGGGGCGTCGGGCTTGGCGAACGCAAAGACGCGCGGGGCGATGCGATCGCGGGCGATGCTGGCCCAGGCGCAGCCGGTGAGGATGGCGTTGGTCAGGATGAGCATCACAAAGGCGAGCGGCTCGTTTTGTGCGACGAGGCCAATAGCGCCCCAGACGGTCAAAAAGAGCTGGAACAGGCCAAAGGCGACGCTCCAGGCGAAGGCGCCCTTGGTGACGGTGCCCGACTGAGCGCGAATGGCCTTGGCTTCGCGCAAGACAAGGTAGACGGTCGCCGCAAGACCGACGAGCGAGATGGCGGCAGCGAACATGCTGAGACTCCTCACAAACTAAAACCTACGAAAGCGGGGGTTTACCCGATTGTTACCAAGATATGCGCTGCATTTGCGGGCTGCGCACAACAACCAGCCATATTAACGCGCACGTGTGGCGGTGTGGCGCAATGTAGTGGCGACCTGCGCGATAATGGACGGGAATTACACGGAAACGTAAAGGCTTCTTAAAGAAATGGCGAGGATAGAGCTATGGGTGAGCAGGTTTGTATGACGGGCGCCGAGTACTGCGACGGAGCTGCGGTCGTGGATACATACGGCTATCCGGTCGAGACTACGGGCAATGCGGTGCTGGACATCTTGGAGCATCGCTCGTCTACGCGTGCCTTTGCGCGCGACGACAACGACCGTCCCGTAGCGGTGACCGACGAGCAGCGCGCAGCGATTCTGCATGCGGCAAGTCGCGCGCCGTCGGCGGGCGCCATGATGATGTATTCCATCGTAAGCATTCGCGAGCAGGCTACGCTGGACCGTCTGGCCGACTTGTGCGACCATCAGCCCATGATCGCCAAGGCGCCCTGGGCACTTATATTTGTGGTCGATTATGCCAAGTGGATCGATCTGTTTGAGCACGTGGGCTGCTTTGAGCCCGAGTTTGTCAAGCGCACGGGCAAGGCGCCCCGCCGCGCGCCGGGTTTGGGCGACTTTGCCATCGCGGCCCAGGACGCCGTGATCGCCGCGCAAAACGCCGTGGTTGCCGCCGAGGCCCTGGGGCTGGGGAGCTGCTACATCGGCGATATCGTGGAGAACGCCGAGGAAGTTGCCGAGCTGCTCGATCTGCCGCCCTATACCATGCCGCTGTCGATGCTCATCATCGGCGCGCCCCGCAAGGAGCGCCCGGCAATCGCGCACCCCGTGGTGAACCTGGTGCACGAGGAGCGCTACTGCCGTGCGGATGCCGTGACCATGGACGCGCAGGTGGCCGAGATGGACGCGATGTTCCGTCCGCATGCCCGCGAGGTGGGGGAGCGCGTCGTGGACATCTATACCCGCAAGCACACGAGCCCCTTTATGGCCGAGATGAGCCGCTCCATGGAGTGGTGGTTCAAAAACTGGCTCGGAAAATGACGAATGTGACAAGGGGATAGTCCCTTTGTCACATTCCATATCGCCGCGGTAGCCTAAAGACTGTATAAATCTTTATCTAGCTGGGAAAACAGTGCATTAAAACATGGGCCGATTGCCTATAATCCCTTCGAACATTAAAGTTGGGAGGAAACCGGCTTATGGAACAAAAGGCCAAGGAGGCAGCCTCGCACGCTGCGATTCCTGTGAGCATCTCGGCGATGCTCGTCACGCTGGGCGTGGTGTACGGCGATATCGGCACCAGCCCTATGTATGTAACCAAGGCGCTCGTTGCCGGCAACGGCGGCATCGGAAGTGTGACGGAGGAGTTCGTGCTTGGTGCGCTCTCCCTTGTCGTGTGGACGGTCACGCTGCTGACCACCATCAAGTATGTGCTCATCTCGCTGCGCGCCGATAACCATGGTGAGGGCGGCATCTTTGCCCTGTACAGCCTGGTCAAGCGCTGCGGCAAGTGGCTTATCATCCCCGCCATGCTGGGTGGCGCCGCGCTGCTCGCCGACGGCATCCTGACGCCGGCCGTTACTGTTACCACGGCCATCGAGGGCCTGCGCACCATCCCGGCGGTCCATGCCGTGCTGGGCGATGACCAGGGCCGCGTCGTCGCCATTACGCTCGCCATCATCATCGCGCTCTTCTTGGTACAGCGCATCGGTACGGCCAAGATCGGTCACGCCTTTGGTCCCATCATGACGCTGTGGTTCCTGTTCTTGGGCGGCACGGGTCTGTTCTTTGTCTTCCAGCACCCCGCCGTGCTGCTGTGCCTCAACCCGGTGCGCGGCATCGCCTTTTTGCTGAGCCCCAACAACCATGCGGGCATCATGATTCTGGGCAGCTGCTTCCTCGCCACCACCGGTGCCGAGGCGCTCTACTCCGACATGGGCCACGTCGGCCGCGGCAACATCTACGCTACCTGGCCGTTCGTTAAGTGCTGCCTGCTGCTTTCCTATATGGGCCAGGGTGCTTGGCTTATGAACAACGCTGCCAACCCCGAGCTCATGGGCATTGCCGACCTCAACCCGTTCTACCAGATGCTCGCCCCGGGCCTGCGCCCGTTTGCCGTCGGCCTTTCCACCATCGCGGCCATCATCGCCTCGCAGGCGCTCATCACCGGCGCATTCTCGCTGGTGTCCGAGGCCAGCCGCCTGGACCTTATGCCGCACATGCAGGTCTTCTACCCTGCCGAGACCAAGGGCCAGCTCTACATCCCCATGGTCAACAACGTCATGCTTGTCGGCTGCGTCATCGTGGTGCTGCTGTTCCAGAACTCGGCGCATATGGAAGCCGCCTACGGCCTTGCCATTACGCTGACTATGATGTGCACCACGCTGCTGCTCTTCTTCTACCTGCACGAGGAGCGCAAGCTCAAGGTTGCTCCGTGGATCTTCGCGGCCTTCTTCCTTTTGCTCGAAGGCTTCTTCTTCGTGAGCTCGCTCACCAAGTTCTTCCACGGCGGCTACTTCACCATCCTCATGGCTGCACTCATCATGGGCATTATGGTGTGCTGGTACAACGGCACGGCGGTCGAGCAGCGCCAGTTTACGCTGCTGCCGCTGCGTAGCTACCTGCCGCAGCTCAAGCGCCTGCGCGACGACGACCGTTATGAGCGCATGAGCGACAACATCGTGTACCTGACCAAGGACACCCATACCGACTACATCGACCGCGATATCGTCTATTCGATCTTGGACAAGCATCCCAAGCGTGCCCACGCCTGGTGGTTTGTGAATGTCGAGACCATGGACGAACCGCACACCTTTGCCTATTCTGTCGAGACGTTCGGCACCGACTACGTGTTCCGCGTACATCTGTACCTGGGCTACAAGATCAACCAGCGCGTCAATGCCTACCTGCGTCAGGTTGTTCAGGACCTGGCTGCCACCGGCGAGCTGCCGCCGCAGACGCATGACTACTCGGTCTACAAGGATCCGGGTAACATCGGCACGTTCAAGTTCGTCCTGATCCGTAAGCTTCTGGCGCCCGAGAGCGACGTGGAGCCCAGCGAGCGCACGGCCATCACGCTCAAGTACATCATCCGCCGCGCCGCCGGCACGCCCGCACGTTGGTACGGCCTGGAGAACTCCAACGTGAGCTTTGAGTACGTGCCGCTGTTCACCAAGTTCAAGGCCGTGAATAAGATGCAGCGCCTGGCTCCCAACGAGCGGCCGTAGTCGACGCTTGAGGTTTGGCTGCGAACGGGCAGGCTTGCAATGACAGTGATTGAGTCCTGGGAGGAAACCATGGATGCAAAGGTGCTTGACGGTTGCGATTTTGCGACCGAGCTGGTGCGTGAGGCGCGCGTCGATGCCGCCGAAGATCGGTTCTTTACGAATCGTGCCAACATGGACATGGCCGACCGCGTGATTTCGATCGTGGCACTGGTATTTGGAGCGGTGTGCGTGTGCGCACTGCTCGCGCACGTGCTGTTTGTCTAGCGGCTACCGGTCGTAGAAGGCTTTACACTTAGAACCACCACGAGGGAAAACCACCACAAAGGTGCCTGTCCCTTTGTGGTGGTTTTTGTTTTTGAGAGAGGGGCGGGGCGCTGATGGACGTCCGTACGGACGGCGATATTGCCGATAGCTTTTGGTGGCGGCGCACAACGCTGATGCGCCGCACTCCTCTGTATGACGCCTGCGTATCGGTGGGGCTGCTGGTCGCGGCGACGATTGTGGGCGCGCTGCTCGACCATCCGGGTCTCGCGCCGAGCATCATGATCGTCTATGTGTTCGCTGTTCAGCTGTGCGCATTCTTTACTTGGAGTCGCCTGTATTGCTTGCTGAGCTCGGCTGCCGCAGTGGCGCTCTACAACTTCTTGTTTATCGACCCGCGCTACTCGCTGTCGCTTATCGACCGCGTCTATCCCGGCATGTTCTTCATCATGTTCGTGGTCTCGCTTGTGTCGAGCTCGATTGCGTTAGCCCTGCGCCGCGCCCTGGCACAGGCTGCCGCCAGCGACCGCCGCACGCATATGGTGCTCGAGACCAACCGCATGTTGCAGCGCTGCGCCGACGAACAGCAGATCGTTCACGCCATGGCAACGCAGCTGGCGCGTCTTTCGGGCTGTCCGGTCGTATGGTACAGCGCCGACGCCGAGGGCGATGACCTGCTGCCGCGTGCGACGTACACGGCTGTGGGCGATGCGGCACCGGTGCACGAACTGGCGCCGCAGATGCCGCCGCGACTCTCGGCGTCCGCCTATGTGGGTACGCCGCTTGACGCCACCTATGGCGGCTCGGCGTTTTATGGTATCTACCTGACGGTTCGCACAGGCGACGGCTTCGTGCGCTCGGGCGACCCCGCCTCGGTGGTGGGCGTGCTGGCTATCGTTGCCGAGCCCGACGTGCTGACGCACGAGGAGCGGACACTTGCCGATGCCATCGTGAGCGAAGGCGAGCTGGCACTCGATCGCGCCCGCGCCATGGAGGCCCGCGAGGAGGCGGCGGTGCTCGCCAAAAACGAGCAGCTGCGCGCCAACCTGCTGCGTTCCATCTCGCACGACCTGCGCACGCCGCTCACCAGTATTTCGGGCAATGCCGATGTGCTGCTCGACCAGGGCTCGACCGGCACCGCCGTGCTCGACGCCCAGACGCGTCGCGGCCTGCTCCTGTCCATTCGCTCGGATGCGCAATGGCTCAACGCCACCGTCGAGAACCTGCTTGCCATCACCAAGCTCGAGGGCGACGGCATGCATCTGTCGACCACGCTCGAGCTCATGGACGATATCGTCGAGGAGGCGCTGCGCCACGTAAGTCCGGCTGTGCGCGAGCACGACCTTAAGGTGGTGGCGTGCGATGAGCCGGCGCTCGTCAATGTCGATGCGCGCCTGATGGTGCAGCTGGTGGTCAATCTGGTGAACAACGCCGTCACCTATACGCCCGCAGGCTCGCATATCATGATCTCGATTAGTGTCGACGATGGACGCGTGGCGTGCTCGGTGGCCGATGACGGCCCGGGCATCGCACCCGAGGACCGTGAACGCATTTTTGAGTCGTTCTATACCGCCAACCATGGTCTGGCCGACAGCCACCGCAGCGTGGGCCTGGGTCTTTCGCTCTGCCGCTCCATTGCGTTGGCACATGGCGGTAGCATAGAGGTTGCCGCGGCGGACCCGCACGGCTCGGTCTTTACGATTGAGCTTCCCGTCGCCGATGTTTCGTTTGATAAGGAGTAGCGCCGTGCCGAACTCTGCCGTAAAACCGCTCATCTTGGTCGTTGAGGACGACCCCGCCGTTCGCAACTTAATCGTTGCCGCGCTCGAGGCGCACGGCTTGCGCCATATGGCTGTGGAGACCGCCCATGCCGCCATCGCCGCCGCCTCATCGCAGGCACCGAGCATCGTGCTGCTCGATCTGGGCCTGCCCGATATGGACGGCGTCAAGGTGGTGGAGTCGGTGCGCGCATGGTCGGGCATGCCGATCAT
>CATVTM010000066.1 GCA_958346935.1 uncultured Collinsella sp.
GCCATGGAGGAGTACGAGCAGCTCAAGCGCCGCGCCGACTACATCGAGGAGCAGCTGGCCGATCTGGAGAGCGCGCGCAAGGCGCTCACCAAGATCACGGTGGCCATTGATCGCAAGATGCGCAAGGCGTTCCTGGTTACGTTTGAGAAGGTCGACGCAAACTTCCGCGAGATTTTCGCTATGCTCTTCCCGGGCGGTCAGGCTCATCTGGAGATGACCGATCCCGAGCATCCTGCCGAGACGGGTATCGAGGTCGTGGCGCAGCCGCGCGGCAAGCGCATCACCAAGATGATGCTCATGTCGGGCGGCGAGAAGAGCCTGACGGCGCTCGCCCTGCTCTTTGCCGTGTACCGCACGCGCACGGTGCCGTTCTATGTGCTGGACGAGGTCGAGGCGGCGCTCGATGACGCCAACCTGTCCAAGCTCATCGGCGCCCTCGATGTCCTGCGTTCCGATACGCAGCTCTTGGTAATCTCGCATCAGCGCCGTACTATGGAGGACGCTGACGTTCTCTACGGCGTCTCGATGCAAGCTGACGGCGTCAGTCGCGTCGTCTCGCAAAAACTCGATCGCGAAACCGGAAAGGTCGTGAATGCATAATGGGATTCTTTGACGCTCTCTCGCGCGGACTTGAGCGCAGTCGCGAGGCCCTCAACGAGGTCTTTTACTTTGGCGGCGAGGTCGACGAAGATTTTTGGGAGGACCTGGAGGACACCCTCGTCATGGGTGATATGGGAGTCGAGGTTGCTATCCAGGTATCCGATGACCTGCGCGATGCCGCGGCCAAGAAGAACCTTAAGACCGCCCCGCAGCTTCGCCGCGCCCTGGCCGAGCAGCTCGAGGGCCACTTTGTGCCTGTTGAGCGCGATCCGTTCTCCGATACACCGAGCTGCGTGCTGTTCGTCGGCATCAACGGCGCCGGCAAGACCACCACGGTCGGCAAGATCGCGAGTGCCATGGCTGCCCACGGCAAGAACGTCGTGATCGGTTCGGCCGATACCTTCCGTGCCGCTGCCATCGAGCAGCTCGATGTGTGGGGTCAGCGCGCCGGTGTACCGGTCATTAAGCGCGATCGCGGCTCCGATCCGGCGAGCGTGTGCTATGACGTGCTCGACGAGGCCGATAAGCGCGGCAGCGACCTGGTGCTCATCGATACCGCCGGTCGTCTGCACACGAGCCCTGAGCTCATGCGCGAGCTTGCCAAGGTGGTCAACGTGACTCGTAAACGTGCCGCCAATATGGCCGCCGGCCCCATGCCGGTCTCGGTCGTGCTCGTGATCGATGCCGCCACCGGTCAGAACGGTCTGAACCAGGCGCTCGAGTTTAACGAGGCGCTGGGCCTGGACGGTATTATCATGACTAAGCTCGACGGCACGGCTAAGGGCGGCATCGCCATGGCCGTGGCCGAGAAGCTCAAGCTCCCGATCCTGCGCATCGGCGTGGGCGAGCAGGTCGATGACCTGCAGGAGTTCAATGCCAAAGATTTCTGCCGCGCCCTGGTGGGCGAGTCCAATTAAGGAGTGACTAGTGTTTGATTCCCTGAGCGATCGCCTCAACGACACATTTGACCGCCTGCGCGGCAAGGGCAAGCTGACCGAGGCCGATATTACTTCGGCCATGCGCGATATTCGCATGGCGCTGCTCGAGGCCGACGTCAACTTTAAGGTCGTCAAGGAGTTTGTCGCCAAGACTAAGGAGCGCTGCATGACCGCAGAGGTCATGGAGTCGCTCTCTCCGGCGCAAAACGTCGTCAAGATCGTGCTCGACGAGCTTACCGAGATGCTCGGCTCCACCGAGAGCAAGCTCGTCTTTAGCAACCGCATTCCCAATGTCATCATGCTTGTGGGTCTGCAGGGCTCCGGTAAGACCACGGCTGCCGTAAAGCTGGCCTACCTGCTCAAGAAGCAGGGCCGCTCGCCGTTGCTCGCCGCGTGCGACGTCTACCGTCCCGCTGCTGCCGACCAGCTGGCCACGCTCGGTGGCGAGATCGGCGTACCGGTCTTCCGCGGTGACGGCGAGCACCCGGTCGATATCGCCAAGGGCGCCATCCAGGAGGCCGTCGACCATCTGCGCGATGTGGTCATCGTCGATACCGCCGGCCGCCTGCAGATCGACGAGCAGATGATGCAGGAGGCCGTGGACATCAAGAAGGCCGTCAAGCCCGATCAGGTGCTGATGGTCGTCGATGCCATGACCGGCCAGGATATCGTCAACGTCGTCTCGACCTTCGCCGATCGCACCGACTTTGACGGTGTGATCATCTCCAAGCTCGACGGCGATGCCCGTGGCGGTGGCGCACTTTCGGTGCGCCAGGTGACCGGCAAACCCATCAAGTTCGTGAGCATGGGCGAGAAGCCTGATTCGCTGGAGCCGTTCTATCCCGATCGCATGGCCAAGCGCATTCTGGGCATGGGCGATGTCGTCGGCATTATCGAGAAGGCTCAGGAGGCAGCCGATGCAGAGCAGCTCGAGGCTGCCGAGCGTATGCTGCGCGAGGGCTTTACCATGAACGATATGCTCGACCAGATGAAAGCCGTCAAGAAGATGGGCGGCATGAAGGGTATCCTGGGTATGCTCCCCGGTGGTCAGCGTGCACTCAACCAGATGGGCGGCAACCTGGACGAGGGCATCTTCGACAAGAACGAGGCCATCATCATGTCGATGACCAAGGAGGAGCGCCTGCGTCCCTCCATCATCAACGGCCAGCGCCGCGCGCGTATCGCCAAGGGCGCCGGCGTAACCCCCACCGAGGTCAACAGCCTTATGAAGCAGTGGGGCGAGATGAATAAGATGATGGGCCGCATGCGCACGATGGCCAATCAGGCACAGGCCGGTGGCAAGAAGGGCAAAAAGGGTAAGAAGGGCAAGAAGATGCGCATGCCCAATATCCCTGGCCTGGACGCTATGGGTCTGGGCGGCATGGGCGGCCTGGGTACGGGCGGTCCCAAGTCCGATATGGAGCTGCTGCGCCAGATGGAAGCGCAGATGCGCAACAAGAAGTAACGACTAGTTGAGTCGTGTATGGCGAAGGCCGCCTGGATGGTATTCCAGGCGGCCTTCGCCGTTTGTTCGCTGGTTGTCGCACGCGTGGAAGCGCGTTCTCGACGAGGTGCTTGCCGCTAGTGGCAGCCGCAGCCTTCGTGCCCGTCATGGTCGTGGTGACCGTGGCAGCCGCAGGACTCGCCATGCTCGTGGATGTGCTTGTGATCATGTCCATGGCAGTCGCAGGTGGCCTCGCCGTTCTGTGCGAGCGTGCCGGCAATGAGGGCCTCGACGCAGGCATCGCAGCTGCCCTGGGCGCCCGCATAGACCGTGATGCCGGCTTGGGCAAGCGCGTTGATAGCGCCGCCGCCGATACCGCCGCAAATGAGCGTGTCAACGCCACCGTTGGCAAGCAGGCCCGCCAAGGCGCCGTGGCCGGTGCCACCGGTGCCTACGACCTGCTCGTTGAGCACCTTGCCATCCTGGATGTCGTAGATCTTGAACTGCTCGCTGCGGCCAAAGTGCATAAAGATGTTGCCGTTGTCGTACGTCGTCGCCACCCTCATGGTGCCGACCTCCTTTGCTGGCCATGCGGCCGTCGTCGTGGCGATGGGGGAGTACGCGATATTGCCGCCCTCGATGACGAGCGCTCGTCCGTTGACCAGCGCATCGGCCACCTTGCGATGCGCGCGGCTGCAAATGGCCGCCACCGTTGCGCGGGCGATGCCCATCTGCTGGGCGACCGCCTCTTGGTTGAGACCTTCCAGGTCGCACAGGCGCAGCACCTCAAGCTCGTCGACGGTCATGTCGATGGCATCACCGCTGGCCAGGCCATCGGGGGTAAAGCCACGGTATTCGGGGATGATCCCGACGCGGCGCAGTTTTTCGCGTCTTCCTGCCATGCACACTCCTTATCTGACATATGTCAACAATAGGATAACGCGTTAGTCGTTGGGCGCAAGGCATTTCTGGCATATGTCAGAAAAAGCTAAGATGCCTCTTTGCCGTATGCGGAGCCGCGCTGCCGTGCATTGCGTGTGCCGGACTAAGTGTCCAATTCGACACTCGCGCGCCTGGGCTACAATGAATCTCGCTTATAGGCGACTGACAGGAGGGTCAATGAGCAAAGCTGATCAACAGTTTGTAACCATGTGCCGCGATATCTTGGACCATGGCACCACGACCGAGGGCCAAAAGGTCCGTCCGGTGTGGGAGGATGGCACCCCTGCCTATACCATTAAAAACTTTGGTGTCACGGCGCGCTACGACCTGCGCGAGGAGTTCCCGGCGCTCACGCTGCGCCGTACGGCGCTCAAGTCTGCCATGGATGAGATCCTGTGGATCTATCAGAAGAAGTCCAATAACGTGCATGACCTCAACAGCCATATTTGGGATGAGTGGGCCGACGAGACCGGCTCCATCGGCAAGGCCTACGGGTATCAGATTGGGCAGAAGAGCCATTACGCCGAGGGTGACTTTGACCAGATGGACCGCGTACTGTACGACCTCAAGCACACGCCGTACAGCCGCCGCATTATGACGAACACCTATGTGTTCAGCGATCTGTCCGAGATGCACCTGTATCCGTGCGCCTACAGCGTGACCTATAACGTCACGCAGCGTCCGCAGGACGACAAGCCGACGCTTAACATGATTCTCAACCAGCGCAGCCAGGATATTTTGGCCGCGAATAACTGGAATGTGTGCCAGTACGCTATTTTGCTGATGATGGTGGCGCAGTCGGTCGATATGATTCCCGGCGAGCTGCTGCACGTGATCGCCGACGCCCATATTTACGACCGCCATGTCGATATCGTCCGTGAGCTTATCGAGCGTCCGCAGTTTGCGGCTCCCAAGGTAACGCTTAAACCCGACGTGCATGATTTCTACGCGTTTACGACCGATGACCTGATCGTCGAGGGCTATGAGCACGGCCCGCAGGTCAAGAACATTCCCATCGCGGTGTAGGTGATTTTGTTGACTTGTAAGCTTTCCGCCATCGTCGCCGTGTGCGATGACTGGGGTATTGGTTGCGAGGGTGACATGGTCGTGTCCAACCGTGCCGACATGCGCCATTTTGTGGCGTGCACCAAAGGCTGTCCGGTCATTATGGGACGCAAGACGCTGCTGAGTTTTCCCGGCGGGCGTCCGCTCAAGAATCGCCGTAATATCGTGCTCACGCGCGACGAGAGCTTTGCTGCCGAGGGCGTCGACGTGGTGCATAGTATCGACGAGGCGCTCGCCGCGGTTGCCGATGAGCCCGTTGCCTGGGTAATCGGTGGCGGCGATGTCTATCGGCAGTTTTTGCCGTACTGCGTGGAGGCCGAGGTCACGCACAACCATTGCACCCGTGCCGTGGACACGTACTTTCCCGACTTGGACGCTGATCCCGCGTGGGAGATTACTCGGCGAGGCGGTGTTGCCACGATTGCCTCGGGCGAGGGCGACGAGGGTGTCGATTATGAGTTCGTGACGTATCGTCGCATCGAGGCGTAAATCGTCTGGCGTGAACGGTATCATCGGGTTGATTGAATGCATGGGGCGGCGCTTAGCGTCGCCTCGTTTGGTATAGATGTGCTGTAAAGAAGGGTGCGGGCTGGCTACTATGACTGATGCCGTTGAGGTGCTGCGAATCGATTCGCTCGAGGATGAGCGGCTCGATGCCTACGTGCGACTGACCGAGCGCGAGCTTCGCTGCGTGCTGGAGCCGCAAAAGGGCATCTTTATCGCCGAGAGTGCCAAGGTTATTGAGCGCGCGGTGCGTGCCGGATACGAGCCGGTGAGCTTTCTTTTGGGCGAACGCTGGCTCGACCAGATGATGCCGCTGTTTGAGCGCCTGGTTGTGCGCGAGGGCGCAGGTTCGGTTCCTGTGTTCGTGGCTTCCATGGAACTCATGGAGCAGCTGACGGGCTTTAACGTGACGCGCGGTGCGCTCGCGGCGTTTCGTCGCCCGCGGCAGATTCCGGTTGATGAGTTCTTGGGTGGCGTCGTCGAGGCGGCGGGGGAGCGCCCGGTGCGCGTGTGCGTGCTCGAGGGTATTGTCGACCACACGAACGTGGGTGCGATTTTCCGCTCGGCCGCCGCGCTCAATGTCGACGGTATTTTGGTCAGTCCGACGTGCTGCGACCCGCTGTACCGTCGCTCGGCCCGCGTGAGCATGGGCACGGTGTTTCAGGTGCCGTGGACGCGTATTGGCAGCGAGGCTCGTGTGTGGCCGCACGATGGCCTGGCGGCACTGCACGAAGCCGGTTTTTCGTGCGCTGCGATGGCGCTGACGGACGACTCCGTTTCGCTGGACGATCCTGCGCTGCAGGAGGTTGATCGCCTGGCGATCTTTATGGGCACCGAGGGTGCCGGCCTGGGCGCCAAGACTATCGCGGGCTGCGACCGAGCCGTACGCATTCCGATGGCGCACGGGGTCGATTCGCTCAACGTGGCCGCGGCGAGTGCCGTCGCCTTTTGGCAGCTGTGCCCGCACGTGAGCAACGAGTATCACTACCAGCCGGGGCTGTATCACTAGGCAGATAGTTTGCACCGGGCTCTGACTCGGGGTGTTTCGGTCGACGTCGGTCGGTGCTAAGCTGCTATTAGCTTAGGTCTTTAATTACTGTTTTGTCGGTTGACGTACGCTTTTGGGGAGGGCGTGTGGCTAAGAAATCTACGGCTATCGATGTAACGCAGGGCGTAATTTGGCAGCAGCTGCTTTCGCTGTGCGTTCCCATCTTTTTTAGTTCGTTTTTTCAGCAGGCCTACACGCTTATCGGTACCTATATTGTCGGTCAGTTTGGCGGCAAGCTCGCGCTGGGCGGCATCCAGGCCACGATGGTGCTCACCGAGCTCTGCATTGGCTTTTGCGTTGGCGTCGGCGCCGGCTGCGCGGTCATTACCGGTCAGTATTTTGGCCAGCACGATGATGAGCGACTGAGCCGTTCGGTCCATACGGCCATGACGCTCGCGCTGGTGGGCGGTATCGTTTTCTCGATTCTTGGCACAGTGTTCGTTGAGCCCATGCTGGTGCTTATGAACACGCCGCATGAACTATTGGCCGAGGGCGTGGCCTATGCTCGCTGTTATTTTGCCGCGATGGTTGCGGCACTGCTGCTTAATATGGGAACCGCACTGCTGCGTGCCGTGGGCGACACGCGCGGCCCCGCCGTGATCATTGCCTCTGGCTGCCTTGTTAACGTGGTGCTGGATATCATCTTTGTCGCTGTGTTGCATATGGAGGCGCTGGGCTGTGGCATCGCAGTGGCGCTGACCATTTGCTCCAATGCAACGATGATCGTGTTGCGCATGATGCGCGCTCCGGGTGCATGGCGTCTTTCGCTGTCTAAGCTCGGTATCGATCGCGGTATTTGCAAGAGTATGATCTCGTGTGGTCTGCCACTCGGTTTTCAATCGGCTGCCTATTCGATCTCGAACGTGCTGATCCAGGTGTCGGTTAATTCGTTTGGCGCCGATGTCACGACTGCTTGGGGTCTATCTGGGCGCCTGGATGGCATTATCTGGATGGTGACCGAGGCGCTCGGCGTATCGATCACTACGTTCTCGGCGCAGAACTTTGGCGCGCGCAACTACGAGCGCATGCGCAAGGGCTACCATACGTCGCTCGTGCTGTCGTTTATGCTCATTGGTGGCCTGTCTGCCGTGCTGCTGGTGTTCTCGGGCCCGCTGTCGCGTTTGTTTGTCGACGATGCTTCGATTTCGGCGTACACCACGACTATCCTCCATTTCATTGCGCCGTTCTATGCGATTTTCTCAATTATCGAGAACGCCTCGGGTTCCATCCGCGGCGCCGGCGTGAGTTTGCAGCCTATGATGCTCACCATCTTTGGCACCGTTGTCTTGAGGGTGATCTGGGTGTTTGCGATCATGCCCTTCGATCCGTCGCTCGAGCATCTACTGCTGGTCTACCCCGTAACCTGGCTCATCACCGCAACCATGTTCACCATCTACCACCACAGCGGCAACTGGCTAGGTCGCGCCACCGCCTAGCTCATCCGTCGGATACCCCTGATAAGTTGCGGTGAAATAGTTCCTGAAAAGCCCTTGCGGACCGTCAAACAAGTACTATTCCACCGCAACTTCCTTATGAGCTGTAGGTGTTGGCGGAAAACGAATCAATTAGTATTCGATGCCCTGACGGGCTAGGAGGCCTTCGTCGAAGTAGTGTTTGACGGGTCGCATTTCGGTGACCAGGTCCGCGAGGTCTGCGAGGGGCAGCAGGCCGCGGCCGGTTAGCACGAGCTCCGTGGTGGCGGGCTTTATCGCAATCAGTTCCTCGACATCCTCTCGCGCCCCAAAGCAGCCTTCGTCTTGCCCTTGCCGTCGCCCGTATAGATCTGAACCTTGCCGACTTCGAGTGATGCCATCTCTATCCTTTCGTGCCCGGCGTCGGTTTATCGCCGGCCGGGTTGGGTATTCTAGTTAGCATTATCAACCCCAGTAGATGGAGTTCAAGCAGATGGAGATGGATGACAACAAACGTAGACGGAATATGATCCTCTACGTGCTCATCGCCTTCGTCGTCTACCTCGTGCTCTCGACCGTTCTGTTCCCTAACATCGGTCACACGCAGCAGATTACGAAGACCGATTACTCGACGTTTGTCAAAGCGCTCGATAAGAAGAGTGTCGACAAGGTCGAGTACAACACGGACGATTACACGATTTATTACACCAAGAAGGGCGAGGACGAGAACATCGCCTACAAGACGACCGGTGTTCCGAATGACGCGGGCTTTACCGATCGCGTGCTTGAGTCCGGTGCTTCGCTGGAGTCGGTCGTTCCCGATAAAAACTCGGGTTTGATGACCTACTACCTGCTCACGCTCATCCTTCCCATGGCGATCTTCTTCCTCATCGGTTGGTGGCTCAACCGCCGCATGAAGAAGGCTATGGGCGATGACGGC
Source organism: uncultured Collinsella sp. (assembly GCA_958346935.1). Taxonomy (GTDB): domain Bacteria; phylum Actinomycetota; class Coriobacteriia; order Coriobacteriales; family Coriobacteriaceae; genus Collinsella. The sequence continues at coordinate 8,894 of CATVTM010000066.1, forward strand.
CCGTCGATGAACTTTGGCGGCGGCGGTTTTGGCGGCGGCGGACTGGGTAAGTCCGGCGCGCGCGTGATCGCCTCCAAGGACGTGGGCGTGACCTTTAAGGACGTCGCCGGCCAGGAAGAGGCCAAGGAGTCTCTCAAGGAGGTCGTCGACTTTCTGGAGAAGCCGCAGCGCTACGAGGAGATCGGCGCCAAGCTGCCGCGCGGTGCTCTCCTTGTCGGCCCTCCGGGTACCGGTAAGACCCTGCTTGCCAAGGCTGTTGCCGGCGAGGCCGGTGTTCCGTTCTTTAGCATTTCGGGCTCTGAGTTCGTTGAGATGTTTGTTGGTCGCGGCGCTGCAAAGGTTCGTGACCTGTTTAAGCAGGCCAAGGAAAAGGCCCCGTGTATCGTCTTTATCGATGAGATCGATACCATCGGTAAGAAGCGCGATGGCGGCGGCTTTAGCGGCAACGACGAGCGCGAGCAGACGCTCAACCAGTTGCTGACCGAGATGGATGGCTTCGATAACCACAAGGGTATCGTTGTCCTTGCCGCAACCAACCGCCCCGACAGTCTCGATCCGGCGCTACTGCGCCCCGGTCGTTTTGACCGCCGCATCCCCGTCGAGTTGCCCGATCTGACCGGCCGTAAGAACATCCTCGAGCTTCACGCCAAGAGTGTGAAGACCGAGCCGCCGATCGATCTGACCGCGATTGCCCGCGCCACGCCCGGTGCCTCGGGCGCCGACCTGGCCAATATCATCAACGAGGGCGCCCTGCGCGCCGTTCGCGAGGGTCGCAAGCGTGCAACCCAGGACGACTTCGAGGAGTCGGTGGAGGTCGTCATTGCCGGCCAACAGCGTAAGTCCACGGTGCTGTCCGACCACGAGAAGCAGGTCGTTTCCTACCACGAGATCGGTCATGCCATCGTTGCGGCCCGCCAGAAGGGGTCCGCGCCGGTTACCAAGATTACCATCGTGCCGCGCACGAGCGGCGCTCTGGGCTACACCATGCAGGTCGAGGAGGACGAGCGCTTCCTGACCACGCGCCAGGAGGTGCTGGACAAGCTCGCCGTCTATTGCGGTGGTCGCGCGGCCGAGGAGCTCATCTTTGGCGAGATGACGACCGGCGCCGCCAACGATATCGAGCAGGCCACCAAGCTCGCCCGTAACATGGTTACGCGCTTTGGTATGTCCGATGAGTTTGGCATGATGGCGCTCGGTACCGTTCAGAATGCGTACCTTAACCAGGACACCTCGCTTACCTGCGCTCCCGGTACGGCCGAGCGCGTGGACGCGATTGTCGCCAAGCTGATCGAGGATGCGCACGACCGCGCTCTACAGATCCTGAAGGAGAACAAGTTTAAGCTCCACGAGCTGGCTCGTTATCTGTACAAGAAGGAGACGATCACGGGCGAGGAGTTTATGAATCTCCTCACGCGCGAGAATCCGCTGATGCCAAAGCAGCAGTAAGGCTGGTTGCACAGCGTCGAACGCCCCATTTGAGTGCCTATCTCAAATGGGGCGTTCTGCTCTAGGTAGATTTTTGGGAGGTTGGGGAATGAAGATCGTGGTAAGTGCCTGCTTGATGGGCGAGAGCTGCAAGTATAACGGGCTCGATAACTACCATCGCGAGCTGGTCGAGGCCTGCGAGCGCACGGGGACCGAGGTCCTGTTGGTATGCCCCGAGGTTTTTGGTGGCTTGACCACACCGCGCAAACCGTCCGAGATTGTGAACGGCGAGGTTCGTACCTGCGAGGGCATCTCGGTCGATCGCGAGTTTCGCCTGGGTGCCCAACGTGCGCTCGATATGTGCGAGCAAGCGGGTGGCCCGGATGAGATCGTCGCGTGCATCCTGCAAGATCGCAGTCCCTCGTGCGGTGCAGGTCGCATCTACGATGGCACCTTTAGCGGTACGCTCACCGCGGGCAACGGTATTTTCGTCGACCTGCTGCTGCGTCACGGGTACCGCGTGATTCCGGCTAGCGAGTTCGATCCCAGCATGTTGGAACATTGTCCACAGCACTCGAACCCAACACTTCCTCACGGGTGACCGTTTTGGCATCATCCGTGAAGTTGA
>CATVTM010000067.1 GCA_958346935.1 uncultured Collinsella sp.
GCGGGGGTTTCTTGCATGTCCGAGGACGTTCTGAAAAGTAACTTCAGGGCGGGCCCGGACAATAACAACCGACTACAGGTCGATGTGCGATTCCTTGATCGGGAACGGCTCCGCGAAGTGGCACGCGCAGCAGTGACCAGGTGCAACTTCCTTAAACTCGGGAAGCTTCTCAGAGCAGATACCCTGAGCGATCGGGCAGCGAGTGTGGAAACGGCAACCGGTCGGCGGATCCAGCGGCGACGGCGGATCGCCAGCGAGGATGATGCGCTTGCGGGTCTTCTGGATATCAGGATCGGGAACCGGCACGGCAGACAGCAGCGACTGCGTGTACGGATGGTGAGGCTCGCTGTAGAGCGTCTTCCAGTCCGAAACCTCAACCATCTTACCCAGATACATAACGGCAACGCGATCGGAAATGTGCTGCACGACGGACAGGTCGTGAGCGATAAACAGATACGCGGTACCGAACTTGTCCTGGAGCTCCTTAAGAAGGTTCAGAACCTGGGCCTGAATGGATACGTCAAGTGCAGAGACAGGCTCGTCGCAGATAATCAGCTTGGGCTTCAGAGCGAACGCGCGGGCGATGCCGACACGCTGGCGCTGGCCGCCCGAGAACTCGTGCGGATAACGGTTGATGTGCTCGGGATTCAGACCGACGACGTCCAGCAGCTCGCGGACGCGCTCGATACGCTCCTCCTTGGTACCCACGCCATGAATGGTCATGGGCTCGGAGACGATCTCGCCGATGGTCATACGGGGATTGAGCGAAGCATAGGGATCCTGGAAGATGAACTGCATCTCGCGACGCATGTCCTTGATCTCATGCTTGCTCATCTCGGCAACATCTTTACCCTGGAAGAACACCTTACCGGCGGTCGGCTTGGTCAGGCGCATGATGGTGCGACCCGTCGTGGACTTACCGCAACCAGACTCACCAACCAGACCAAAGGTCTCGCCCGGATAAATCTCGAACGAAATGTCATTTACTGCAGAGACAACACGCTTGGAGAAGCGCTTGGCGAACATGCCGGACTCAGCGGGGAACTCCTTAGAGAGGTGCTCGACCTTCAGCAGCGGAGTACGCTCGTTGGTATCTGCCATTACGCCTCGCCTCCCTTCTTGGAATCCTTGCGCGTACGGGACGTCTCAGGAGCGTTCTTGAGGAACTCGGGGTCACCGGAGTAGTGGCACGCAGAGTAATGACCAGACTCGGTGACAACGCGCTCGGGGCGCTGCTTGCGGCACTTGTCCGTCGCATAGGGACAACGAGGCGAGAACACGCAGCCCTCAGGCAGGTTCATGAGCGAAGGCGGGTTGCCGTGAATCGGCGTAAGCGGCTTCTTCTCTTCGATGGCCTGCTCCGGGATGGAGCGGATAAGACCCCAGGTGTAGGGGTGGCGACTCTCGTAGAAGATTTCCTCAGCAGTACCGAACTCGACGGGACGGCCGGCGTACATAACCATGATCTTATCGGCCATATCGGCAACGACGCCCAGGTCATGGGTAATCATGATGATGGCGTTGCCGTTCTTCTCCTGCATTTCCTGCATGAGCTCGATAATCTGAGCCTGAATGGTAACGTCCAGAGCCGTCGTGGGCTCGTCGGCAATCAGGATATCGGGATCGCAGGCAAGAGCCATAGCGATCATGACACGCTGACGCATACCGCCGGAGAACTGGTGCGGATACTCATTGACGCGTTTCTCGGGCTCGGGGATACCCACGAGGTCCAAAAGCTCGGTAGCGCGCTTGAGCGCCTCCTGCTTGGAGTAGCCACGGTGCAGACGAAGGCCCTCGCCCACCTGCTTGCCGATCTTATAGACCGGGTTCAAGGAGGTCATAGGATCCTGGAAGATCATCGCGATGTCGTTTCCGCGAATGTGCTGCATCTCTTCCTCGGTCATCTCGAGGATAGAACGACCGCGATAGCGAACGTCGCCGCCCTCGATCTTTCCCGGAGGCATCGAGATGAGGCCCATGATGGTCATGGCGGTCACGGACTTACCGGAGCCGGACTCACCGACGACACCCAGGGTCTCGCCGCGATCGAGCGTGTAGGACACACCGTCGACAGCGCGAACGACACCATCCTCGGTATGGAAATACATCTTAAGGTCATCGACCTCGAGCAGATGCTGGCCCTCGGGAACCGGCTGGTCCTTCAGGTCCACATAGTTCTTGTTCTTCTTCATCCTTATGCGTCCTTCATCTTGACGTCGAGGGCGTCGCGCAGACCGTCACCCAGCAGGGTGAAGGCGAGCACCGTCGAGAGAATTGCCAGACCGGGCATGATCATCATCCAGGGAGCAGTCAGAAGATACTGCTGACCGTCCTGAATCATGGAGCCCCACGAAGGCGTAGGCGGAATAACGCCCATGCCGAGGAAGGACAGAGCGGACTCGGTCAGAATGGCGCCACCAATGTTCATGGTCGCGTAGACCACGATGGAGGCGACGGAGTTCGGGAAGATGTGACGCACTACGATACGAGCATCAGATGCACCCATCGCGCGCGCAGCGTCAACATAGTCGTTTTCTTTGACCGTCAAGATTGCAGAGCGGAAGACGCGCGCAATCGAAGGCCAGCCGAGAATACCGATGGCGATAAAGACGTTCTGAAGACCACGGCCGATAACGGCGATCATGGCGACAACGAACAGCACGTACGGGAACGCCAGGAAGATGTCCGCACAGCGCATGATGATCGTATCCCAGATCCCGCCGTAGAAACCGGCCAGAGCACCCATGACCAGACCGATCACCGTGGAGATCGCGGTGGCCATAATGCCGACGGACAGCGAAACGCGTGCACCGTAGATAACGCGGACGAGAATGTCGCGACCAAGGGCGTCGGTGCCAAACGGGTGCTCTGCACACGGAGCCAACAGCGACGTCTCGGCCATGGTGGTCGAGTCGGAAGCCGTCGGCGAACCGAGCCAGGGCTTAGCCCACAGATCTGCGGTCAGGGCAACCAAAACGACGATGATGATCCAGCAGACACCGATAACGGCGAGCTTGTTCTTGCGAAGACGCTTAAAAGCGTCACCCCACAGCGTGCGGGACTTGGCGGGAGCAGATGCGGCCTTGGTGGCGGTAGCCTGCTCCTGAGACTGAGAATCAGTTTCCTGCATGAGACGTACCTCCCTTAGGCCTTATCCGACGGACCGCCAAGGCGGATGCGCGGGTCGAGGAATGCATAGCTAATGTCGACGAGCAGGTTAATCACCATGACGACGACGACGATGAGCGTAACGCCGCCCATAACGATGGGCCAGTCACGCATGCTAATGGCGCGATAGACCTCATAGCCGATACCGGGCCAGTTAAAAACCGTCTCGGTCAGGATGGCGCCCGAAAGCATGCCACCAAAGTCGACACCAATATAGGTAACGACGGGGATGAGTGCATTCTTAAGCGCATGCTTGACGATGATCGCGCGATTGGAGAGACCCTTGGCCTTTGCCGTACGGATGTAATCCTGGTTCATGACGTCAAGCAGCTGCGAGCGCATAATGCGGGCGGCATAAGCGGTCGAAACCGAAGCCAGCGTAATGGTCGGAAGCACATAGTGCATCCAATCCTGATACTGAGAGCTGGAACCGCCGGCACCCGAGATCGGCATGGAGATTGCACCGCCCGTAGCGTCCTTGAGGATGACGCCAAAGAACAGCTGCAGCAACATACCGAGCCAGAAGGCCGGGACCGCAACGAGGATCGACGTGGTGAGCGTTACCAAAATATCCCAGAAGGAATAACGCTTTACCGCCGAAATGATACCCGCACCGATACCCATGATTGCCTCGAGCACGATGGCGCACGCGGCAAGTTTGACCGTATACGGATACTTCTGGGCAAAAATTTCCGTAACCGGCAGCTTGCGCTGATACGAATTGCCCAGATCGCCATGAAGCAGGCCGTTCATGTAATACAAGTAACGGTCCACGAGCGACGTTTGAACGGGGTCGCCGTTCTCGTCAAGGATCGCGTTGCCGTCCTCGTCCGACTGGACCAGGTGATAGCGGACGCGAAGCTGAAGCTCCACCTCGGGGGACAGAGCCTTGTCTCCACCGATCAGCTTGATCGGATCTCCCGGCACGATATTCTGAAGGGCGAACAGAATCAGCGTAACGCCCAAAAATACCGGGATGAACTGAAGCACACGTTTAACGATGTACTTACCCATACCACTCCCCTATCTAGGGATTAACCTAAATGGGATGCCGATCGCCAGACCGGCATCCCAAAATTACCATCAGCCAGTTTACCCCAGGTTAGGGAGAACTGTATGTTTCCCATGAGGTCTACGTAAATACTTGACCCTCACGGAAGCTGCAAACTCTTAGGCGAGCTCAGCGGTACCCAGCTCAGCGTGCTTCTGCGGATCGACATAGAGGTGCTTGATGCGATCGGAGCCGACGATGGTGTGCGTGTAGAACATCACCGGGATGACCGGGCAGTCGGCAGCGACCATAGCGTCGGCCTCCTGCATCTTAGCAACGCGCTCTTCGTCGTCAACCGTGGTGCGAGCCTCGTTGACCTTGGCGTCGAACTCGGGGTTGTTGTAACCGGAGCGGTTGTCGCCACCGAGGGAGTCGGAGTGGAACAGCGGATACAGGAAGTTGTCCATAATCGGGTAGTCGGCAATCCAACCCAGACGACCGAACTGATAGTTAAAGTTCTGGTACTGCTCGAGCAAGGCAGACCACTCAGGGGTATCGGAGACAGCGGTAACGCCAACCTTGGCGAGGTCACCGATGATGGACTCCATGATCTCCTTGTGGCCACCATCCTGGTTGTAGGAAAGGGTCACGTTAATGCCACGATCGCCGTTAGCGCCAGCGGGAGCAACCTTGTCCAGGTACTCGTTAGCCTTGTCGACGTCGTAGGCGCAGAACTCCCATGCGCCCTCCTTGTAGCCATCGATGCCCGGAGGAACAATGCCGTCGGCGGGGGTACGGGTACCCTTGAAGATAGTCTTGCAGATGGCCTCACGGTTGATGGCCAGGGAGATACCCCTGCGCAGGTCGGCGTTGTTAAACGGCTCGGCCGTGTTGTTGCAGGTCAGGTAGTAGGTGGAAGGCTCGGAGCCGAGCAGCATGCGCTCGCCGTCACCCATGGTGTAGCCGTCCTTGGACACGCCGCGATCCTTCTTGGCGGCGTCGATCTGAGCAACGGGAACGTCGCAGACATCGAGGTTACCGGCCTGGAACTCCTTGTAAGCGGTCTCCATGTCCTTGATGACCTGGAAGTGGATGCCATCGATCTTGGCCTTGTCGCCATAGTAATCGTCGAACTTCTTGAGGTTGATCTCCTGACCATCCTCCCACTTGCCGTCCATCATGAACGGGCCGTTACCGACCGGTGCAAGGTAGAAGCTCTTGGCATCGGACTCGGCGCACTCGGGAACCGGGGCCAGAGCCGGGTGAGAGGCGACGAAGGGGAAGTCGGCGTAAGCGGAAGACAGCTTGACGACGAGGGTCTCATCGTCGGGGCAGGTAACACCGCTGAGTTCAGTAGCGTTACCGGCAAGCAGATCGTCATAGCCCTCGACCATGGAAAGGTGATAGGAGACCTCGGAAGGGCCATACTCGGTAGCGATGGCCGACTTGGTGTTGACCAGACGCTCCCAACCGAGCTTGAAGGACTTGGAGGTAACGTCGTCACCGTTGTGGAACTTGGCCTTCTTGATCTTGAAGGTGAACTCGGTGGCGTCGTCGTTGGCCTCGAAGGACTCGCAAGCCAGCGGAACGATCTCGCCCTTCTCGGCGTCATAAGAGGTCAGAGCGTCAAAGAGCTGGTACTCGACCTGAGTGCCCTGGTCCTCCTGGACATTGTAGGGGTCGATGCAGACCGGGTTGTTGATGTAGAAGTTCAGCGTCGAACCGGACTCAGAACCGGAAGCGTCGCCGCCCTTCTTGCCGCATGCGGCAAGAAAAGCCATGGAGCTCGCAGCAAGGGTACCGCCGACAAAGGCGCGACGACCCATAACGGGCTGGTGGAACATAGAATCAGCCATGCCATCCTCCTTATGAGATAGGACAAAGTAAGTTCGGTCGGGCAACGTCAAGACAGCCCAATCGAACCATTCAAACGCGGTCCGCCGTTTTGGCTGGTTATACAAAGCGGACCAACGTATTGCAATACAGTAGCGCATTTTATGCACGATTTGGGGCTAATTCCGGTTAACGGTCGAGATTTTCTTTAGTTGGGCGAAGTATATGAGGATATTTTGACTCTGTTACAAATATGTAAACAAAAAGGGTCCCGCACTTGCGGGACCCTTTTCAAGTATTTATGCGGCTCGTGATTAGTAGCCCACGATGCCCTGCGGGAAGAAGAACATGCACAGCACGACGCACACGGCAAACACGACAGCCATGATGACGGTCAGGCGGTCAAGGTTCTGCTCCATAACGCCCGTGGCAGAGCTGGAGTTATACAGCGAGCTGGCAATCATATCCGAAACGCCGGTACCCTTACCGGAATGCATCAGGACGAGAATCGTCAGCGCCACGGCAGAAACAGCCCAAACGACAAACAGAAGAATCTGAAACGGACCCATAGATAAGCTCCTTAATAGAACAATTCAAACTCCAGTACTGTACCACAACCCCCAGCACTCCCCCACCTGCCATTTGGGGACGGGGTAGAAATGGCAGAAATACCAAAAAAGGGGGTTGTCCGGTTGCGGACAACCCCCTTACTAGAAAACGGTATTTGTTTTCTATTAGGCCTCGGTGGCGAGTACGCGACCCGTCATCTCGGCGGAAGGCTCAATGCCAGCCATGGTGAGCATGGTCGGAGCGATATCGGAAAGACGGCCGTCCTCGATACCGGTGAGCTGCGCCTTCTCATCAACGATGATGAACGGCACACGGTTGGTGGTGTGAGCCGTAAACGGATGCTTGGAACCGTCGGAAGCAACGTCAAACATGTGATCGGCGTTGCCGTGATCGGCGGTAATCAGCGCAAAGCCGCCCTTGGCGAGAATCGCCGGGACAACCTTGGACAGGGCATCGTCAACAGCCTCGACGGCCTTAACGGCAGCGTCGAAGACACCGGTGTGACCAACCATGTCGCAGTTTGCGAAGTTCACGATGTAGAAATCAGCGCGATCCTCGTTGATAGCGGCAACAAGCTTCTCGGTAACCTCGGGAGCGCTCATCTCGGGCTGCAGATCGTAGGTAGCGACCTTGGGGGAAGCGACGAGCACGCGCTCCTCGCCCTCCTTGGGCTCCTCGATGCCGCCGTTGAGGAAGAACGTCACGTGGGCGTACTTCTCGGTCTCGGCGGTGTGCAGCTGCTTCAGGCCATTGGCGGCGATAACGTCGGCCAGGACGTTCTCGGGGAACGTCTTGGGGAAGGCGACCTCGACGTCAAACGTCGGATCGTACTCGGTCATCGTCACGAAGTGCGAGAGCTTAATCTGCTCGCGCTCAAAGCCATCGAACTCCTTGTCCGTGAACACGCGGGTCATCTGACGAGCGCGGTCGGGACGGAAGTTGAAGAAGATGGCCGCGTCGCCCTCGTGGATGCCCTCGTTGTGGGCCGCGAAAGGCTCGACGAACTCGTCGCCGCGCGGATCCTTCTCGTAGTAGGCCTTGATACCGGCAACGGGGTCGGTATCGGCATCGGACGCGTTAACCATGACGTCGTAGGCGCGCTGGATGCGCTCCCAACGGTTGTCGCGGTCCATGGCCCAATAGCGGCCCGAAACGGTGGCAACGCGAGCGTCGCAACCGGTCTCCTCGGAGATCTTAGCCAGGAAGGCGCAGAACTCGCTCATGTAGCCGGCACCGGACTGCGGGTCAACGTCGCGGCCATCCATGAAGGCGTGGACGCGAACGGTCTTGACGCCATGCTGGGCAGCCATCTTGACCAGAGCCTCGACGTGGTTCATGTGAGAATGAACACCGCCAGGGCTCATAAGGCCCATGAGGTGGAGAGTCTTGCCGTCAGCCTTGACGTCGTCCATAGCCTTGACGAAGACCTCGTTCTTGGCGATGGAGCCGTCCTTGATGGCATTGTTGATGCGCGAAAGCTCCTGGAACACGATGCGGCCGGCACCGATGTTGAGGTGGCCTACCTCGGAGTTGCCCATCTGACCGTCGGGAAGGCCCACGTCCTCGCCCGAAGCACCGAGCGTGGTGTGAGGATACTTCTCGTACAGGCTATCAAGGAAGGGCGTCTTGGCAGCGGCGACGGCGTTCTCGCCATCGGCCGGAGCAAGGCCGCAGCCATCCATGATGATCAGGAGTGCAGGAAGATGACGCTGTGCCATATGTCCTACTCGCCTGCCTTGACGACCATAGAGGCGAAGTCGGCAGCCTTGAGCGAAGCGCCGCCCACGAGGGCGCCGTCAACGTCGGGCTTGGCGACGAGCTCGGCAATGTTGCCGGGCTTAGCGGAACCACCGTACAGGACGCGGATACCGTCGGCGAGCTCCTCGCCAAACATCTCCTTGAGGGTCTCACGGATAGCGCCGCAGACCTCCTGGGCGTCCTCAGCGGTAGCGGTCTTTCCGGTGCCGATGGCCCAGATGGGCTCGTAGGCGACGACGACCTGCTTGGGGCAGGTGATCTCAAGACCAGCAAGGCCAGCCTTGACCTGGTTCACGACGTGCTCGACATAGGTGCCGGCCTCGCGAACCTCAAGGGACTCACCGCAGCAGAAGACGGGAACAAGACCGGCGGCAACGAGGGCCTTGGCCTTCTTGTTCTGATCCTCGTCGGTCTCGTGGAAGTAGTCACGACGCTCGGAGTGACCGATGATGCAGTAGGTGCAGCCAGCGGACTTGAGCATGTCGCAAGAGGACTCACCGGTGAAGGCACCCTTGGCCTCCCAGTACACGTTCTGTGCACCGAGGGCGATGGGGGCAGCCTGAATGCGGTCATGAACCGTGGTGATGTCAATGGTCGGAGGGCAAACGAGCACCTCGACGCCAGCCGGAACCTCAGGCAGAGCCTGAGCCAGCTCGTCGGCGAGCTTGGCGGCCTCGGCGACGTCGTTGTTCATCTTCCAGTTACCAGCGATAAGAAGGGTGCGATTAGGCATCGAGAAGCGCCTCCACTCCGGGCAGGGCCTTACCCTCGACGAGCTCCATGGAAGCGCCACCACCGGTGGAGATCCAGCTCATCTTGTCGGCCAGGTTGAACTTGTTGACAGCTGCGACGGAGTCGCCACCGCCGATGATCGAGGTGCAGTCGGCCTCGGCGACAGCCTCGGCGATAGCCTGGGTGCCGTGAGCGAAGTTGTCGAACTCGAAGACGCCCATGGGGCCATTCCAGAACACGGTCTTGGCGCCCTTGACGGCCTCGGCGTAGAGCTCCTCGGTCTTGGGGCCGATGTCCATGCCCTCACGATCGTCGGGGATAGCGTCGGAAGCGACAACCTCGGGGACAGCGTCCTCGCCAAAGTGATCGGCAACACGGTTGTCGATGGGGAGCAGGATCTTGACGCCCTTCTCCTCGGCCTTCTTGAGCATCTCGCCGGCGCGCTCGACCCAGTCCTCTTCCTTGAGGGACTGACCGACGGTCAGGCCCTGAGCCAGGAAGAAGGTGTAGGCCATGCCGCCACCGATAATCAGGGTGTCAGCGGAGTCGATGAGGTGATCGAGAACGCCGATCTTGGAGGAAACCTTGGAACCGCCGACGATAGCGACGAAGGGACGCTCGGGCTCGGCGAAGATGCCGGTCAGCGTGTCGACCTCCTTCTCGAGCAGGAAGCCAGCGACGGCAGGCAGGTAAGCGGCGGGGCCCACGACGGAACCCTGGGCGCGGTGAGCGGTGCCGAAGGCGTCGAGAACGAAGACGTCGCCGTAGGAAGCGAGGGTCTTGGCGATCTCGGGATCGTTCTTCTTCTCACGCTTGTCGAAACGGACGTTCTCGAGAACGAGGACCTTACCCGGCTCGACGGCGGCAACAGCCTCGGCAGCCTTCTCGCCGTAGGTGTCGGCGACAAAGGCAACGTCGAGACCAGAGAGCTCAGCGAGCTTCTTGGCGACGGGCTCGAGGGAAAGCTCGGGCTGGAAGCCGGTGCCATCGGGACGGCCGAGGTGGCTCATGAGGATGACGCGAGCGTTGTGCTCAACGAGGTAGTTGATGGTGGGCAGGGCAGCCTTGATGCGGGTGGTGTCGCCAACGACGCCATCCTTGATAGGCACGTTGAAGTCAACGCGGACGAGAACGCGCTTGCCGTCGACATCGATGTCGCGGACGGTCTTCTTGGTAAAGGCCATGTTTGCTTCTACCTTTCGTACGTGTCTGCCTCCCATTACGGCAGACGATTTCCTATAAAAAGGGCGCGACCCTAGGGTGTAAGCCCTATGAGGCCGCGCCCTTCTTTAGACGCTCAACGAGCTATTCGCTAAAAGCTAAATTAAGCAACGAACTTCTCGAAGTACTTGATGGTGCGGACCATCTGAGAGGTGTAGGAGTTCTCGTTGTCGTACCAAGAGGTGACCTGAACGAGGGTCTGGCCGTTGCCGAGGTCAGAGCACATGGTCTGAGTGGCGTCGAAGATGGAGCCGTGGGTCTCGCCGATGATGTCGGTGGAGACGATGTCGTCCTCGTTGTAACCGAAGGTCTCGGAGATGGTGGAAGCGTAGGCCTTCATAGCGGCGTTGACCTCGTCAACGGTGACCTTCTTGTCAACGACAGCGTAGAGGTTGGTGATGGAGCCGGTCGGCGTCGGGACGCGCTGGGCGGCACCGATGAGCTTACCGTTGAGCTCGGGGAGAACCAGGCCGATAGCCTTGGCAGCACCGGTGGTGTTGGGGACGATGTTGACGGCGCAGGCGCGGCTACGACGCTTGTTGCCCTTGCGCTGCGGGCCGTCGAGCGGCATCTGGTCGCCGGTCCAGGCGTGAATGGTGGTCATGATGCCGGACACGATGGGAGCGAAGTCGTTCAGACCCTTGGCCATCGGGGCGAGGCAGTTGGTGG
>CATVTM010000068.1 GCA_958346935.1 uncultured Collinsella sp.
AACGATATGGCACCGTGGGGACACATGTATGTCAATCCTGGTCTAACAGAGCCTACTTTAATCTAAAAGAAAGACAATATGCTGAAAACATTTTTAGAAATGCACTCTATATCATAAATCACGTCTCATATGGAGTTAAATACACGTTCAACTCCATAGATCTGCCCTATGATTATTATTCGACACCAGAAATAATGAAATCGCTTGCGGATACCTTGCATAATCCGTTTATTTCCTTCTATGAAACTGCCTTTCTTAAGCGTATTCAGAGGGAAAAAATCGAGTTTATTGGGATTTCGGTGAGCGGCTGTTTCCAATTGATTTCTGCAGTTACGTTAGCGAAACTGATTAAAGAAGAATGTCCATCTGTTAAACATGTCTCATTGGGCGGCAATTACATTACTCGTTTAGCAGATGACTGCATGAAAGAATGGCATCCCTTTTTTGAATACATTGATTCGATAATGATGTATGACGGCGAAGAGCCGCTTGCACGTCTTCTTGAGGCTCTTGACTCTGGTGATGACAATCTCGACTGTGTTCCAAACCTTTGCCATGCTAAAGGTGGAAAGATATATAAAAACCATCGGATTGAGCAAACATTTATCAACGATACAGTTCCCGATTTCGATGGCTTCGCCCTTTCTAAATACTTCATGCCTGAGTTAATATTGCCGGTTTATTCTTCTAGGCAGTGTTTTAATCATTGCGCCTTCTGCACCATTCCCGGTGCTACCGGTGGTTGTTACCGAAAGATGCCTATATCGAGAGTATTTGAAATAATGTGTCGGTTAAATGAAAAATACGGCACGAGAGTTTTCTCTTTTGTGGATGAAACATTCGAAGGCAAAAGAATGGAGCAACTCGCGGATGAAATAAACGCATCGGGAAAAACGTTTTTCTGGCATGGAGAAACGAGGTTCTCTCCAACCCAAAGTACAGACGTTTTCAACAAGATATACCAAAGTGGATGTAGGCAGATTCAGTTTGGCCTCGAGTCATACAACCAAAGAGTTCTTGATCTAATGAAGAAGAACACGAGAGTTGATTGGATTGATCGCAATATCCATGATTGTCTCAATGCGGGTATTCCTGTTCATCTATTCTTTATGATTGGCTTTCCGACCGAAACTAAAGAAGAGGCTCTGAACACCTTAGCTTATACAGAGAATGTTTTGAATTATTCAAAACAGGTATGTGGTGTTCCATATTCCACGAGAGGATTTACGAATTTTGGTCTCGTTATGGGGTCGGATGTTTGGAATCATCCCGATAAGTATGGTGTCTCTGTAATGCCGAAGTCCCAATATGAGGATTTGCGCCTCGAAGTGGATTATGTTTCAGGCACTGGTTTAACTTTAAATGAAGCAAAATCCTTATCTGATGAGCATCATATTGATTTTTATATGCAAGAAGTCATAAACGGTAGCGACACAATTGACTTGCCCCAGCGGCTTCATATTTCAGAGGTGACCTGGATCCTAGATTCTATTCACGCTGTTAGGTATAAGGGACATTTGACCAAAGTAAAGCGACGGCTGACTAGTCTAAATCCAGCTGATCGAATCTGGCTGGATTCCAAGACCTCTGTCGTGCTCGTTGAGCCATTTGCCTACTTCTATAATTCTGAATACCATCATGTCTATGCTGTTTCCCAGTTGGTATACCTTAAGTTGGCCCGTTTATTGGAGGCCGATTGTAGCATTTCTCTTATCCTTGATCAGGGCGATCTCGAGCTGACAAGGGCGATAGAAGAACTGTTGCATTATGGATTGCTGAATACAAATATCGATGCCGATTATGTAATGCACGATAATGGTTTTCAATTGGTTAAAAGTTCGTTTGTGAAAGAAGTCGGACGCTCAAAAGAGGGGTTAAGAGTACTGCTGAGTTGTGCCACCCATAGAATGTGTGCGGTTAATGATTTTTCATTCGCTTTGCTTTCGTTGTTTGAAAAGCCGATTACTAAGAACGAGGTGCGCGACATTTTGAAAAAAGAGGGACTATCGGCAAGCGAGGAGCAATTAAACAAGTTGGTTGATAATTGCATGAAAGCAGATATACTACAATTGATTAGATAGAGGAGGTTTCTGCATGGACGTTATTAACAAAGATCTCTTGGAGCAACTGAAAGAGTTTCAGGAAGAGGGCGTCGTGGTAGAAGTGTTCGACTTTGAGGACTACATGGATAAATTCTGCCATTAGTTTCGGAATTTACTCGCCTCGCTTAAAGGAGAAGTCGATTATCGATTTCTCCTTTTTTAATTAAAGATATTTTTGAAATACATGCTCTTAGCACAGGTTGGCCTCTCGGTAAACTGGGAGGTTGCTTTGGCTAGTTAGAGATATGTGAACGTCCGTTAGACTGAATCTCAGGGTAGAAGGGGCCTCCAGTGTCCAGATCAACAAGGCAATGCTGCGTTTCGGCTAATAAGAACGATGGCTTTTTGCGTGTGGCGGCGGCGTCGCCGCAGATTCGCGTGGCCGATGTCGAGGGCAATGCCGAGGTTGTGCTGGCGGCTGTTCGCGAGGCTACCGAGCGCGGCGTTCGCGCGCTGGTGCTGCCCGAGCTTAACCTGACCGGCTATACCGCGGCCGACCTGTTCCATAACCGCACGCTGCTGCATGCCTGCGAAGCAGCGCTGGTGCACATACTCGATGAAACCCGTGAGCTGCCGATCGTCTTTACCGTTGGCTTGCCCGTTGCGGTGGCTGAAAATATCTACAACTGCGCGGCCGTGTGCTGTGCGGGCGAGCTTTTGGGCCTCACGGCCAAGAAGTATCTGCCCAACTATGGCGAGTTCTATGAGCGTCGCTGGTTTGTTCCGGCGCCTGCGGATCCCGTGTGGGTTGAATTTGCCGGTCAGGGTCCGGTTCCGCTGGGTTCGGGGCTTATCTACCGTTGCTGTGATGAGGGTGCCGAGGATATGGTGCTGGGCGTTGAGGTCTGTGAGGACCTGTGGGTGCCGGCGCCGCCTTCGACCGAGATGGCGCTTGCCGGTGCGACGGTGATTCTCAACCCGTCGGCTTCCGACGAGATCATCGGCAAGGCAGACTATCGCCGCAGCCTTATCTCTAACCAAAGCGCACGCCTGTACTGCGCCTATGCCTATGCGGATGCGAGCGAGGGCGAGTCCACGACCGATATGGTCTTTGCGGGCGAGAACCTTGTCTACGAAAACGGCTCCAAGCTCACCGCGACCAAACTGCTTACCTGTGATATGGCCATCGCCGACGTTGACCTTGACCGCCTGGTTGCCGAGCGCCGTCGCTCGACGACGTGGACGCGCGCGGACGATGCGCCGGAGGCCACGACCGTTGAGTTCTCTTTTGAGGGCGTGCTGACAGACGAACCTGTCCTGCGCGATGCACTCGGCATCGACCGTGTCTTCTCCCGCGCGCCCTTTGTGCCGGCCGACCATGGTGACCTTGCCGAGCGTTGCGAGACCATCCTCGACCTGCAGACCGCCGGCCTCAAGACCCGCCTGGCCCATACGGGCACCAAGGCTGCAGTCATCGGTCTTTCGGGCGGCCTGGACTCCACGCTGGCACTGCTTGTGACCGTGCGCGCCTTCGATGCACTGGGGCTGCCGCGCACCGGTATCACGGCCGTGTCCATGCCCGGCTTTGGCACGACGCATCGCACCAAGTCGAATGCCGAGTCGCTCGCTCGCGACCTTGGCGTGAGCTTCCGCGAGGTTTCGATCCACGCGGCCGTGGAGCAGCACTTCAAGGACATTGAGCACGATCCGGCCGTGCAGGACGTGACCTACGAGAACAGCCAGGCCCGCGAGCGTACGCAGATTCTGATGGATCTGGCCAATCAGGCCGGCGGTTTTGTCATCGGCACGGGCGACCTGTCGGAGCTGGCGCTCGGCTGGGCTACCTACAACGGCGACCACATGAGCATGTACGCCGTCAACGCGAGCGTGCCCAAGACGCTTGTGCGCCATCTGGTGCGCTATGCCGCTGATGATTTTGGCGGGCGTATTGCCGAGGTCTTGCTCGATATCCTCGATACGCCGGTGTCCCCCGAGCTTCTGCCGCCCACGGGCGACGGCGAGATTGCGCAGAAGACTGAGGATTTGGTGGGCCCGTACGAGCTGCACGACTACTTCCTCTACTACCTGCTGCGTTTTGGCTTTGAGCCGGGCAAGATCTACCGCATGGCGCTCAAGAGCTTCGAGGGCGCCTACGACGTCAAGACCGTTCACACGTGGCTGCGTACGTTCTACCGTCGCTTCTTTGCCCAGCAGTTTAAGCGCAGCTGCCTGCCCGATGGCCCCAAGGTGGGTTCGGTCACGCTCAGCCCGCGCGGCGATTGGCGCATGCCGAGTGACGCCAGCTCGCGCCTGTGGCTCGCCCAGATTGACGCGCTCAATCCGATGGACTAAGGTTGCCAAATTGAACCAAAACAGCGGGTGCAAGCGTTACACTTTTGCAATCTGATGGCCCGTATCGCGCGGCGCTCTTGTCGGAGCGCCGCGTTTTTCATATCGAAAGGTGGCACCATGCAGGCATCGCAGCGTCTCGACCGCTTTGGCGCGGAGGTCTTCGCCTCGCTCAACAACAAACTGCTTGCGCTGAAGGCTCAGGGCAAGACCATTTACAACATGAGCGTGGGCACGCCCGACTTTAAGCCGTACGACCACGTGGTCGAGGCGCTCACGCAAGCGGCCCAGGACCCCGAGATGTGGAAGTATGCCCTGCGCGACCTGCCCGAACTCAAGCAAGCCGTGTGCGATTACTACGAGCGCCGCTTTGGTGTCTGTGGCATTACGCCGTCCATGGTGCAGTCGTGCAACGGCACGCAGGAGGGCGTGGGCCATTTGGGCCTGGCGCTGCTCGACCCGGGCGACACCATCCTGGTGCCCGATCCGTGCTACCCGGTCTTTGAGGCGGGTGCCAAGATCGCCGATGCCAAGCTCGAGTACTACCCGCTGGTCGCCGAGCACAACTACCTGCCCTACGTGGCGGGCATCGACCCCGAGGTCGCCGATCGCGCCAAGTACATGATCGTGTCGCTGCCTGCCAACCCGGTGGGCTCGGTGGGTACGCCCGAGGTCTACGAGGAGATCATCGCCTTCGCCCGCGAGCACGACCTGTTGATCGTCCACGACAACGCCTACTCGGACATCGTGTTCGACGGCGAGCCGGGCGGCAGCTTCCTCCAGTATCCCGGTGCGCTCGAGGTGGGCGTGGAGTTCTTCTCGCTCTCCAAGTCGTTTAACGTCACCGGTGCCCGCATCGGCTTTTTGGTCGGTCGCGAGGACGTGGTCTCGGCCTTTGCCAAGCTGCGCAGCCAGATCGACTTTGGCATGTTCTTCCCGATCCAGAAGGCGGCCATCGCCTGCCTCAACGGTCCGCGCGATGAGGTCGAGGCGCAGCGCCTGAAGTACCAGGAGCGTCGCGATGCCCTGTGTGACGGCCTTGAGGGCCTGGGCTGGGAGCGCCCCAACGCGCATGGCTCCATGTTTGTGTGGGCTAAGCTCCCCGGGGGTCGCACCGACTCGATGGCGTTTTGCGAGGAGCTCATGGAAAAGGCCGGTGTCGTCGTGACGCCGGGTGCGAGCTTTGGTCCTTCGGGTGAGGGACACGTGCGCATGGCGCTGGTGCTGCCGCCCGATCAGATTGCTTTGGCTGTCGAGGCTATTCGCGAAGCGGGTCTGTATTAGGGATTCGTTTCCGTGAGTCAATAGCTCGAAACCGATTTCGTGCAGTTATTATACGAATTCTGCAAACAATTTCGGTAAACGGTCGATATTTGGCTGCAATAGGAGCATAATCAAAGTCCCGATTGGATGTATTGGGATTACGGCAAGCCGCTCGGGTCGCCCTGGGCGGTTTGTTTGTGGAGAGAGATGGGAGTTTGTAATGGTTAACGAGAAGAAGGTCGCTATTGTCGGCTGCGGTTTCGTCGGTTCGTCTTCGGCGTTCGCACTGATGCAGAGCGGCCTGTTCTCCGAGATGGTCCTCATCGACGTGGACAAGAATCGCGCCGAGGGCGAGGCCCTGGACATCGCGCACGGCATGACGTTTGCCGAGCCGATGAAGATCTACGCTGGCGATTACTCTGATGTCGCCGACGCCGCTATGATCGTCGTCACCGCTGGCGCTGCCCAGAAGCCCGGCGAGACCCGCCTGGACCTGGTCAACAAGAACGTCAGCATCTTTAAGTCCATTATTCCCGAGATTAAGAAGTCCGGCTTTGACGGCATCCTGCTGATCGTCTCTAACCCGGTTGACGTTCTGACCTATGCCGCCATCAAGATGTCCGGCCTGCCCGAGGGCCATGTCATCGGCTCCGGCACCGTGCTCGACACCGGTCGTCTGCAGCAGATGCTCGGCGCCCACGTCGAGGTCGATCCGCGCGATGTCCAGGCCTACGTCATGGGCGAGCACGGCGACTCCGAGTTCGTCGCCTGGTCCAGCGCTCAGGTTGCCGGCGTGCCGCTGAGCACCTTCTGCGAGCTTCACGGCCATCTGGAGCATGAGGCTGCCGAGAAGCGTATCGCCGAGGACGTCAAGAACTCCGCTTACACCATCATCGAGAAGAAGCACGCAACCTACTATGGCGTTGCCATGGCCGTTAAGCGTATCTGCACCGCTGTTATGCGTGACGAGCAGACCGTTCTGCCCGTTTCCTCGCTCATGGTGGGCGAGTATGGCCTGTCCGATCTGGCCATCTCCATGCCGACCGTCGTCGGTCGCGACGGCGTCGTCTGCCGCGTCCCTGTGCCGCTGAACGAGTCCGAGCAGAGCGAGCTCACCGCTTCTGCCAAGGCCCTCAAGGACATCATCGACAGCGTCGATTTCTCCTGCTAAATCCGGCTCGTTTGCCAGCAAGCTACAATGAAGGCGTCCAGGCCCCACGGCCCGGGCGCCTTTTTGGTGCAAGGGGGTCAGGTTTGTTTGCACCAAATGGGGCGCGATTGGTGCAAACAAACCTGACCCCAATGCACCATTGTTGATGGGAGAGGCATGTCGGATTCGCCTAACTTTTTGAGTTATGCCCAGACGGCGTTCGATTCGTTTGAGGAGCGGCCGTTTTGCGCGGTGGACAGCCTGGTGTTTGCATGGCTGTCGTATTTGCGCTTGCCGGGGGATATGCCGGAGCTTGCCGGCTGGCAGGGACTGGACGTGCGTGAGCTACTGCGCGCCGAGTGCTACCGGGACATGATTGGCGACCTGTGGGATCCGGAGGAGAGCCGCGCCTTGTTGGAGGCTGTTGCGGCAAGTCCGCGCTACCGCGGCGTGCGCGTGTGCGGATACCGTGCCGTGAGCGACGTGGCAACGACGGAGCAGTTTGCGGCCATGACGTTCCGATTCCCGGCAGGATTTTCCTATCTTGCCTTCCGGGGGACCGACAACACGATCGTGGGCTGGAAAGAGGACTTTAACATGGCTTTCCGGTGTCCTGTGCCGGCCCAGGAATCTGCGGCGCGCTATGTGGACGAGGCGGCGGCCGCGATTGATGGTCCGCTCTTGTGCGGAGGCCATTCCAAGGGCGGAAACTTGGCGGTGTATGGCGCCGCGATGCGTTCCGGTGCTGCACACGGCCGAATCGAGCGAGCCTTCTCCCACGATGGCCCCGGCTTTGTCGAGGAGTTCCTGATCGGTGACGCCTTTGCGGGCCTGTCCGGTCGCATCGATAAGACCCTGCCCCAGTCGTCGATCTTCGGCATGATGTTCGAGACACAGGAAGACTACGCCATCGTCGAGAGCACCGAGTTCAGCTTGCTACAGCATAATCCCTTTAGTTGGGTCGTCGACGGCTGCGACTTTGTGTATTGCGAACGCCTGTCTGCCGGCGCGCGATACGTCGATAGCTCTATTCGTGAGATGCTGCTTGCAGTGGGGCCTGCCGAGCGCGAGCGCTTTGTGGATGCGCTGTTCTCCGTGTTTGAAGCCACGGGCGCCGAACGGTTTGCAGATATCGCAGGGAATTTGCGCGAGAGCCTGCCGGTGATGCTTCAGACTGCGCAAGGCTTCGACAAGGATACGCGCCGTTTTATCTCGCAGACCATCGCGGCGATCCTTAAATGCGCGCTGCTGCCCAAACGCCCTGAGCTCAACGTTCCTGCCGCCGGCAAAAGCTTGGCCGAACAACTCGAGGCATGGCAGTCCGAGCTCCTGCGCTAACGCTGGCGCAAAGGGGCATGTTGGTGCAATGGGGTCAGGTTACTTTGCACCATGTTGGTGCAAAGTAACCTGACCCCATTGCACCAATCTTCGATGCGCTTGGGGCGGGCTCGACCGCTATACTGATTCGTGCTGAAATCGATCTAGAACGGAATGCCGTATATGAAAATCAATCACGCAATCCTGCATATCCTGGACTTTGACTCGGCCGTCAACGTTATGAGCCAGCGCGAGCTCGATATCGAGAGCCGCACCGTGCGCAACTTCGTGACCACGCACCTGCGTCGCGCCCGTACGTCTGCCGATAACAAGCGCGCCACGTTTGCCGAAAACTCCGCATTCGGCGGCGAGCTCAAGGGCTATTTCTTTGGCGAGCGCGAGTTTGTGGACCTGTCGCAGCAGATCGCGGAGTTCATTTCCTCCGAGCTCACCAAGGCCGAAAAGGCCGAGTCCACCGATGTCCTCGTTGCCGACTTTGACGATGACGAGGACGCACGCTGGTTTGCCGTCATGCTGCTGGGTTCCAAGCAGGCCTTTATGCACGAGGTAGGCCGCGAGGAGGGCGAGGTTCGCAACGATATCGCACGCCATTACGCTATCCTGCCGAATCCTTCCCAAAAGGTGCCGAGCTACGCCATCGTGCGCGCGAGCACCATGGAGATCGGCTACGTGGATAAGAAGCGCAAGATCGCCGGTGAGGACCGCATGCTTATACCTGACGGCCTGCTGCAGTGCGACACGGGCGTGTCGGGCAAGGAGATTATCGACACCGTGACGCGTGTGGTCGAGGAGGTTGCCGAGGAGCACGGCGCCAACACAGCCGTGGCGCTCGCCAAGGTTAAAGCGGCCGTTGCCGAGAAGGTCGAAGACGACGAGGAGCTGCCGCCCTGGGATATCGTCGATGAGGTCTTTGAGGACGAACCGGTTATCAAGGAGAGCGTGCGCGCGGCACTGACTGAGGAGAAGGTGCCTGAGCGTGTGCCCGTGGAGCGCAAGCAGGTCGAACGCGCGGCGGTGCGCAATCATAAGATCCGAACCGACACGGGTATCGAAATCAGCTTCCCGGCCGAGATGGGTTCGAACTCCGAGTACATCGAGTTTGTCAACGAGCCCAATGGCCTCATCTCCATCGAGCTCAAGAATATCGGCAGCATCGAGAATCGATAAGGCTTTTTACTTTTGAATAAAAGTCTTGATTATTTTTTGAAGTATACTTTGAAATATAATCCAGATTATTTTTTGGAGGTCAAAATGTCCCCACTCGTTCTGGAAAAACCGGTGTTTACAAAAGACCAGGTTGTTTCTGCTACCGAAGCAAGCAAGTCCTTATCCGCCATTCGTAAACGCGCAAAACGCGCGCCTCAGTTCATTGCTGATCATAATGATATCGATACCGTGATTATCGACTATGCTGCCTATGAGGAAATGTACGGCGCGCTGCAGTATCTGCATGAACTTGAGATAAATCGCATCGCTGCGGATCGAGTCAAGCATGGTCCGCATGAGTTTGTTCCGTTTGAGGACGCCTTAACTGCCGAGGAGCTCGCGGAGCTTGAGTCGATGGATTCGGACGCGATTCCCGACGAGGATCTTTTCGAATGAGCGGGCATTTTGTTGTCGGCTTTTTGAATCGAGACGTCGAGAAGGAATATCAAAAACTAGATGGATCCCAGCGCAGGCTCGTCCGTATTGCCGTCGCAAAATTAAAGACGCGCGCTGATGAAATCGGAACGCCGCTTCACGGCGAGCTCGCCGGCTGCAAAAAGATTAAATGGCGGAATGCGGGACTCAGAATGGTTTTCCGAATCCGAGAGGACGGAATGGTTGAGATTGCCGAGATTGTGGCAATAGGGCGGCGCGATCGTTCCGAGGTCTATAAGACGGCTGCCGATCGTTTGTCGAAGCATTCAGCCATGGTCGAATACGACGGAACCTTAAGATAGCGAAGGCCGAAGCCCCGGATTGGGCTTCGGCCTTTTTGCTTTGGATGAATTGCGCTATGCGTCGATATGCCGTTTGATACCCGCGTAACTCTACAGCTGGCGCAGGCCTTCCTCGAGGCCGGTCTTGCTGTTGGTCTTCTCGTCGCGCATCTTGATGACGCGGGCGGGGACACCGGCCACGACGGCGCCGGCGGGGACATCCTCGACGCACACGGCGCCGGCGGCAACGACAGCGTCCTTGCCTACGTGCACGCCCTCCAGAACCACGGCGTTGGCGCCGATCATGACATCGTCCTCGATGATGACGGGCGTGGCGCTGGCGGGCTCCACAACGCCTGCCAGCACGGTGCCGGCGCCGATGTGGCAGTTCTTGCCCACGGTGGCGCGACCGCCCAGCACGGCGCCCATATCGATCATGGAACCCTCGCCGATAACGGAGCCGATGTTGATGATGGCGCCCATCATGATGACGGCACGGTCGCCGATCTCGACGCGGTCGCGGATGATCGCGCCCGGCTCGACGCGGGCGTTGATGCCCTTAAGGTCG
>CATVTM010000069.1 GCA_958346935.1 uncultured Collinsella sp.
TGGCGGTAATGTCCAGGAAGACAACCTCGTCCGCACCCTCGCGGTCGTAGGCGCGGGCTAGCTCCACCGGGTCGCCCGCATCGCGCAGGCTCACAAAGTTGACGCCCTTGACCACGCGGCCGTCCTTGACGTCCAAGCAGGGAATCACGCGTTTGGTAAGCATGGACTACTCCTCCCCTCGGGCGGCGGCCAGCGCCTGCACCAGCGTAAAGTTGCCCTCGTAGAGCGCGCGACCGGTAATGGCACCTTCAATCGCGCCCTCACCCACTGCAGCCAGCGCACGGATGTCGTCGAGCGTCGAGATACCGCCCGAAGCCACGACGGGAAAGCCCGCGACCTCGGCCACATGGCGATACGCCGCCACATCGATGCCCGTCTGCATGCCATCACGCGCGATGTCGGTATATACCAGATGCTTAAAGCCCAGCTCGGAAAGCTGCGCCACGGCGTCGTCGAGCGCCACGCCCGCGCCGTCACGCCAACCGTTCACCTTGACCTGGCCGTCGTGTGCGGCAATGTCGGCCACCAACAGCTCGCCAAAGCCTTGGGCCGCCACCTCGGCAAAACCCGGCTCGGTCACCAGCACGGTGCCCAGCGCAATGCGGCGTGCGCCGTAGCCGGCCAGCCCGTCGATGCGCGCGAGCGAGCGGACACCGCCGCCCACGTCCACGGACAGGCCGTCGACGCCGCAGATAGCCTTAATCGCCGCCGAGTTGGCAGCGCACGCGTCCTCGTCCTCGCCAAAGGCAGCGGACAGGTCGACGACATGCACCCAGTTCGCGCCCTGCTCGGCAAACGAGCGGGCGACGGCGACGGGGTCGTCGGAATATACCTTGCAGCGGCTGCGGTCGCCGCGCTCCAGGCGCACAACCTTGCCGCCGATCAGATCGATTGCGGGAAACAGGATCATCGGCCAACCTCCTCGACGATGTTGACGAAGTTCTTAAGAATGCGCTGTCCCAGGGCCGAGGATTTCTCGGGATGAAACTGGCAACCCCACACGTTGCCATGACGCGCGATGCACGGGAAGCTCCGCGTGTAGTGCGTGCGCGCCAAAACATCAGCGGCATCGGCGTCGTCGGCCACCGCGTAGCTGTGGGTGAAGTACATGTTGGCGCCCTCGGCAAAACCGGCGAGCAACGGATCGGCCGCGCCGTCGGGCGTCATGTGCACCTGGTCCCAGCCCACGTGCGGCACCTTCAGGCGACTCGATTCCAAGCGCGTACACGAACCGCGCATGATGCCCAGGCCATCGACCCAGGGGCCGCCAGACTGCTCAGGGGTGCTGCCGTCTGCAGCCATGCCCTCGTCCGCAGGCACGCCCTCGTTGCCGCGCTCAAAAAAGAGCTGAAGGCCCAGGCAGATGCCGAGCAGCGGAGTTCCGGCGGCGACGGCATCGAGCACGGCCGCCTCCTCGCCGCTCTGGCGCATAAAGGCGATCGCGTCATAGAACGCGCCCACGCCCGGGATGACCAGGCCGTCGGCGCGGCGGATCTGCTCCGGGTCGTCCGACGTGCAGGCAGCGGCACCGGCGCGCGCAAGCCCGCGCACGACGCTCGACAAGTTGCCCTTGTGGTAGTCGACCACCACGATCTTCGGTTCGCCCACGCGACCCCTCCTCCTCATCTTGTCCAAAAACCACCACAAAGGGGACAGGCACCTTCGTGGTGGTTTTACCTTTGTAGCGGTTACAGCGAGCCCTTGGTGCTGGGGATGCCCTGCACGCGGGGATCGAGCTCGCAGGCGTGGCGCATCGTGCGGCCCACGGCCTTAAAGGCGGCCTCGATAATGTGATGCGAGTTGCCGCCCGCCAGTTCGCGAACGTGCAGCGTGAGCTTGGCATCGCGCGCGAAGGCGTAGAAGAACTCGACGGCCAGCTCGGTATCGAAGCTGCCCACGCGCTCGGTGGGCACGGGCAGCTCGCAGTAGGCCTGCCCGCGGCCCGAAATATCAACAGCAGCCATCACAAGCGTCTCGTCCATGGCGATCGCCGCGTCGGCAAAGCGCGTAATGCCCGCCTTGTCGCCCAGCGCCTGACAAAACGCCTCGCCCAGCACAATACCCGTGTCCTCGACGGTGTGGTGCGCATCGACCTCCACGTCGCCCACCGCGTGCACCGTCAGATCGAACAGACCATGGCGGCCAAAAGCGTTGAGCATGTGGTCGAAAAACGGCACGCCGGTCGAGATATCGCACACGCCAGATCCGTCCAGGTCGAGCTTTACGACAATGTCGGTCTCGCCCGTCTTGCGGGTTACCTCGGCATAGCGATCCATCTACATCTCCTCCTTCACCAGCGCGGCAAACGCGGTCAGCACCTCATCGTTTTCCTGCGGGGTGCCCACGGTAATGCGCAGACAATCCGCGAGTCCCGGCGCGTAGCTAAAGTCGCGCACCAGAATCGAATACTCGTCGCGCAGACGCTCGCGCACGCGCGTGGCATGCGGCGTGCGCGCGAGCACAAAATTCGCCGCGCTCGGCCATACCTCCACGGGCAAGCCCTCGGCAGCCATTGCGCGTAGGGCGCACAGCTCGCGCTCGCGCTCGGATGCAACCTGCGCCACCACGGGTGCGTATGCATCGCGGGCACGCACGCAGGCAAGCGCTGCGGCCTGGCTCAGCACGTTGACCGAGTAGATCTGGCGAATCGCCGCGAACACGTCGATGACCTCGGACGCCGCGATCACATAGCCCAGACGTGTGCCGGCGGCGCCAAACGCCTTGGACAGCGTATGCAGAATCACCAGGTTGGGATGCTCGGCGATAAGTCCCTGCGCCGTGGTGGCCGCGCCAAACGAATCGTCGGCAAACTCAACGTAGGCCTCGTCGACCATCACCATGCCGGGGCATGCATCGCACAGGGCCGCGACAAAGTCGAGCGGCGCCACATCGCCCGTGGGATTATTGGGCGAGGTCACGATTGCCAGGTTGCACTCGGGCGCCGCCGCGAGCACAGCCGCTTGATCGAGCTCAAAGGTCGCCGGGTCGCGCCACACGTCGCGCACCTCGGTCTGGCACAGCGACGCAAAGAACGCATACTCGCTAAAGCACGGCGGACAGTTGAGCAGGGTCCGCCCCGCGCCGCCAAACGCCAGCAGGTAGTTATAGAGCAGTTCGTCGCCACCGTTGCCCACGCAGATATTCTCGCGCGTCACGCCATGCCAGGCGGCTAGCTCGTCGCGCAGGTCGTTAGACATGGGATCGGGATAGCGGTTGAGCGGCGTGGCAGCCAGGGCGGCGTCGACCGCCTCGCGCACGCCGGCCGGCACGGGATAGGTGTTCTCGTTGGCCGAAAGGTTGATGCGCGTGGGCGTAAAGTTGGGATCATAGGGCTCAATGCCTGCCAGATAGGGCTGGACGAGCTCCTTCATGCGCGGCGTGAGTTCGGCCATATTAGGCCTCCCCACCGGTCACACCGGCGCCATCCGCGCCCGCAGCCGCCGTCAGGTCCACGCCCTCGGCAACCGTCGCCACGGCGTCGCCCGGCCAGGCGACCTTGGTCAGGTCGGCCGCGGCGAGCGACTCGGCGCTCACGGCATCCTCGCCCTGCTCCAACACGCGGCGACGAAGAGCGGCGGAAAGCGCGTGTGCCCACAGGCCCTCGGCCTCGGCCAGGCGCTGCGTAGCAGGAGCGTCGGAGAGCAGACCTTCGGGCGTATAGCAAATGACGCTCGAGCGCTTAACGAACTCTTCGACCGAAAGCGGGTTGGAGAACATGGCCGTACCGCCGGTCGGCAGCGTGTGGTTGGGGCCGGCGACGTAATCGCCGAGCGGCTCGGAACTCCAAGCGCCCACAAAGATGGCGCCGGCGTTGCGAATGCCGCCGAGCAGGCCCATCGCGTCCTTGCAGTGCAGCTCAAGGTGTTCGGGTGCCACGGTGTTCACGGCCTCGACGACGGCAGCCATGTCGGCGGCCACCACGATGGTGCCCTCGTTATCGAGCGAGGCGCGCGTGATCTCGGCGCGCGGGGACTGCGCCACCAGAATGTCGATACCCGCCTCGACCTCGCGCGCAAACTGCTCGTCGCAGGTCACGAGATAGCAGGCCGCCAGCGGATCGTGCTCAGCCTGGGCCATCAGGTCGGCCGCGACCACCATGGGCTTGGCCGTGGCATCGGCCAGCACGCAGACCTCGGAGGGGCCGGCGACCATGTCGATGCCCACATCGCCCGAAACAATCTGCTTGGCCGCAGCGACAAAGGCGTTGCCCGGGCCGGTAATCTTGTCGACACGCGGAATGGTCTCGGTACCGTACGCCAGCGCGGCCACGGCCTGGGCGCCGCCCACCATATAGATCTCGTCCACGCCGCCGAGCTTGGCCGCGGCGAGCGTGTAGGGGCTGATAAGGCCGTCCTTTTGCGGCGGGGTCACCATGACCACGCGCTTGACGCCGGCCACCTTGGCGGGAATGGCGTTCATGAGCACGGTGGAGGGATACTGCGCGCGACCGCCCGGCACGTAGATGCCAGCCGCCGCGAGCGGGGTCACCTTAACGCCGAGCATCGTGCCGTCCGCACGCGTGGTAAACCAGCTCTGCTCGACCTCGCGCTGGTGGAACTCGCGAATCTGACGCGCGGCCTTCTCGAGCGCGGCGACAAAGGCCGGGTCGAGGCCCTCGAGCGCGGCATCGATCTGCTCTTGCGGCAGACGAAAGCTCTGCAGCTCGACACCGTCAAAACGCTGGCAGTAATCGCGCACCGCGGCATCGCCGTTGGCGCGCACGTTGGCCACGATATCGCGGGCGGCGTCGACGATGTTTTGCGGTAGCACGCCCTTGCGGTTGAGCTGGTTGGTAACGAGGCGCTCACCGGGAGCAAGCTTGATGGTCTTCATATCGGAATCCCCTATCGGTCGAGGTTGTGTTCGAAAAACGAGAGGCCGGGCGGCGGCGCCAATCGGCCCGCAGCCCGTACGTTGGGGCGCCCGTGCGTGCTCGCGCTATTGTGCCGAGCCCGCGACGGGCTCAAAATGCTTGTCCTTCACGGCAGTCGCCAGGCGATCGGCCAGGTTGCGAACGCGCGGGTCCAGGCGCGCGGCGCCCGGGTTGACAAAGAAGCGGGCCGTGCAGTCCATAATGCGGCCGGTGATGACCAAGTCGTTGTCGCGCAGGGTGGCACCAGTGGCGGTAATGTCCACGATGCGATCGGTCATGCCGACGATGGGCCCCAGCTCGATATTGCCGTGCAGCGAAACGATGTCGGCGTTCACGCCGCGCTCGGCATACCAGGCACTCGCGATACGCGGGTACTTGGTTGCCACGCGAAGCGACCCGCGGCGGGCATAGTTGCGCTCGGCCTGACCGGCGCGCCACGCGGGCTCCGCCTCGATAAAGGTGCACAGGCCGTAGCCCAGATCGACCAGCTGCAGCAGGTTGAGGTCGGCCTCGATGAGCGAGTCCCAACCGCAGATGCCGCAATCGGCACCGCCGCAGCCCACAAAGGCGGGTGCATCGCTGGGGCGCACAATGACAAACTCGATATCGCCGACCGCGCCCTCGCCGGCGCGCGTGTCGCGGCCGCGCACGATCAGGTGACGGCCAGGATCGCGCAGCTCCGAAACATCCAAGCCCGCGGCCTCGAGTACGTCGAGTGTGTCGGCCTTAAGTGAGCCCTTGGGCACGGCGATGCGCAGCGGGCCCTCGGTGCCACGACCCACGGCGTGGTCGCCATCGGGGGCGATGTCCTCGGCCGAGGTGCGTGCGGCCTCCAGACGCTCGAGCGAAAAGGCGAAGCCCGCCGCCGGCACCTCGATACCGGCGCCAAACGCGCCGGTAAAGATGGAGTCATAGCGTCCGCCCGAACCGACCGGATCGGGCAAGCCGCCGGCATAGGCCTTAAAGACCAGGCCCGTGTAGTAATCGAAAGAGTTCATGATAGAGAAGTCGAACGACAGCACCTGGGCGTCCTCGAGTGCCAGGCCCTCGACCAGGGCACGCAGCTCGCGCGTCAGCGGCGCGACGATACCGGCGGCCTCCAGCAGCGCGTCCACGCGATCGAGTACCTCGGCACCGCCGTGCAGACGCGGCAACTCGCTAATAGCGGCCTTGACGGCATCGGACTCGGCGCTTGCCGCCACGCGGGCATCGAGGCCCACAAAGTCGTTGGCGTGCACACAGCGCAGGGCCTCGGCAGCCAGCTCACGATCCTCGCATACCGCGAGCAATTCCTTAAACGGACGAACGCTACCTGCGATAACGCGCGCATCGGGCAGCGCCAGCTTGCGCACAGCCTCCGCCACCAGCGAAACAATCTCGACATCGCCCGCGGTATCGCCCGCACCGATAAGCTCAAAGCCCAGCTGCGTAAACTGGCGCGAGCCACCGGCATTGCGCTGGCACTCGCGAACCACCGGCGCCTCGTAGCGCAGGCGCAAGGGCAGGTCGGCCGCGCGCATGCGGGTCGAAACCAGACGCACGATCGGCAGTGTGTTATCAGGACGAACCACCAGCAGACGACCATCGTCGTCAAAGAGCTTAAACGGCGTGTCTGCAATGCGCCCGCCTTCCTCGAGCGAACCCTTGTCCTCGAGCAGCGGCGTCTCGACCGGCAGGTAATGATGCTCCCTGAAGCAGCCCTTCACCGTCAGCGCAATCTCCTCGCGCGCCTGAGCCTCCTCGGGCAATATGTCCCGGAATCCCCACGGTGTGGCCGTCATCTGGTGAGCCTCCTCATGCTGTGTTTCATATAGAGCAGAAGACCGGCATAGCTCCGCCGGTCTTCTGGGTACTTTAGCATACTAGAGTGTTTGCGGGGAGAATCGTCCTCCTCGGCTCACACCGTATTCATTTGGAAACATAGGAGCGGATTGTCGCAACCCAACCCCACCTAGACGCCAATCGCGCGTCGGTACTCCGCCATTACCTGCGCATCGGCAGCTGCAGGGTCGGCAAAATAGCGCCAGTCATAGGTCTCGGCCGAAACAACTCCGCGATAGCCGCGCGCCACCAGCCTATCCAGGTCGGCGCGCATATCGCGGTCGCCGTCACCCCAGGCAAGATGCGTCGTGCCATCTGCCGCAACATCGACAAAATGCACGTGGGCGACATCATCGCCAAGCAGATCGAAATAATCGTCGATGGTATCCCCCGCCACCGCCATAGCGCCCAAATCCAGACATGCCTTAAGTGCCGGATGATCAACTGCCTCGATCATGCGCTTCGTATCGGCCGCCGAGTTCACGATCATCGACTCAACCGGCTGTAGGGCCTCGAGCACCAGTCGCACGCCGCACTCTCCCGCATGCTCGGCAATCGCACACAGCATCGAGGCGCTGCGACCCCACGCGTCCTCGATCGGCTCGTTCAAAAATGCCCAGCCGCTCGAGACCATGACCTGCTCGGCTCCAAGTTCCGCCGCGATATCTACAACGTTCTTAAAGTACGCGAGCGTGCGGGCACGCGCCTCATTCCCGCGCGCCGCGATATTCCACGGCTTGGGGTTGTTCTGTTCGGGACAAAGCCCCACAATCCGAACCCCATACCGCTGTGATAGCTCCCGCACCTGCTCGAGCGAATCGTATCCATGGCAATCGACATACAGATGCATCGCCCCGGTCCAAAGCTCGCAACACGTGTAGCCCGAAGCCGACGCCGAAGAAAAGAATTCCTCAAGGTCAAAATAACGATGGCTGATATTCATGACGGCAAGCTGCGGATAGCTCATAATTACTCTCCAACCCAAGCGAGGCCCCGTTCCATATAGGAGCGGGGCCCAATTACACAAACGTTATTTGCTCTTAGTAGTCGAACTGGTGATAGTAGCGACGGTAGTTGAGGTTGTGCTTGGTGACCGTCTCGTAGTAAGCGGCAAGGCGATCGGTGATCAGCGAGGAGAGGATCCACGGGGAGACGATGACGCGGAACTCGTCGTCAAGGCCGGGGATCGCGAACTCGGCGGTGTCGATGATGTTGATGTCGGTGTCGCCGGTCACGCCGCGGGTCAGGAAGGCGCGGACGCGCTCGTCGAGCTTGCGGTTCTCGTCCTCGCCCATGAACAGGAACACGGGGACGCCGGGCTCCACGAGCTCGAGGGTGCCGTGGAAGAAGTCGGCCGAGGTGATGTAGCGGGTGCGCTTCCACTGCATCTCCTCCAGGATGCACATCGAGAACAGGATCGTCTCGCCCCACAGGGCGCCGGAGCCGATGAACATGGTGTAGGGGGCCAGGGCGTACTTCTTGGCGAGCTCCTCGGCGCGCGGCTCGAAACTCTTGCGGATGTCGACCAGGTGGGTCCAAACATCCTTGGTCTGCTCGATGAACTTATCGAACTGCGGGAAGCAGCCACGGCGGTTGAGCAGGCGCAGGCCGAAGCAGTCGGCGAGGTAGTAGCCCATCTCGCAGCCGCCGTTACCATGATCGGAAGCCATCTTGACGCAGTTCTCGGCGCCGACAGCCTGGCCGATGGGGCCCTCGGGCTTGGTCATGGCGTAGACGCGCACGCCCATGCCCTTCATCTTCTTGACGGCCTCGAGGACCTCGGGGGTGGTGCCGGACTCGGAGGCGGTGAGCACGACGGACTTCTCGGTCATGCGCTTGTGGCCCATGACGTTCCACTCGGCGGCGTGGATCAGGTAGACCTCGAGGTCGCGGTCGCCGAACTTGTTCATGAGGTACTCGAGCTGCATGAGCTCGTCCCAGGTGCCGCCGACGCCCATCAGGAACACGGCGTCGTAGCCCTCGTCGGCGACCTTGTCGGCGAGCTCAATCATCTTCTTGCCGGTCTCGTAGACGTTCTTGCCGTCCTCGACGTAGCCCTCCTGGCTAAAGTGCATGATCTCGATCTTCTCGGTTTCCTTCATGGCTTTTCCTTTCTGTCCTGCACGCAACTCTATACATTGCGTTTCTTTTCGATACCAATTATAGACATACACCTAATGTGTTTTTAATACCACTTATCAATCTGCTCCAATCCTCGGTGAACGGTCGAAATTCTCTGGTGAGTGGTATTAAATTAGAATTGAATGTATAGCTAACACCTCTGGCGCCTCCCTTGTGTGACAAAGAACAGCGTTCCTACCAGCGCGATAATGGTCGATGCCCCAAACAGCACCGCCTGAACGCCCAAAGCCTCCGCCAAAAACGGAGCCGCCAGCAACGGAAGCACGCCGGCGCTCATCAGGCCAAAACGCACAAAGCCGGTAATGCGCCCCAGGTATTTGATGTCCGCGCGCTCCTGAATCAAGATCATCTGCAGCGGCTCCAAGAAACCCCAAGCCAGTCCGTTAATCGCCTGACCGATAATCGCAACCCCCAGCATATCGGTGCCCACGTACACCATGGACCCAATGCCCACGGCCATGAGCGCGCCGAGCAACAATCGCAGGTTGACATGGCGAGCAGAAAGCTTGGTCAGGATGAACGCGCCCACCGAGGAAGTGAGGCCCACGACCGAGGACAGCCAGCCCAGCCAGACGATATCCACGTTGAGCACATCGCGGTAGAACAACGACTCAAGCGAATCGAACGCGCCGAACGCAAAGAAACCCAAAAAGCCCGAGATAAAGATGAGGCGCAAGTCGTGGTCGCGAAACGTAAGTCGCGCGCCCTCGGCCATGCCGCCCAGAATACCGCCCTTCGGCTTCTCCCCTTTTGCGGGAGCAACACACTCGTGACAGCCCAAGGAGAGCACGGCCGCCACACCCATCATGCCCGCCATGAGCAGATAGACCGATTGCGTGGCAAAACAGCTCACGATGGCACCGCCGAGCAGCGGGCCAGCGGTATAGGCGATATTGCTGTAGAACACCATGAGACCGTTCACGCGGGTACGGCCCTCGGTGGTCGACTCCAGGTATCCCGGAAACGCATGCGTGCAGGTGTTGATAAAGCCGCCCGCAAGTCCCAAGACGCACGCGGCAAACACAAGCCCGGGGACAGACAACGGCGCCAACCCCACGCCAAGCGATAGCACCGCCGTAATCACGCACGTCACAAATGACGTCCGGCGCGGTCCAAAGCGGTCGATGACCGAGCCCGACACCATATTGCCCACCGACGTCATAAGATTGCGCGCGAGCGTAATGGCGGCAACCAAAAAGGCCGTGCCGGCCAGATCATACGTGGCCGCACCGATAAGCCCCAAAAAGTAGACCGCGTTGTTGGCGCACCACTGCAGGGACTCAATAAGAATCAGCCTGACCTCTGCCGGCGTCAGGCGCATTGCTTCGCGATCCTTCGCGAACATACGAACTCCTTCTATACAAAAAGGGGATGGAGGGCATAGGCCTGTTCCATCCCTTTTCCAGGTTGCAACGAAAATCTATGCAGCCGGGCCCTTACGCCAGCACGCCGAAGAACGCGCCGATGATGCCCACGACCATGGTGGCCACGA
>CATVTM010000070.1 GCA_958346935.1 uncultured Collinsella sp.
ATCGTTGGGGCCAGGCCCGATTTTGCCTCTTGACAATGTCCTGCTCATATTAAAAAGGAGCGAGGCACCATGTAGCGCCCGCTCCTTTCTTACTTAAGCCCGAGT
Source organism: uncultured Collinsella sp. (assembly GCA_958346935.1). Lineage (GTDB taxonomy): Bacteria > Actinomycetota > Coriobacteriia > Coriobacteriales > Coriobacteriaceae > Collinsella. The sequence continues at coordinate 106 of CATVTM010000070.1, forward strand.
TTCTTTTCGAGTTCCCTAACGACTTTAACGTCCGCTGGAAGCCAATCGACATCCCACAGGTTATTGGTATCGAGCCACTTCATGTCCTCGTGAGCGTGCTCTTTGAACTCCCCCGAAAGGATGTTAGCTTGGTAGCACTGCATCGACAGGTGGAACGTCTCGTAATCGTGTTCGACCGTGCAAAGATAGTCGAGGTTGCCGATCGTGACCTCGAGCTCTTCTTGAATCTCGCGCACGATTGCCTGCTCGCCGGTCTCGCCCGGCTCGAGCTTTCCGCCCGGAAACTCCCAGCCGTCTTTAAACTCGCCATAGCCGCGCTGGCAGCTCAGGATTTTCCCATCCTTCTGAATAATCGCTGCTGCAACATTGATTGATTTCATAACTAGTTATCACCTCTCCAGTTGAGCCCAACCAGTATAGGTGATCGACCGCCCGCCATGTCACAGTCGCCTAAAAACCGCCCGCTCGACCAACCCTTGACACCGCTTTACTACCGGCACCCCATCCCCCGCCATCGAGGTCTAATACTTTTCCCACCGCCACCCAAAAACTCATCCAACATTAATCTTGGCTCAAGAATCGCTTAATCTATAACCTGCACTATAGAGTTCGACCAAGGGCGGGGCGGCACCGCGCAACGCAGGCCGCCGAACGCAACGCTCGCGCCCCGGGCAAATCGCCCGGCGTCGCGCCCATCGAACGAAAGGACAGGTCATGGACGACCTCGAAAAAGTTGAAACCATCCGCACCAAGTGCAACGTGAGCTACACCGATGCCAAGGCGGCGCTCGACGCCGCCGACGGCAACGTCCTGGATGCCATCATTTGGCTCGAGTCGCAGGGCAAGACCCAGACCACGTCGGCGCACGCCGCCACCGAGCCCGAGCCAGTCGATGAGCCCTCTGCCGAGATGGTCGCTGCGCAGGCCGCCTACGAAAAGTCGAGCGAAAAGACCGACTTCTCCAAAAAGATGGACAGCGTGTGGGAGTACCTCAAAAAGCTCTTCCGCCTGAGCCTGGACACCAAGTTTATCGCCACGCGCCGCGACGCCATCATTCTCAACATCCCCATCCTGATCCCCATCGTCGCGCTGTTTGCCTGGGGCGCCACGATATGGCTGATGCTGATTGGCCTGTTCTTTGGCATGCGCTACCGCATCGACAGCGACGGCGACGTGCCCGGCAGCATCAACAACCTTATGGATAGCGCTGCCAACGCCGCAGACGACATCAAGCAAAATCTCAACGACGACAAGTAATCGCAGACGGGGGCACGTATGGCACGAATCCTGATCGTAGAGGACGAGGAGAAAATCGCCCGCTTTGTGACGCTCGAGCTGGAGCACGAGGGCTACCAGGTGGAGCACGCCGCCGACGGCCGTACCGCCGTGGACCTGGCGCTGGAGCGCGACTACGATCTGATTCTGCTCGACGTGCTGCTGCCGCAGCTCAACGGCATGGAGGTGCTGCGGCGCGTCCGCAAGCACAAGGATGTGCCGGTGATTATGGTCACCGCGCGCGATGCCGTGATGGACAAGGTGGCCGGGCTCGACGCCGGCGCCGATGACTATCTGACCAAGCCGTTTGCGATTGAGGAGCTGTTCGCACGGATCCGCGTGGCGCTGAAGCGCGCGGAGGCCGTGCGGGCGGCTTCGGGCGCTGGCGGTGTCGGGGCCGGGGCGGGCGCTACGACTGCGGATGCCACTGCGATGCCCCCAGCTGGCGACTCGGCCCAGACCGCCGCCGCACCCTTCCCCGCCGCGCTCACCGTGGGCTCGGTCGCGCTCGACCCGGACCGACGCGAAGTCACGGTCGGCGGGTCGCCCATCGTGCTGACCGCCCGCGAGTTCGATGTCCTCGCCCTGCTTATGGCACACGCCGGCACCGTACTCACGCGCGAGCGCATCGCACACGAGGCGCTCGGCTACGAATACGTGGGCGACACCAACAACGTCGACGTGCACATCGCGCACCTGCGCGCCAAGATCGAGGACGCCGGCGGCGCCCGCATCATCCAGACCGTTCGCGGGGTGGGCTATGTCTGCCGCGCGTAACGCCGAAACCAAGCGCGTCACCTCCATCGCCCGCGCCATCAACTGGAGCTACATGTGGCGGCGTTTGGTGAGCTACATCTGGCTGGATCTGTTGCTGCTGGTTGTTGCGGCGGCGATCCTCGTCTTTGGCTACAACCAAACACTGCCCGACGGCACGTTTACCGTGGGCTGGATCCCCAGCGAGTCCGTTCGCAGTATGTCGCTGACGCCCGCGCGCGGCTGGGATCTGACCACACTTACCTACACCGTTGAGCTTGCACGCACCACCAAGACCTTTCCCCTCGCGCAGGACCTCGCCGCACTGTGGCCCCTCTATATCGTTGTTGTAGGCTGGCAGGTCATCAGCGTGCTCAACATGCTCGGCGGCGCCCGCCGCGTGCGCCGCACCATGGCACCGCTCAACGACTTGGCCTTGCGCGTGGACGAACTCGGCCGCATGCAGCTCTCCGGCGGCAAGATGGAAACGCTGGAGCAGGCCATCGAGCGCGCAAGCGTCGACTCGCCGAGCGTCACCACCGGCGACGCCGATCTGGCAAGCATCGAGGTCGCACTCAACCGCCTGCTGCGCCAGATGCAAGAGGCCAAGCTGCAGCAGATGCGCTTTGTCAACGATGCAAGCCACGAGCTGCGCACGCCCATCGCGGTGATTCAGGGCTACGTGAACATGCTCGACCGCTGGGGCAAAGACGACCCGGACGTGCTAGCAGAGTCCATCGCCTCGCTCAAGACCGAAAGCGAGCATATGCAGGAGCTCGTGGAGCAGCTGCTGTTTTTGGCGCGCGGCGATGCCGGCCGCACCGTGCTGCGGCGCGCAAATACCAACCTGGCCGCACTGGTCGGCGAGGTTTGCGAAGAATCGCAGATGATTGATGCCACGCACGCGTATCGGCTGGCCTTTGACGCTGCGCTCGCCAGCGACCCGCGCTGCGACGCGCCCGTTGACGTGGCGCTTGTGAAGCAGGCTCTGCGCGTAATCGTGCAGAATGCCGCCAAGTATTCGGACGCGGGCACGACCGTCACGTTTGCCATAACGCCCGATGCGGGCACGGGCGCGATTGACATAAGCATTGAGGACGAGGGCATCGGCATGAACCAGGAATCCGCAGCTCACGCGTTCGAGCGGTTCTACCGTGCCGACAACGCGCGCGATGTCGGCGCGCAGGGTTCGGGCCTGGGGCTCGCCATTGCCAAGTGGATTGTCGACAGCCACGGCGGCGTCATCGGTGTGACCTCGGTCGAAGGGGTCGGCAGCCGCTTTACGATTCGCCTGCTGCGGTAGGGGCGTCTCTCACGAATCGAAGGTGAATGCTTTTCCGCGAAGTGAACGACCTATTTTGGACCCCTGGAGCATCCGCACTTTTTGGCGCCAAAACCGCAGGGAAAACCTGACAAAACCGCAGGAAACGGTGCCTCCAAAGTGTCGATGCTCCAGGGGTTCGATTTCACTCGTTCACTTCGCGGAAAGCCATTCACCTTCGATTTACGGCAGCCCGTCAGTCACCCTCTCGGCATTAAAAATGGGGCAAGGCCACGCGCCTTACCCCATTTTTTGCTAGCTATAGCAGCTTGTGCGCTACTCGCGGCACAGGTGCACGGCAAAGCCGGCGAACTCGCGCTTAAAGTACACGAGCTTGGTGCCACCGTCGGGCAGCAGCGCGCGCGACTCCTCGTTGACCTCGAGACCGCGCTCGGCGAACCACTTCTCTGCCGCGTCGATGTCGTCGACGGCAAAGCCGATGTGGCCCTTGGTGCCACGGCCGTTCTGCTTCATGATCTCGACCAGCGAATCGTTAAAGTACGAAACCGGGGTCTCGATAACGGGCATGCCCATCATCGTCGAGAACAGCTCCGCGATCTCCAGGGCATCGGCCGGGTCGGTAGCGTTGACGCCCACGTGGGCGACGCGCATGCCAAAGAGTTCGACCGGGTTGGCGTTCTGCTCGCTCATACAGGCGGCGCCTACTGAGCCATGACGTCGAGGACGGCCTTCTCGGCGGCGACGCGGTTCATGCCGGTCATGAAGGGCACGCCGCTCACGTACGGGCAGGTGAGGCCCTCGGGGGCGACGGTGGTGGCGATCAACAGGTCGGCGCCCTCGTCGCAAGCGTCCTTGGCCTCGGAGATGGCGCACTGCACAATCTCGTACTTGTCGGCATAACCGTTGGCGTCGAGCAGAGTGGCGACCTTCTGGGCAACGAGCGTGGAAGTAGCAGCGCCAGCACCGCAAGCCAAAACGATTTTCTTCATAGGTAATGTCTCCCTTCATGGTTTACTTTAGGTAAGTGTACCGCAGCGAGCGATGGTGCTCGGCCTCGATGCACTTTTATGCCAGTTTGCTTGCGCGCTGCGTATAATACATCTAGTACGTGTTGTCATACCGCTCGCTTTACGAGCGACTAAGGACTCTGAAATGCCCGATTCCCGCACCCTCTGGACCGCCGTCGTTATCATCTGTATCGCCGTGTCGGTGTTCTTTAGCGTCAAAAAACGCACCACGTTTAAGCGCCTGCAGCAGCTTATGGCTGCCAAGCAGTGGGACGAGTTCGATCGTTTGCTCGACGCCAAACTCACCAGCATGCTGTACCCGCGCTACAACCGCGACTACCTGCGTCTGAACTCCTATCTGCTGCGCGAGGACCATGAGCGCGCCGACGAGATGTTCGACTTGCTGCTGGGCCTCAACCTGCCGAAGATGCAGCGCGTCGACCTGGTGATCAAGGCCTTCAACTACTACGTTGGCCAGGAGGACCGCAAAAAGTCCAAGGAGCTGCTGCACGAGATCAAGGGCTTTGAGGGCGGCCAGGCCGAGGCGGTCGCGCACGAGTGCCAGCTGATGTACGACACGATGATCCTCAAGCGCCACAACGACATCCCCGAGCTGGAGCGCATGCTCAAGGAGGCCGGTGACGACAAGGTCAAGAGCTGCCGCCTGGAATACCTGCTGGCCCTGCAGTACAAGAACAAGGGCGACGAAGCCAAGTTCCAGGAGTTCCTGGAGAAGTCGGGCCAACACTCGATGGCCGTCAACGCGTAACGGACGGCTTGTGCTAGACTTCTAGTCTCACGGGGGCGTGGCGGAATTGGCATACGCAGGAGACTTAAAATCTCTCGCCGCAAGGATTGTGGGTTCGAGTCCCACCGCCCCTACCATATGGAGCTTTCGAGCCCGTGTCCCCAAGGGATGCGGGCTCACTTCTTTTAGATGCCGGTGGGACTCGAACCCGCGAGGGGGCGAGCGTCAAGCGGACGCGCAGCGTCCGCAGCGAGCCGGCGAGGGCGCCGGCAGGCGTCCGAAGCCGGTGCGGATTTGCGCAGCTAATACGCAGACGTCCCACCGCCCCGTGCTTCAGAAAGTCAGCTAATTTAGGACGAGCTAAAAAACTGCTTCGGCCCCTTAGAAGTTGCGGTGGAATAGTTCCTGTTTTGGCCGTTTACCGGCCCATTTAGGAACTATTTCACCGCAACTCAGAGGGAGACGGTTAAAGAGTGCTCAGACTCGGGGTCCAGGAGATGGTGGGGGTCGCACCGTCGAGAGCCTCGTTGATGGTGGCGGCCATACCGGCGAGCAGGCTGTTCTCGCTTACGGTGAGCGTCTGGTAGCCGCCGGCTCGCATGAGCTCGCGAATCACCACGGCACCGGCCAGAATCACGCCCGCGCGCTTGGGCTGCACGCCCGGCAGCGCGGCGATGCCATCCACGTCCAGCGCGGACATGCGCTCGATAGCGGCCGAAATCTGCTCCATCGAAAGCTCGCGCAGATGCACAAAGCTCGAGTCGTACGGCTCCAGCTCGTGGACCAGGGCAACGAGTGTGGTGACGGTACCGCCCACGGCGACCAGGCGCTCGGCGCGCTCAAAGTCGCTGGGTAGGCTCTCAAAATAGGCAGCGAACTGCTCGCCTGCCCAGTCGGCGGCGGCCGCAAGCTCACCGTCCGCAGGCGGCAGGGCCGAGAAGAAGCGCTCCGTCACGCGACGGCAGCCAATGTCCAGCGAGCGCGTTCCCTCCAGCGCAAAGACCCCACGCTCCGGTGCGTACACGCCCGTCGCAAGCTCCGTGGATCCGCCACCCGAATCGGCAACAATGATGCGCTCGCCGGCAAAGTCGTGTGCCACGCCAAAAAACGTCAGGCGCGCCTCGATCTCGCCCGGAATCACCTGTGGCTCAAGCCCCAGATCGCGCAGGCCGTCCAGCAGCAGGGCGGCATTGGATGCATCGCGCGCGGCACTTGTGCACGTGGTGCAGATGCACACGGCCCCAAAGGCACGTGCCTCGTCCAAAAACATGCGGCATGCGGCGAGCACGCGCCCAACGGCCGCCTCGCAAAAGCGGCCCGTCGCGTCCACGCCCTCGCCCAAGTCGGTAATCTCGGTATGCTTGGACGATTCCACGATCGCCCCGCCCTCGACCTGGGCCAGCACCAGTCGCGACGACACCGTTCCCAGGTCAATCGCCGCCACCTTATATCGTTTGCAATCTGCCATTGCGGGTTCCCCTCCGGGCGCTACTCGCCGTTGGACACGACCGTCTGGCCCTCGACACCGTTAAACCCAAACAGCATGTCGAGCGCCTGGATATACCACGGGGCGTCCTTACCGACTTCTTCGATTTCCTTGGCAACTTCGCTGGCCTTCTTGGCGTTCGACGACTTCTTGCTCGAAGACGAATCCGAATCGTCGTCCAGGCCCTGCACTTCAATCCTCTTCTCGCCGGGCATCACCAGGCCCAAGTCCTCGGATGCCGCGTCCTTGATACCCTCCTCCGAGAGCAGCTTGTCGACGCTTTTTTGCAGCTCATCATTGTATTGCTGACGAATCTCGACCTGCTTGGCCAAGATATCGCTCGAGCGCTTTGCCACGTACAGATCGCGCACGGGGAAATACAGGCTCACGAGCACCAGAGCAACGACAATGCCGATGAATAGCCCTCGCTGAGGACCGTGGGTAAAGTCGTAAATTGCCTTGATCGCTGCGTTATCGTTGGCGTAGTGCATAAAGTCCGAGCCGGAAAGACGACTTGAGGGACGGCGCGGCTTGTCGGATGCCTGGGTCGAAGGGCGCGACTCATGCTTGGAACGCGATGGGCGCACCGGACTATCCGAGGAACTATTTGGCTGAGCATTGGGATGCGAAGTCGCCGGCGAGCTATACCTGGAGCGATCAGCACCAGCATAACCAGACCCGCCAAGCTGCACCGAATGCGCACGGCGAGGTGACGGTTCGCGCGAACCGGCGGAATAGTACCTGTTGTCGTAAATCTGATCCATGTGCGCCTTGTGCGGTTGAGGTTTGTTTGCGCTAAGTCCTTTAGTTATAGCACGAGCGCCCGCACCGCCTTCGCCAGCCTTTGCTCGACATAAAAAAGGCGCTGAGCCGTATGGCCCAGCGCCCATAGTTCTTTGCGGCATCCAGCCAAGGCGGGGAGGAACCGAGTCAGCCTCCCCCTCGCCAAATTCGCCCGTTTAGCGAATGTTGTAGAACGCGGCCTTGCCGGCGTAGCGCGCGCTGCCCTCGAGCTCGTCCTCGATGCGGATGAGCTGGTTGTACTTGGCGATGCGGTCGCTGCGGCACGGAGCGCCCGACTTGATCTGGCCGGCGTTGACGCCCACGACCAGGTCGGCGATGGTGGAGTCCTCGGTCTCGCCGGAGCGGTGGCTCACGATGCAGGCGTAGCCGGCCTCCTTGGCGGTCTCGATGGCCTCGAGCGACTCGGTGAGCGTGCCGATCTGGTTGACCTTGACCAGGATCGCGTTGGCGGCGCCCAGCTCGATGCCCTTCTTGAGGCGCTCGGTGTTGGTGACGAACAGGTCGTCGCCCACCAGCTGCACCTTGTTGCCAATGCGGCGGGTAAGCTCGACCCAGCCGTCCCAGTCCTCCTCGGCCATGCCGTCCTCGATGGAGATGATGGGATAGGTGTCGACGAGCTTCTCCCAGTAATCGACCATCTGGGCGCTCGTATACTCAACGCCCTCGCCCTTGAGCTCGTACATACCGGTCTCGGCGTTGTAGAACTCGGTCGAGGCCGGGTCCATGGCGTACATGAAGTCGACGCCGGGCTTAAAGCCGGCCTTCTCCACGGCCTTGGTGATGTACTCGAACGGCTCGGCATTGGTCTTGAGGTTGGGCGCGAAGCCTCCCTCGTCGCCCACACCGCCGCCCAGGCCAGCCTCGTGCAGCACGCCCTTGAGGGTGTGGTAGACCTCGGCACACCAGCGCAGGCCCTCGGCAAAGCTCGGGGCGCCCACCGGCATGATCATGAACTCCTGGAAGTCAACGTTATTGTCGGCATGCACACCGCCGTTGAGGATGTTCATCATGGGCGTGGGCAGCAGATGAGCGTTGACGCCGCCCAGGTACTGGTACAGCGACAGGCCCGCCGATTCGGCCGCGGCGCGGGCGACGGCCAGCGACACGCCCAAGATGGCGTTGGCGCCGAGCTTGGTCTTGTTGGGGGTGCCGTCCGCGGCGATCAGCGCGGCATCGACGGCGCGCTGATCGAAGGCGTCGAGGCCCACGACGGCGTTGGCGCACTCGTTATTGACGTGCTCGACGGCCTGAGAGACGCCCTTGCCCAGGTAGCGGCCCTTGTCGCCATCGCGCAGCTCGCAGGCCTCAAAGGCGCCGGTCGAAGCACCCGAAGGCACCATTGCGCGGCCAAAGCTGCCGTCCTCGAGCACGACCTCGACCTCGACGGTGGGATTGCCGCGGCTGTCGAGCACCTCGCGACCGTAGACGTCCAAAATATCGCTCATGTTGTCTCCCTCTCACTTGGAAACGTAGTGGATGCAAGCGACTGGCCGACTGTGCACCGTCGGTGCACCTCCGTAAGTTAGCCATGTCGCACTTTTTGCATTATGCCCTAAGTTAGCCGAGGGATACACTTGATTTTCGAAAAATTTAGCGGGAACGATGAGGCGTGTCAGCCTGTCGTTCCCGCAGTCTTACTCCTCCGCCTTTGCGGCATCCCACAGGTCGTTGAGGCCGTGGGTCGAAAGCTCGGCAAGATCCACGTGAGCACCGGCCGCCATCTGCTCCATCGCAGCCCAGCGACGGCGGAACTTGGTCGTGCTCGCGCGCAGGGCGCTCTCGGCGTCAATCCCCTCTTTGCGCGCGACGTTGACTAGGGCAAAGAGCAGGTCGCCAAATTCCATCTCGCGCTCGGGCGAGCCGGGCGCCTCGGCCTCAAACTCGGCACGCTCCTCGGCGACCTCGTCCCACACATCCTGGACCGTCTCCCATTCAAAGCCCACGGCCGCCGCCTTGCGCGACACCTTCTGAGCTTGCATCAGCGCCGGCAGGTGCGTGGGCACGCCGTCGAGCAGGCCTTCGGGCGCAGCCTCGCCCGCCGCCACAGCCTTGTCCTTGGCAGCCTTCTCGGCAAGCTTGACCTCGTCCCAAATCTTGAGCACCTCGTCGGGGTTGTCGGCATCCGCATCGCCAAACACGTGCGGGTGGCGGCGAATGAGCTTGGCGTCGATATCGCGCGCCACGTCGGCCAGCGTAAACTCGCCGGCATCCGCCGCAATCTGCGCATGCAGCACTACCTGCATGAGTACGTCGCCTAGCTCCTCGCGAAGGTGTGCCGCGTCGTCGGCCTCGATGCAGTCGAGCGCCTCATAGGCCTCCTCGATCATGTTCTTACCAATGCTGCGGTGTGTCTGCTCGCGGTCCCACGGACAGCCGTCGGGCTGGCGTAGGCGCCAGATGGTCTGCACCAGATGCTGCAGCTCAGCCGACGCGTCGACCAGCGTGGACAGATCGCGCGAGCCCTCGGCATTTTGCTGAGCCATATGCTCGGCCATGGTTAGTCCTCCTCCAGGATCACGTGGCGGAACGCGCCGTTCTCGTAGATGCCGTAGCTGTGCGTGCCGTCCTTGGGAATGCTCACGCTGCCGGGGTTGAAGAGCCACAGGCCCGGGTGCGCGGCGCTTTCCTCGTTAACCTTGATGTGCGTGTGGCCGTAGACGAGCGCGGAGCCCTCGGGCAACGCGGGCGCGTGGTCGACGCTGTTGTGCATGCCGGCGCCAAAGAC
>CATVTM010000071.1 GCA_958346935.1 uncultured Collinsella sp.
CAGCAGCAGACTTCATGGACAGGGAGATACGACGACGGTCGAGGTCGATCTCCATGACCTTGACCTGAACCTTGTCGCCCACGTGGGTGACCTGAGAAGGCTGATCGACGTGCTTGTTGGCCATCTCGGAGATGTGCACCAGGCCCTCGATGCCCTCGCCCAGATCGACGAAAGCGCCGAACGGGACAAGCTTGGTCACAGTGCCCTCGACAATAGCGCCGACGGGGTACTTCTTGACCAGTGCGCGCCACGGATCCTCGGTGGTCTGCTTGAGACCCAGGGAGATGCGCTCGCGGTTGAGATCGACGTCGAGAACCTCGACCTCGACCTCCTGGCCGACCTTGACAACCTCGGAAGGATGGTTGACGTGGTTCCAGGAGAGCTCGGAGATGTGGATGAGGCCGTCGATACCGCCGAGGTCGACGAAGGCGCCGAAGTCGACGATGGAGGAAACGGTGCCCTGGAGACGCATGCCAGACTTGAGCTTGGACAGGATCTCGGAGCGCTCGGCCTTACGGGACTCCTCGAGCACGACGCGACGGGAGAGGACAACGTTGTTGCGGTTGCGGTCCATCTCGATGACGCGGGCCTCGATGCGGGTGCCCATGTAAGAGGTGAGGTCCTTGACGCGACGGAGGTCGACGAGGGAAGCAGGCAGGAAGCCACGCAGGCCGATGTCGAGGATCAGGCCGCCCTTGACAACCTCGATAACCTCGCCCTCGACGTTCTCGCCGGAGTTGAACTTCTCCTCGATGCGGTTCCAAGCACGCTCGTACTCGGCACGCTTCTTGGACAGGACCAGACGACCGTCCTTGTCCTCCTTCTGGAGAACCAGAGCCTCGATGGGATCACCGAGTGCAACGATGTCTGCAGGGTTAGCGTCCTTGCGGATGGACAGCTCGCGGACCGGGATAACGCCCTCGGACTTGAATCCGATGTCAACGAGCACCTCGTCATGCTCGATCTTAACGACAGTGCCGTTAACGAGATCGCCCTCATCAAAGTCGGTAATCGTACCGTCGATGAGGTTGTTCATCTCCTCCTCGTTGACATCGTCAAGAGAGAAAATGGACGAGTTCTGAATCTCACTCAAAGGTGGACCCCTTTCGAACTACGGGGCCCCGATTGCTAGGACCTACAGAAGGGTGCGACAAGCACACAACGTTTAGGAACACTCGGGAGCCGACAGATACTAATGTGACGCTTATGCAATCACGTTCGTATAGGTTACGGGGAAATGAGTTCGATTTCAAGCGTGAACTGCGATTTTTTACTCGTGTGGAGACTTTTTCGTAATCTTATGAACACACGTCTCCGCAACTTGACGATAACCGGCTAGGCATTCGGCTTTGGGGTAAAGTATCCGGAGCCAACGATTCTAGATCGATTTTTCGAGAAAGGTGCCCGCGTGCTCAAAGCAGTCGTTTTCGATATGGACGAGACGCTTCTCAGCATCAACCTCAACGCGTTCATCCTTCGCTATTTTAAGGATGTCTCTTCGATGCTCGCGGATATCGGGCGCCGCAGCCGCGGTGGCACGATGGCACGCCTCGGCACCATCCTGGTCGACCTCAACGCCAATCGCCGCAGCGGCACGGACAACCGAACCAATCTTGAGTTTTACCAAGAAGAGGTCGAGCGCCGATGCGGAATCCGCCTCTCCGATCCCCTCATCTACGAGGCGTTTACCTACTATGACCGCGAAGTTCTTCCGTACAAGAACGACGATGTCATTAACGCCCACGCCATGCCGGGCGCACACGCCGCGCTCCAGGCCGTACAGGACGCAGGGCTGCGTTGCGCGCTCTTTACCAACCCCAGCTTTCCGCAGGGGGCCATCGAGTGCCGCATGGGTTGGGGCGACCTGGCCGACGCCCCCTTTGAGCTCGTCACGCACATGGGAAACGCCACCCGCTGCAAGCCTGATGCCACCTACTATCTAGAGCAGCTTCAGGTGATGGGGCTCGAACCGCACGAGGTCCTTATGGTGGGCAACGATCCCAAACGCGACTTCCCTAAACCCGCCTGCGGCATTCAGACTGCCTATGTAGGCCAGGGCAAGCCCAACCGAGTCACCTGGCGCGGAACCATGGAAGGCTTCGCCCGCGACTTTAACGCCGTAGTAGAAGCCTTCTACGAACACCAAGTAGCCGACGAACTGTCCTAGCACACTTGGGTTTTGCCGATCATGATGTTGAGGATCTCGATGTCGGTGTCCTTCATGCCTACGCGGCCTACGTAGCCCATACTGGCGATTGTCTGCTCAACGGTATCTTGGATCAGGCCCTCGCCGGCGCGGAAGCCGCGACCCTGCATGGCCATATCATGGCCCAGAATCGCCGCATCGACGGCAGCCGAGATCTTGGCGGCACAGCTCGCTTTGGCGCCGTCGCACACGATGCCGCCCACGTTACCGAGCGTGTTCGAGACCGTCGCGCCAATCTGCTCGCGCGTGCCACCGCACAGCCAGGTAATCGCGGCGCCGGCGCCGCACGCGGCGCAAATAGCACCGCAAAACGCCGAGAGCGCACCAATATAGCTCTTGATATGCACGGCGATAAGATCGGACAGCATCACGGCGCGCACCAGGCGCTCGTGGTCGCAACGCAGGTACTCGGCATACTCCATGACGGGCAATGCGCAGGTAATGCCCTGATTGCCCGAGCCGCACACAATGGCGACCGGCAGCGCGCAGCCGTTCATGCGGGCGTCGGACCCGGCGGCCGCACGGGCACGGGCACGGCAGGCGACGTCATCGGCACGAGCACCCAGCAGCGTACGACCCACCTCGGCGCCCCAAGCGTGCGCAAGGCCCTCGGCACTGATTGCGCCATTCAGCTCGATCTGACGCTCAACGGCAGCACGGGCGTCCTCAATGTCACCGTCCTCGATAAAGTCGATGATGGTCTCGATCGACATGGGCGTGTCGGCGTTATCTGCCGCCCGCTCGGCCACGACGCGCTCGGCGCAGGCGGCACACTCCCCCGCCGACTTGCCGCACACCGGAATACCGTCGAGGGTATGGCACGTGACATTGGTGTGGTGGTCGGTAATCTCGACGACCGCGGTATGGCCCCCGGCCGTGGCAGTCACCTTGATGTAGAGGTTGGGCACACCCTCGACAAGCGATACATCGCAGTAGTCGGCGTCGGCGAGGAGCTCGGCCACGCGAGCACGGTCTTCATCGTTAACGCTCTCGAGCACCTCGAGCGCGCTTTTGGCGTCGCCGCCCACGGCACCCAGCACGGCCGCGGCTTCAATACCGTGCATACCGCCCGAGTTGGGCACGGTCACGCTCTTAACGTTCTTGATGATGTTGCCCGAGCAGGCAACATCCATATGATCGGGCTCGTAACCGAGCGTCTGGCTCGCCAGCGCTGCTGCATAGGCAACGGCAATGGGCTCGGTGCAGCCGAGTGCACAGACAAGCTCGCGGTTCAAAACATCGCAAAACGCGGCATCACGAAGGGAATCGGTAGACATAGGTATCTCCTGCTTGCATAACGGGCTTGGCTCTCAAAAATAGTTAGCTCCTTTATTTGATAACAATGCATCAAAAACTGCAACCATGGTTCCGGCGGACGGCGCTCAAGCACAAACTGACAGCATTCATTCATGAGAAGCCGGTCTTGTTGCATGCTAAAGCGTTTGACCAAAAAACGCCCGAGCGTTTACGCAAAAGTCGCGCTATCATGCAGTCGAACGCGGTAAAACCTTTAGCATTTGCGCCGCACAGACCAGAGAGGAACCACTCATGAAGATTGGTATCGGCAACGACCACGCCGCCGTCGAGCTCAAGAACATCATCTCCGAGCACCTGAAGGAGCGCGGCTGCGAGGTCGTGAACTTTGGCACCGACACCTCCGAGAGCTTTGACTACCCCATCGCCGGCTACAAGGTGGGTAAGGCCGTTGCCAACGGCGACGTCGACCTGGGCATCCTCATCTGTGGCACCGGTGTCGGGATTAGCCTGGCTGCCAACAAGGTCGAGGGCGTACGCGCCGTCGTGTGCTCCGAGCCCTTCAGCGCCAAGCTCTCCCGCATGCACAACAACACCAACGTGCTCGCCTTTGGCGCCCGCGTCGTGGGCTCCGAGCTCGCCAAGATGATTGTCGACGAGTGGCTCGACGCCGAGTTTGAGGGCGGCCGTCACGAGCGTCGCGTTAACCTCCTCAACGAGATCGATCACACGCGCGGCCTCAAGGTCGTCGACGAGGCCTAAACCACTCAGTGCCACAAGCTAACAGCAGGGGCCCGCTCGGAACTCATGACCGAGCGGGCCCCTTCATAGATTTTGGAATAAAAGGGCGCCGCGGATGAAGTTCCGCGGCGCCCAAGCCACACGCTAACAGCTTTAAGGAGTCAAAGCTGGTTTAGCCAAAGAAGCGCTTGATCTCAATCTCGGCGTTCTCCAGGCAGTCGGAGCCGTGGATCACGTTGGCGTTGACATCGACGGCAAAGTCGCCGCGGATGGTACCAGGAGCAGCGTCAAGCGGATTAGTAGCGCCCATGAGGGTGCGCATCTTAGCAACAGCGGAGAGACCGGAAACGACCATCTTGACGACCGGACCGCTCGTCATAAAGTCACAGAGACCGCCAAAGAAGGGCTTGTCGGCCAGATGGGCGTAGTGCTCCTCGACGGTAGCGCGCTCGAGCGTGGTCATCTCCATGCGCTCGATGACAAGGCCGCTGCGCTCAATGCGAGCAACAATCTCGCCGATCTTGCGATCGCGCACGGCGTCGGGCTTAATCATGATGAAGGTCTTCTCGATAGCCATAAGGTAGCCTTTCAAGTAGGTTCGCGCGTGCCCAAGTCCCATTCCGGCACCCGCCTGGACTGCATCGTAACAGAGTTTTAGCTGCAGTAAAATAAAAAGCTGTTTATTGAAACGTTGCAATTTATTAAAGCGCTCCATATGTGTCACTTCTGTTTCGAAGCCCGATTAGAGTACCATCCGACCGCCCATCAACCGCATCGAACCGAGCGGACGGTCGGTTGCCACCCGCGAACGTACCCCCTTCACAACCTGCCCAAAGGTCCTACAGAAGTTCTCGACAAGCCCCTCCCCCATAGCAACAAAATACGGACGCCCACAACAGCAGACGCCCGTAAAGCAAAAACGATTCCTCAATAAATGGCCAAAACGGCTTCAGCCAAACCTCTACTTTGCCCCGTGACCCATCTCGACGACCTTAGTCAGCGATCCAAACACGCCCTCGTCGGCCACGAGCTGCGCCTCGGCACGCTGCAGCTGCACGGCAACGGCGGCAGGGGCGGTACCGCCCTCGGTCGTGCGTGCAGCGACAATCGACGGGATGTCGAGCGCCTCGGTAATATCGCGTTCAAAGAGCGGGCTTGCCTCCTGGAACACCTCAAACGGCAGGTCCTCAAGATTGCAGCTACGCTTCTCGCACATCAGGACCAGATGGCCCACCACGGCATGTGCCTCGCGGAACGGCAGACCACGCTTGGCCAGGTAATCGGCAACATCGGTAGCGGCAAGGTGCCCCACGCCGCACTCGCGCGCCATGGCATCCTCGTTGACGGTCCAAGTCGAAATCATACCGGCCATAACCGACAGGCACTGCATGAGCGTATGGGCGGTATCGAGCGCGCCCTCCTTGTCCTCCTGCAAGTCCTTGTTATAAGCAAGCGGCAGGCCCTTCATGGTCACGAGCAGCTGCACCAGGTTGCCATACACACGGCCGCTCTTGCCGCGGATAAGCTCGGCAAAGTCGGGATTCTTCTTCTGCGGCATGATGGACGAGCCGGTGGAGTACGAGTCGGAAAGCGTGATAAAGCCAAATTCGGAGCTCGACCACAGCACGATCTCCTCGGAAAGACGCGACAGATGCATGGCCATGACGGAGCCGGCGTAATGCAGATCGAGCAGGAAATCGCGGTCGGAAACCGCATCGAGCGAGTTGGGAATCACACCCGCAAAGCCAAGTTCGGCAGCCGTCATCTGACGGTCGAGCGGATAGCTCGTGCCGGCAAGCGCGGCAGCACCCAGCGGGCAGTTGTCGGCGGCATCAAAGGCGGCCTTCAGGCGCGTAAAGTCGCGCGCGAACATCCAAGAATACGCCAGCAGATGATGCGAAAGCAGCACGGGCTGAGCGTGCTGCATGTGCGTATAGCCCGGCAGAATCACCTTGTCGTACTTCTTGGCCGCATCCACCAGCACATGGCGCAGCTCAAGATTGGCCTCCATGAGCTCCTTGGCCAGCGCCTTGACGCCCAGGCGTGTGTCGGTCGCCACCTGGTCGTTGCGCGAACGTCCGGTATGCAAGCGCTTACCGGCCTCGCCGATGCGGCGCGTCAGCTCGCTCTCGATGGACATATGAATGTCTTCGTCGTTGATGTCGAAGGTGAAGTTGCCGGCATCGATATCCTGTTCGATTCCGGTCAGGCCCTTGGCAATCGCCTGCTCGTCCTCGGCACTGATGATGCCCTGGGCCGCCAGCATTTTGGCATGCGCCTTAGAGCCGGCGACATCCTGCTTATAGAGATGTTTGTCGACCGGCAGCGACGCGCCAAACTCCTGCGTGACCTCGGCCACGCCTGCCTCAAAACGACCGCCCCAAAGAGCCATGGAACCGTCCCCTTTCTCCAAATACCAAAACAAGCGCCCAAAGCAATGCGCCATATCGCTAAAGCGATTTTTCAACCGCTAGTTTTACACATTCCCCACCGTGTGCGGAGCCATGTAGCTAATTTGCAAAGAAGTGACGCGCCATGCACTTGGCGCCCAACGTCTCCCTCCGGATGTTGCCCTGCGAACCATCGATCCAGGCCTTCAGGCTCATAGGGACGTCCTCGACCCTTGCAGCATCGAACTCGGGCGCGAGGGCAAGTAAAGCATGCGCAATAGCATTGAACATAATGGATACTCCTCATATATAGGCGCAGAGCCGCCAAATTGATAGAAGGAGCCCCGTCGGACAACCCCGGCGGGGCTCGGACTCAGCCGCAGACGCGACATCATATATGCGGGCGGAACGTAGGGGCCACCGATGTTAAGAAGTGTCAGCAAGCATAACGAAAGGTAGGGACCCCGTGCGCCCGTTATGTATCACGCGGATGGGCCGCGCGGATACCAAGGGAAGGAGGCGCTAGGCCTGGGCGGCAGCAGAGCTGGGGCCCTGGACCTTTGCCCACGTCTTGAGCGACAGCGTATCGATCTCGATAAAGCCGGCGCTGGCCTTCTCGTCAAACGTGGTGTCACGGTCGTAGGTAGCCAGACCGTAGTCGTAGAGGCTGAAGGGGCTCTTGCGGCCGACGACATGGCAGTTGCCCTTAAAGAACTTCAGACGGACAGTGCCGGTCACGAACTTCTGGGTATCGGCCATAAAGGCATCGAGCGCGTTTTTGAGCGGGCTGTACCACTGGCCGTTGTACACGGCGGTGGCCCAATCCTGCTCGAGCTTGATCTTGGTCTTGAGCAGGTCGCCCTCGACGCAGATGTCCTCGAGCGCCTTGTGGGCGGTGATGAGCGTCAGGGCTCCGGGGACCTCATAGCACTCGCGGCTCTTAAGGCCCACCAGGCGATCCTCGACCAGATCGAGACGACCAAAGCCATTGTCGCCGGAGATCTTGTTGAGGGCGATGACGATCTCGGAGAGCTTCATCTTCTTGCCGTCTACGGCGACGGGCTTGCCGGCCTCAAACTCAACCTCGGTGTAGGTCGGGGTGTCCGGCGTGTCCTCGGGGTTCTTGGTCATAACCCAGGCGTCGTCGAGCGGCTCGTTCCAGGGATCCTCCAGGTGGCCGCACTCAATGGCACGACCCCACAGGTTGTCGTCGATGGAGTAGGGGTTGTCGTTGGCACCCTCGGGAACCGGCACGTTGTGGGCGTGGGCATAGGCGACCTCGTCGGGACGGCACTTCAGGTCCCACTCGCGAACCGGGGCGATAACCTTGAGCTCGGGGTCGAGGGCCTTGACGGCGGCCTCAAAACGGACCTGGTCGTTACCCTTGCCGGTGCAGCCGTGGGCGACGTAGGTCGCGCCAAACTCGTGGGCGACCTCAACAAGCTTCTTGGCAAGCAGCGGGCGAGACAGGGCGGAGAGCAGCGGGTACTTGTTCTCGTACATGGAGTTTGCTGCGATGGCTTTGGTCAGGAACTCATCGGAGAACTCGTCGCGCAGGTCGAGCACCTGGCAATCGAGAACGCCCAGGTCGAGCGCCTTCTGCTTCTTGGCATCCAGTCCGGTCTCTTCCTGGCCCACGTTGCCGCAGACACAAACGACATCGAGATTCTTCTCGTCCTGGAGCCACTTGACACATACGGATGTATCAAGACCACCGGAATATGCGAGAACGACTTTTTCCTTGCTCATGGCTGTTTCCTTTCGCCCTTGGTAGCTAGTTAGAACATCGGTCAGTTGCAAGTCACCTTGAGGTCAAAAACCGTGCAATATCAGGTTATTCAGCAGAATGCATCACAGGCATGCCCTAGAAACATGCGCCTATGTCGTGCTTAAACCCAACGACCTCAAAATGACTCTGTTGAGGCATTGCGCCCCATGCGGACAGAGACGATTGTTATCGTCGTCGGGAAATTGCGCGCTGGCGTCGGATGGCATTGTCTGCAGTAGTGATGATCTTTACGAACTGCATCTGCCTCTCCTTTCACCTATCGCCGGGCGCAATTCTAATATCGTAAACGGTACCTTTTCCTCGGTAAGCGGTTGTTTTTCCGTCTCCGTTTTCGATTGTCGCTATATTACGCTAAAGTGCCTGCTGTACAAGCGACAAATTCAAATTTCTGAAAAGTTTTTTCATTAGTTTGTGAATTGCAGTGCAAATACGCACCATTCCTGCGAAAATACGCTCGACTACTAGTTGATGGTTATAACGTCTGAAACAATCTCGAAACGAAAGGCGCTTTTTTATGCAAACTTACGAATCGGACGCCAACATCGGCAACATTAAGATTCTCGCCGTCGATATGGACAAGACGCTGCTGACCGACGAGCGTGTGCTGCCCCAGGGTCTTGATGAGCGCCTGGACAAGCTCGCCGACGCCGGCATCGTATTCTGCCCCGCCAGCGGACGTCCCGCACCCAAGCTCGAGGAGATGTTCGAGGGCATTAAGAACCGCCTCGCTTTTTGTCCCGATAACGGAGCGTGCGTGATTTATCGCGGTAGCTATATTTATAAGAGCAATATTGACGTGGAGCTGTATCAGCAGGTCTTGAGCCGTGCCTCGGAGGATCCTCGCGCTGTCCCCGTCCTGTGCTGCTTCGACGAGTTCTACGTGCTTGCCCGCGACCATCAATACCACGACGAGATCAGCGTCTACTACAACACAATCAACTACGTCGACAGCTTTGAGGGCATTGATTTCGAGTCCAACAAGATTTCGGTCTTCTTCCCCGGCTACGACGCCGAACCCGCTTTCCGCGAGACCTATAGCCCCGAGTTCTCGGACAAACTCTACGTCACCAACGCCGGGCGCGAGTGGATCGACTTTATGAACCTGGGCGTCGACAAGGGCGCCGGCGTCGCTCACCTGTGCGAGCACCTGGGCATCGATATTGCCGATGCTGCCGCCGTGGGCGACACCTACAACGACATCCCCATGCTGGAGCGCGTCGGTCACAGCTTTATCGTGGACAATGCCGAAGAGCACATGAACGCGCACGCCAAGTGGCGCATTCCGAGCAACAACGACGGGGGCGTACTGACGCTCATCGACGCCATCTTGGCGGCTCGTTAACGTAGCTTGTCGGACCTGGCCGGGGGGGGGGGGGGGGGGGGGGGGTTGTGTGGGGGGGGGGGGGGGGCGGAGGAGGCAGGAGGATGGGGAT
>CATVTM010000072.1 GCA_958346935.1 uncultured Collinsella sp.
CTTCTCATGTGGTCAGCCCGCACTCGTCGTCGGGCCCCCACGAGAGAGAACACACCTTTTGAGAGAAGAGGAGAGGTCAATGATCGAGATGAAGGCATCGCCTGCCGTCAAGCTTGACACGCTGTCCGATGTGAACGACCTCGGCAAACCCTGGCGATTCGAGGAGGGCGACCTCACGGTCACCCGCCTGTCCCCCTGGTCTGCCCCCGGCTGCCATCCTGCAGGATGCGGCCTCAAGGTCTACACCAACAATGAAGGCAAGGTCGTCAAGGTCGAAGGCGACGAGAACCATCCCGTGTCCCAGGGCCGCCTGTGCGTCCGCTGCCTGACCCTGAAGGACTACATGTACAACCCGTCCCGCGTCCTCAGGCCGCTCAAGCGCGATCCCAAGTTCCGCGGCCAGGCCGACAAGTGGGAGGAGTGCTCTTGGGACGAGGCCCTCGACATCATCCAGGAGAACTATGACCGTCTGACCAAGCAGTACGGCCGCGAGACCTGCGTTGTCTTCGTCGGTACCGGCCGTGAGGGTGGCACCTTCAACCCCTACGGCTCTGTCATGCTCGGCACCCCCAACTACTGCTACACCCAGTCTGGCTACGCATGCTACATCCCGCGCCTCGCCGCCGCCTCCTACATCGTCGGTGCCGCCTACCCGGAGATCGACTACGCATGCTCACTGCCCGGCCGCTTTGACGATCCCGACTACACGCTTCCTGAGTGCGTGGTCATGTGGGGCAAGATGCCGCTGGCATCCAACGGCGACGGCCTCTTCGGCCACGCCGTTGTCGACATGATGCGCCGCGGCACTCGCCTGATCACCGTCGACCCCCGCATGAACTGGTTGTCCTCGCGCGCCGATGTCCACCTGCGCCTGCGTCCCGGCACTGACACCGCGCTCGCCATGGGCATGCTGTCCGTCATCATCAACGACGACCTCTACGACCATGATTTCGTCGAGTGCTGGTGCTACGGCTTTGACGAGCTCAAGGCCCGTATCAACGACCCTGAGAAGGGCATGACCCCGCAGAAGGCGGCAGAGATCACCGGCGTCCCCGTCGAGAAGATCATCGAGGCCTCTTATCTGTATGCCCAAGCTAAGCCCGCTTCCATCAGCTGGGGCCTTGCCATCGATCAGAAGGCGAACGGTATGCAGGCTGGCCAGTGCTTGCTCGACCTCATGGCGATCACCGGCAACATCGACGTGCCCGGCGGCAACATCCTCGGCGACGCCACCACCGGCCTGAACGAGGTCGGCTTCGGCTTCGACAAGGGCGTCGGTGACCTCGCCAGCAAAATGATCGGTCTGGCCGATTACCCTGCCTACTGCAATCTAATCATGAATGCTCACGCGGATCTCATGCTCAAGGCCCTCGAGACTGGCGATCCCTATCCGGTCAAGTTCGGCATGTACGCAGGCAACAACCTGATGAGCTGCACTTCTGCAGAGCCCAAGCGCTGGCATGACGCCATCGTCAAGTCCCTTGAGTTCTGCTTCACCATTGATACCTTTATCACCCCGTCCGCCCAGGCTTCCTGCGATGTCATCTTGCCGCTGGCCGCCTCCGCAGAGCGCGACGGTACAACCTTCACACACTACGGCGCGTCCATGGGCATCAAGGGCTTCAGCCAGGCGG
Organism: uncultured Collinsella sp.; assembly: GCA_958346935.1. Classification (GTDB taxonomy): domain Bacteria; phylum Actinomycetota; class Coriobacteriia; order Coriobacteriales; family Coriobacteriaceae; genus Collinsella. Next base: position 1,635 of record CATVTM010000072.1, read on the forward strand.
CGACTCGCACCGGCGAGGCCAAGTCCAACGCCGAGGCTTGCTTCACCATCGGCAAGCGCCTCAATCCGCACTGGTGGGAGGACTACGAGACCGTTGACGACTTCACCAACCACCTGCGCCTGTCCAATAAGTGCGACTTCCGCACCGTGGCCAAAGAGGTCTACGTCCAAGACGAGACCAACTACCGCAAGTTCGAGAACGGCCGCCTGCGCGGTGACGGCAAGGTCGGCTTCAACACCCCGACTGGCCGCATCGAGCTGTGGTCCACGATTTTCCAGCAGTTTGGCGACGACCCGCTGCCGTACTACGAGGAGCCCCAGTACAGCCCGCTGCGCACGCCCGAGTTGCTGCAGGAATACCCCTACGTCCTGACCACTGGCGCCCGCACCTACGCGTTCTTCCACTCCGAGAACCGCCAGGTTCCCTATTGCCGTGAGCTCAACCCCGACCCCATCGTCGAGGTCAACCCCAAGACCGCCAAGAAGCTGGGCATCATCGACGGCCAGTGGTGCGAGATCTGGAACCAGTTTGGCAGCTGCAAGGAGAAGGCTAAGATTACCGAGACGGTGGACGAGAACACCATCCACTGTCAGCATGGATGGTGGTTCCCAGAGGAGGACGGCAACGAGCCCAACCTCTACGGCACCTTCCGCTCCAACATCAACAACCTGGTTCCCAACTTCCACTTTGGCAAGATGGGCTTTGGCGCACCCTTCAAGTGCCTGCTGTGCAACATCAAACCTATCGACGAGAACCTTGACACCGACATGGACCTCGTCTGGAACAAGTTCAAGAGGGAGGACCTGTAAATGAAGGCTGAATACGGACTTCTTATCGACTACGAGTATTGCTCTGGTTGCCAGAGCTGCGAGGTCACCTGCAAGGAAGAGCACAACTACCCCGTCGGCAAGTGGGGTATCAAGGTGCTCGAAGAGGGCCCCTGGGAGATCGAGAACGGCTCGGGTGTGTTCAACTACAACTACATCCCCGTTCCGACCGACCTGTGCGACCTGTGCGCCGAGCGAGTGAGTGCCACCGGCAAGGAGCCGATGTGCGTGCACCATTGCCTCGCCAATGTCATCACCTACGGCCCCATTGACGAACTCGCCGAGAAGCTTAAGACCAAGACCAAGCAAGTCCTGTGGACGCCGCAGTACAAGCCGATCGAGGCAAAGGGCAAGTTCGTCCCGACCAAGAAGTCGAACAGCGAAGGCCTCGCCAAGGTCGACGTCGAGATCGAGTCCAACGAGAACTGGTCCACTGCAGCGCATCGTCGCAGCGATGACGACCACTTCGAGTTCAACCTGGTCAAGTAGCGCGACCTGAACATATGTGAGGGGCGGCTGCAATGCCGGCCGCCCCTCTTGCGAGGAAAGAGAAAGCAATGAAGGACAACAGCAAGTTCGGCACGTGCCTCTACATCTACTACAAGGGCGGTGTTGACGGCGAGGAGCCCGTCGACGACCACTCCACCGGCGAGCCGTTCAAGATCGTGCTTGGAGCAGGTCAGGTCTGCCCCGGCATCGAGGACGCGCTTTGCGACATGGAGGTCGGCGAGGAGAAGGTCGTCGTGATCCCCTCCGAGGAGGCCTACGGCCGCTACCAGGATGAGGGCGTCCAGACCTACCCCCGCGTCATGTTCCCCTTTGGCTGCGAGCTCAAGGAGGGCGACGTCTTCACCTGGACCAACCCCGCGAGCGGAATGCCGATTCCGGTTCGCGTTCTCGAGGCCTACGAGAGTGCCGTCAAGGTCGACTTCAACCACCCCTGGGCCGAGAAGACGCTGCGCTACTGGCTCAAGGTCGAGCGCGCTGTCGCGTAAGTGGCATGCCGGAAGGTTTGCTGTGAACTGCTTTCCCTGCAATGGGCCCGCCTGCAACGGATGCAAGAAGTTTGACCGTATCAACGCCGCGGCTAAGGCAAGCGCGCCCGTGCGCTGCCCGGCCTGTGGCGGCAAGGTGGACCTCTCCCAGGGGATATGCGTCGACTGTGGGCGCCAAGTTATAAAATCCCCCGGCGCTCGCTAGCAGGCCCCAAAAACGTTTCAGCATCGTCTTGCTCGAGATGCCGCCTTTCCTCTCCACCCCTGCTCACCTTTGGCCCCTCTCTTCCTGCAAGCCCTTGCTTCGCTGAGGTGCGGCAAGGTCTCGCTTTGCGCAGGCGGGGCCTTGTGAGATGGACAGGGGCGTTTGCTTGTTTCAAAAAACCAGGTTCCAAGTGGGACGGCAGTTCCTCAGGCTTTGCTAGGAACAGGAGCCTGTCTCGGGTCCGACATCCCGAGCGCGGTGCCGAAGGGTCCAGCTGTAGCTCAGCGTTGACTTGCATCACCTCAACCCAATACCCCCTCAAATCAAACCGGAGGTCTTCCTATGACCGATCAATCTCCGCGCTATCAGAACTGGGCCAAGGTTGGGCTATGCGTTCTCATGGTGGGCGTCTCCATGGCCCTCGTGCAGTACAAGGTGCCGACCATCATGCTTGCCTTGATGGGGCAGTTCTCCATGAGCGCGGCCACTGCATCATGGCTTATGAGCATCCTGTGCCTGGTTATGGTCCCGCTGGCCATCCCGTCGGGCATGCTGTGCTCCAAAATCGGCCCGCGCAAGTGCATCGCGATAGCCTGCGGTGTTATGGTTGTGGGAACCCTTATCGGCGCCTTCACTTCCAGCACCGCGCTGTTGATGATTGACCGCGCGCTTGAGGGTGCTGCGATCTGCATCCTCACGGTGTGCGCCCCCGTCCTCATCGGCGCAACCGTCGCCCCCGCTCGCAACGGCAGCGCCATGGGCCTCTGGGGCATCTGGGGCCCGCTAGGCTCTGCAGTCGCCGGTCTGGCCACGCCGACCGCCTACGCTTGCTTTGGCACGACCGGCTTGTGGCTGTCCTACGCCACTGTCGTGGTGGTCTTCACTGTGCTGATGATCGTCATGGTCAAGGAGCCTGCTTCTGCGGCCCCCGCCGACGCCGTCGACGACGGCAATAAGCCCACGCTCGGCAAGGTCTTTACTAAGGACACAGTGCTCTTCTTCTGCGGTTTCGCCGCCTTCAACATCGTACTGCTCGCGATTTTGAGCTTCGTTCCCACCATCCTGCAGAACAAGGGCATGGACGCGACGATGTCCGGCTTCGTCTCCACGTTGCCGATGATCCTCTCGGTCATCTCCTCGCCGGTCTTTGGCATGCTATCCGACAAGACAGGCCAGACCAAGTGGTTGCTCGTCTTGACCATGGCCTTCCTCGGTCCCTGCGCGCTTGTGCTCTATTGCTTCACCGGCGTGCCTATGTGGGCGGCCGCGGTGGTCATGGGCCTTGTCGGCATGGGCTCGTCCGGTCTGATGATTGCCGCCTTCATGAAGGTGCTGCCCGATCTGCGCCTGGCAGAGGTCGGTATGGGCGTGCTCATCACCGTGCAGGGTATCGGCCAGTTCCTCGGTTCCTTCTTGGTGTCGATGCTACTCGGCCCCGCGATGGACCGTCTGCTCTTTGCCGGCGTCGTCGTGATGGTGCTCGCGCTGGCGGGTACGGCCTGCGTCGCGATTTCGAGGTTCAGTCGCTAATCGATGTTGCGGTTGGCTTGGAGGCTGCTACTATGAACGTATGAGGGTGAGGGTGAGGCTACTGCAATGGTCTCACCCTCAGGTGCGCTGCAATGGAGGGAGGGCGCCATGCGTGGGGGCTTGAAGGTTGCTCTGGGCCGCGAGGGTATCTCCGTTCCCCGTGGAGTCTTGCGGAGAAAATTCGATTGTCCCGTTCCCCCTGCGGGTTATGAACTGACGGGGCGCCTGCGGCGCGCACTCGTACTCGCCGGCGAGTGGCGTGTCTGTCTGGTGGACGCAGCGTCCGGCTACGGCAAAACCGCGTTTCTCTCCAAGATGCACGGACTGATTGGGCGGGTGGAAGGCTACGCGTGCCTGTGGATGACCCTTGACGAGCGAGATTGCGACCCTGCTCGCCTCACCGAAGAGCTCGCCTACTGCCTCAGCGCTATTGACCGCCGCTTTGCGGAGCTCGCCGAGCCCATTGTGGACGGCTCCTACGAGGATGCCCTCGTCGACATGCTCAACTTGCTTGAGGAGCTGCTGCGCGACGGCTCACAGCTCTACCTCTTCCTCGACAGTTACGGAGCGGCGAGCTGCCCTGCAGTCGACGACATGATCCTCTTCATCAACCGCAATACGCCAGACGGTTTCCATATGGTGCTCGCGGCGCGAAGCTTCCGCCGGCAGATCGACGACCTGCTGCTCGACGGCGACGTCATGGAAGTGTGCACTGACGATCTAATCATGGATAAGGACGCTGTGGAGCGCTATGCTCGCGGGCTTGTCGACGGGCTGTCCCACGAGGGATTCGAGGAGCTCTACCAGGACTTTGGCGCGTGGCCTTTGGGCTACCAGTTCCGCTTGCTTGCGGAGCGTCGCGCAGAGGATCCCGCTCAGATGAGCGAGGCGCTGGCGAGCTACTGCGAGCGCTTCTTCTCGTCCTACGTCATGGACGCGCTCGACAGTCGCACCCAGGAGTTCCTCATCGAGGTGTCTTTGCTCGACATTCTCGATCCCAGCGTCTGTGCGGCGGTGACGGGTGCAGAGGACAGCGAAGTCATCCTCGCGCGCCTCACCCGTGACAACCTCTTCTGTAAGCGTGACGCCATGCAGGGCGCCTACCTCATTGCGCCCGCGTTCAGGCGCTTCCTTCGCGAGCGCCTGCTGTCGCTCAACGCCAGTCAGTTTGCCAGTCTCGCCCTCAAGGCAAGCGTCGCCTACCGCGAGTTGGGCTGCGAGTGTCTGCATGCCAAGTACCTCGTGATGACCTGCGATCCGCTCTACCTGCTGGGCTCGGTCGAGAGCTCGACGGACATCAGCGTCGAGCTGGGCGGCCAGGAGCCGCCCGCGTTCTTCCTCGGCAAACCCGCGTGCGCGTACATGGCGGATCCCCTTTTGATTTGGTGCGTCATCTGGGCGAAGGTGAGCGCCGGTTTAGTCGACGACATGGATACGTGGCTCGACAAGCTCGCGGCAGTCACTTCAGACGAGGCCAACGCCCGCGCGATCGAGTATGCGCGCGCCATATGCCTTGCGCTTGAGGGCGACAGTGCGGGCTCGCTGGCGATGATCCACGGCATCAGCGACAGGGAGGGCGGCGAGCTGCCCCGCGCGTTCCAGTGTCTCTTGGTGCACATGAAGGGCGAGGACTCCGAGCGCATGGGCGATTTGAGGGGTTCGCGCGATCTCTACCTGCGCGGTTTGAGCCTTGCGGAGCGCTCCACCACCTCCTTCTACAAGGTGTTCGATCTTTATCTGCTCGCCCATCAGCACTTCTTGCTCGGCGAGTTCGACGACGCGCTCCGGTACGCTCAGCAGGGGCTGGCTACGGTGAGGGATAGCTCCGCCATTTGCGGTGAGTTCAACGCCATCATCGCTTCTGTCCTCATCGAGCGCGGCGAGCTCGATGAGGGAGAGATGCGCCTTTCCCGCGCGCTTGCCCGCGTGAGCTTGCAGACCAACATCGACATGTACGTCGACACGCACCTTGCGCTGGCGCGCCTGCGCATGGCCAAGGGCGAGCTTGCGGAGTCGCTCGAGATTATCGTCGAGTTGCTCGACGATGTGGAGGGGCGCCTCATCCCGCGCAACCTCGATGTCTCTGCGCGCGCCTTTGGGATGAGGGCGGCGCTCGCGCTTGGCGATTTGAGCAAGGCGTATGCGTGGAAGGAGTCGCTCGAGGCTTACGCTGCGAGCTCCGACATACTCAGAGCCGTCCCATGCCTGCTGTCGCTGCTCTCGCTGGCGGATTTCGAGGGTGATTTTGAGGAAGCCGGCAGCCTGGTCGAGGTTTGCGAGGAACGCGTTGCCAAGATGGGCGGCGGGTACATGGCTGCGACCTTCGCCATGCTCAAGGCTCATCTGTATGCGGATATGGGCAACGAGACCGAGGCCAACATCGCCATGACGAAGTCGCTCGAGCTGAGCATGCGCGGTGGTTACCTGATGATGTACTGCACGGGCGGGTCGACCATCTACGGCTTGCTTTTGGGAGTGGCGGCACGCCAGAGGGGCTCGGCCATGCTTAAAGCGCATGCCAAGCGCGTGCTCTCGGTGATGGAGCCGCCTGCAGGCGAGGAAACTTCTAGCGCGCCGACCGACGAGGTCGCGGGCTTTTGGGCGCTCACAGAGAGGGAGCGCGAGGTCATGGGGCTGCTCAACCAGGGCTTGTCGCGCAGCGAGATCGCTCGGGCGCAGTCCGTCTCGCAGAACACGGTCAAGACCCACCTCAAAAACATTTACGCCAAGCTCGGCGTCCACAGCCGCAGTGAGGTGCTTCGCATCGCCCAGGAGAACGCTGGCAAGTAGGGTGACAGGGGTTAATTCACCCTACTCACCCGCTTAATCATCACCTGCGGGTCTAACAGGGCACTCGGCAATTCCATAACATCTTTTCCACGAGGGGCTGGGTCTGCGCCTGGTCCTGCGCCGAGAACCTACGCGCATTCGCTCTGGGCGCTTGCCCAACGACGAGGAGCGGATGAGGGGAAGGGCGGTTCTCGATGCAGGGTCTTAGCAAGGATTCTGACTTGGCGCTTTGCTTGATAATTCGTCAGAGAGGATTGAAATGGCTGAGGAGAGTGCAGTAAAAAAGGGGAATATGGGCCGTGCGTGGCCCGTTGTGCTCGTTGTGTTCTTGGCGGGGTTCTGCATGCCTGCCAACATGGGCGAGACCATGTGGGTCGCCCCGTTGGTTATGCAGGGTCTGGGTTTTGGCCCTGGCATCTTGGGTTGGGTTAACGGCGTTTTCTACATCCTGGGTGCTGTGATCGCCTTTCCGGCGGCTTCTTTTATCCGCCGTCTTGGCATCCGCTGGTCCGTCGTCATTGCGCTGGCCTGCGGTATCGTAGGCAACTTGATGGGTGCGATGGCCAGCAGCGTTGCCGTTCTCATGGTCTCCCGTATCATCCAGGGTGCAGGCTTTGGCCTGATGGGCGTTATCGGCGTCGCCGCCATCACGCCGTGGTTCCCGGCTGAGCGCCGCGGTCTCCCGCTGGGCGTTTGGGCTATGTGGGTTGCCGCTGCCAACGCGATCACCCCGATGTTCGACACCGCAATCGCGGAGCAGACCGGCAGCTACGTCAACGTCTGGTGGTTCTTCCTGATATTCGACATCGTCGTCTTGGTGTTGTTCCTGCTCGTCTACTGCGAGCCGTCTGACCCGTTTATCGACGAGGCAGAGAAAAACGGTGAGGTCGAGTTCTCCTACAAGGAGCTGTTTGGCAACAAGGTTGTCTGGATCCTGGGCGCGCTGTTCTTCCTCGAGGAGGGCGCGTTCATCGCCAGCCAAGGCTTCCTGTCCACCTACATCACCGCGAACCTCGACGCCCCGCTGATGCTGGGCACAGGTCTGGTCTCTGCGGGCGCGATTTGGGGCGCGTGCTTTGCCCCAATTGCCGGCAAGATTTCTGATGCCATCAAGTCCCGACGCAAGATCTTGATTTTCTGCATGATCTGCGCGGTCCTGTTTGGCTTGGGCGTCTTCACTGTCACCGATCTCAAGCTCTACATCGTGATTATCGTCCTCAACGGCTTTGTCGGCGGCGGTATCTCCTCGATGCTGTGGGCTTCCTGCACCGAGACCGTGCCGAGCCATCTGGTCTCCGGTGCGACCGCGACGCTGGCCTGCATGCAGAGCGTGGGCATGTTTCTGGGCTCTATGTTCGTCGGCAACGTCATCGCTGCCATCGGTTACGCGATGACTTCCGTATGTATCGCCGCAATCTTCTTCGTTGGCCTGCTGATCGCCGTCTTCGGTCTGAAGGGCAAACTGCGCTAACGCGCTTGGTCGCCGCCTTGATAGCGATCTGCGAGCCGCAAGCTTCTGCAATCAACCGGGCACTCCCGTGTGGGGTGCCCGGTTTCGCGCCTGCCCTGCAGTTGTCGCAGGGGGGGAATGCGAAAGTAAAGCCGTCGCTGCGAACCGCTGTTGGTTTTCGCGTTAGCATCGTTGGGCTGCAAACCTGGTTAT
>CATVTM010000073.1 GCA_958346935.1 uncultured Collinsella sp.
ACATAGCAACACCCGCCGCCGACGCGCCAACGACGCCGGCCGCCCCCACCCCCGTCGTGGGGCGCTTTGCCCCGTCGCCCTCGGGCCGCATGCACCTGGGCAACGTGTTCAGCTGCCTATGCGCGTGGCTTTCGGCCCGCGGCCAGGGCGGCAGTATCGTGTTACGCATTGAGGACCTGGACGATCGCTGCAAGCGCCCCGAACTTGCCGCCCAATTGATTGACGACCTGGCCTGGCTGGGGCTGGAGTGGGACGAAGGCCCCTACTACCAGCACGACCGCCTAGACCTGTACGAGAGCGCCTTGCGCCGGCTGAAAGACGCCGGCCTCACCTATCCCTGCTTTTGCACACGCGCCGAGCTCCACGCCGCGAGTGCACCGCACGCGAGCGACGGCACGCCCATCTACCGTGGCGCCTGCCGAAGTCTTTCGGCCGAGGAGGTGGCCCGCCGCAGCGCCCTGCGCGCGCCGGCCACACGTCTGCGCGTGCCCACCGTCGACGACCTCGCAGACGACGTGATCGAATTTGTGGATCGCACGTACGGCGCCCAATGCGAAGCACTCGCCACCGAGTGCGGCGACTTTTTGGTGCGCCGCAGCGACGGCGTGTTTGCCTATCAGCTAGCCGTGGTGGTCGACGACGCTGCCATGGGCGTCACCGAGGTCGTGCGCGGATGCGACCTGCTGGGGTCCACGCCGCGTCAGATCTATCTGCAGCACCTGTTGGGACTGCCCACGCCGCACTACGCACATATTCCGCTGCTCATGGCACCGGACGGCCGCCGCCTTTCCAAACGAGACCGCGATCTGGACCTGGGCGAACTCCGCGCCCGCTTTGGCACGCCCGAAGCGCTGCTGGGCTGGCTCGCCGGGCAAACGGGCATCGCGCCGGGCACCACGCCGCGCTCTGCCGAGCAGCTGGTCGAGCATTTTAGCTGGGATGTTATCCGCAAGCACAGGGAGAACATCACCGTAACGGCTGAGTAATCAGGCACCCCACCCCTACGCAACATCCCAGGGCTGGAGTTCGTCGCCCAGGCGAACGATGCAGTCGTAGAGCACGGTATGGCGCTCGGACGGGTTGGCATCCCGATGAAAATGCCCGTAGTACCAGCGCTTGTAGTCCAAGCGATCTTCCAGCTCATCGAAAAACGCCGTAAGCCGATCAACGGCGGGGCAATTCCAGCCGGGCGCCGGATAAAGCGTGGGCGAAAGCATGCGCGTAGAGCAGGTGTGGGTGACCACGTAGTCGACCTTCCAGCCCACGCTGTCGAGCTTTGTCCGTGCCTCCTCAAAGTTGCGGTCGTCCGGCAGCTCCTGCGGCCACCAGCTGGAATACGGAATGCGGTATTCCTTGTCCACGCTCGTGGCGCCGCCCATGGTAAAGACCGTTGAGCCGTCGAGCTCAAAAACCTCGCCACGCGTCAGGCGCCGTATGGGAGAGGTATCCGACAGGCGCTGCGTCAGCCCACCGTGCCACAACTCCATGGGGCGCTCTGCCCAGTGGTCGAAACGTTCGTGGTTGCCGTCGACGAACAGCACGGTATAGGGGCGCGACTCCAGCCAAGCGATGTCGGCGCACTCCTCAGCAGAGAAATCCCACGGAAAGCCAAAATCGCCGGCAATGATGAGATAGTCGTCGCTCGTCAGGCTTTCCCCAAGATCCCAATCGCGCAGCTTTTGCATGTCGAGGCCGCCGTGAACATCGCCCGTCACATAGACCGTCATCGGATCACCACTTCCCTCTTATAGGTTTCGAGATCGCACTCGATCTGCTCGTCGCCCGTGGCGTTGACCCACCACGGCCATTTAACGCACTGCACCAGCTCGTCTACCTGCGCAAACCATAACTTGAGCTCATCCAAACTTACCGGGGCGTAACCGTTGGCGTCCACGCCCACGTCATAGCGCAGCAGCCCCTGCCGAAGGTTGAACTTGTTATACGCGCCGCCGCAGCTATGGATATGCCCGTGCAGATGCCAGCTGCCGTGCGACATGCCCTGCCAGTCGACCATGGGATAGTGGCTCAGCACGATTTTCTGGCGGTCGATCCTGAGCACGCAAATGGGCGGCTCGACGATAAAAGCATCCGCTACCGCAGGCTGCGTCCAGTCTTTGTCGTGGTTGCCGAGCAGCAGATGGACGCGCCTACATGCAATGCTTTTGCGCAGCTCGTGGGCGTCTTGGACCGTCATCTTAAAGCTAAAGTCGCCCAAGATGTAGAGCTCGTCATCCGCAGCAACCTTGCTGTTAATGTTGGCGACCATGGCATCGTTCATCTGCGCAACGGTCGGCCACGGCCTGTCGCAGAGCCGCAGCATGTTCTCGTGCCCAAAGTGGGTATCGCTGGTAAACCAAATCATGGGGACCTCCTAACGCCGCGGGGCATCTGCATCCCTTAGGGCTCGCCCCTCGTTCTTCCATCCAAACGGGTCAAGCACCCAAAAAACCAGATCGAGCACGCCGCCGGTCATCATGGCACCGGCAAGGGCCATGCAAACGTGCAGAGAGCTGGCGCTTCGAAGCATGTCGAACGGCCCCAGAACAGCCAGCAGCGCGACCGCTGCGCCGGCAAGGCACGGCGCGAGGCACGGCCCTGCGTCCTTAACGCACTTCTTTGCAAGGTGCTTGGTGTTGTCACTCATCGATATCGAACTCCTTAGAAGGTCGTTGCTTGAATTCGCGCCGCCGCGGCAGAGCAGAGCGGCAGGGTAAGTGTCACATGTCGTGCGGACACAGCTGAAAGCCCTCGCGCAAAAACCAGCGCGCCGCAGGATTCGTATCACCTGCGGCGCGCCGAAAATGATCCGCTTTCCTCCATCCCCAACGGATCAGCTGAGTTGGTGCCGCCCGACGGAAAGGAAGAAGCCGGCGGCGTCACGAGCTGTAGCAATGTCGCTAGGCATAGGAAACAGACGCGCTCCAAACGCCCTAAGCCCCAAGCCTACCCATTAAGAAATCGACTGCAGAAACGATTTTGATGCCGTCAATGTCGGTCGGATGGCTTCCCCGGCGAACAATGATGATCTTCTCGTAACCGCCGGCGATCTTCTCAAGCGACCTGAGCTCAAAAGGACGCAGCTCGCGCTTACGCGTCGCCTCCTCGTCAATCGACTCTGTGACCTGAATAAACTTACGATCCGAGCCGTCGCCTATCGCAACAAAGTCGATTTCGGCATCTCGAAGATGACCTGTGAAGACCTGGTATCCGTCATAGACAAGGCGATTGTAAACGGCATTCTCGAGAACACGCCCGCTGTCGCTGCCGCGATACCCATCCAAGAAGGCTCGAAGCCCCAGATCCTCAATGTAGAACTTACCGCCGGTCTTCAAAATGTCCCGACCCTTAATATCAAATCGACGCGCGTGCGAAAAGATATAGGTCTCCTCAAGGGCGGACACACAAGTGTCCACGACGCCATGCGAGGATTTCGCCCCGTTCTCCGCCAGCGTTCCAACGATCTTATTAATTGATGTCGGGTTTGAAATGTTATCAGCCAAGTAGGAAGTGACGCGGTCGAGCACACTCCTGCTCGTCACCGACCGTCTACCCCGACGCGCCTCGCGAGCCAAAATGTCGCGCCCGACGATTGTTTGGTACGTGCTCCAGATATAGTCCTTCATTTCCTGCTCCGGTAGCTTTGAAGCAGCAAGAAACGGCAGGCCTCCAAACGTAAGATAACGGTCGAGAAGATCGTCGAGCGCAACGATGTCCTCCCGACCAAAAACAACGAGCCTATTCGTGACGTCAGTCGGACCAAGAAAGTCGACATATTCCGAAAAAGTGAGCGGATGCATCCGAATCTCGACATACCTGCCCGAGATTAAGGTCGCAATCTCTGACGAGAGGAGAAAGGCATTCGAGCCCGTAGCATATATATCGCAGTCCCGGTCGACACGAAGTGCGTTAATCGCCTTCTCCCATCCGGCAACCTCCTGGAGCTCGTCGAAGAAGAGATAGCACCTCTTGCCAGCAGGCATTAGGCCGTCGACGTGGCGGTAAAGCTCTCGCCAATCACGCACGCCCTCCAGCTCAAACGACTCCATCTTAAAGGTCAAAAGACACTCGGACGGAACGCCGTTATCCTCCAAATGTTTGCGCATCATGTCCAGAAGCGTCGATTTGCCGCAACGGCGCATACCCGTTACGACCTTGATGACATCCGCATCACGAAAGGCGATCAACTTTTCGAGATATCGATTTCTAGGAACCATCCGTTTATCCATCGCCCGCCCCAATCTGCAAGTTTTTCTCACAGCATGACAAAAACTTGCGAATTCTGCAAGTTTTTCTTACAAGTGACAAAAACTTGCAGAATCGTCTCCGGGTCATTTGCAACCGGATTCTGGCGAGGCCACGCCAAGGCGCAGACAACGGACGACACTGGGCCGTGGAAGTCGCTTGCTATTGAGAGTACGTCTCCTCCCAACCACCTATAAAACGAGACCGGAAAGAAAAGCCGCCCAAAACACGAACGATCGATCTGTTATCCTGGCGCCAACATAGTCTTTCGAAAGGTTTGGCCGGGATGACTACGCAGCAGCAGATTGATATTGAATTCGACTCGCTTGCACGCGAGAACGATTCACCCAAGCTCATCGCCAACTCGAAGGCGACAGGCGGAACACTACTATCCGTTATCAAGGAGCAGCTCTCAACCTGCGGCTCTTTTGACTTTTGCGTAGCGTTTGTTGCAGACGGCGGCCTTCAAATCCTGGTCGAGACGTTCCAGAAGCTCAAGCAGCGTGGCATTAAGGGCAGGCTGCTCACGTCCACCTATCTCAACTTCAACTCACCCGATGCCTTTCGCAAGCTCCTGGAATACGACAACATGGAAGTTCGCGTATTCCAGGGTAATCTGCATGCCAAGGGATACATTTTTGATAAGGGCGAAACCAGCACGGTCATCGTCGGCAGCTCGAACATGACGCAGACCGCCCTCACCTGTAATAAAGAATGGAACGTGCTGTACCAGACTGTCGAGAACAGCCGCCTACTCGGCGAACTGAGGGGCGAGTTCAATTCGTTGTGGAACGACACCTCAACCGTTTTGCTTTCCCAAGACTGGATTGAGAACTATGCCGCATATCGATCGGCATGCCCGTCAAAGCCCAAATCGAAACCGACGTTCCAGGCAGCTGTTAGCCCAACCACGAACGACCTCGAAGAAATCAAGCCCAATAAAATGCAGCAGCGCGCCCTTGAGGCGCTCGGCGTAATCCACCGCAAGGGCGAGACCCGTGCGTTGCTGGTCTCGGCAACCGGCACTGGCAAGACCTTCCTTTCGGCGTTCGACGTGCTCGCAACTAAACCCCGACGCATCCTCTTTCTTGCGCACCGCCGGCGCATTATAGACGCCTCCCGTGCAAGCTACGAACGGCTTTTGGGTAGCACCTATACGTTCGACACCTATCAAACTGGCAAGAATATAAGCAATGCTACCTGCGTGTTTGCCATGTGCTCTTCGGTCGCCAAGCATCTGAGCGATTTCCGTCCCGATGAGTTCGACTACATCGTCATCGACGAGGCCCACCGCACGGGATCTCAGGGCTACCAATCCATCATGTCGCACTTTACGCCTCGATTTTATCTGGGCATGACCGCTACGCCTAATCGCACCGACGGCTATGACGTCTTTGCCCTTTTCAATCACGTCATCGCGTTCCAGATCACGCTGCAGGACGCTTTGGCCGAGGAGATGCTAGCCCCCTTCCATTATTTTGGCATTCACGATCTGGAGATTGACGACGAGACGGTTGAAGACACTGCCTTGTTCGGACGCTTGACGTCTGACGAGCGTGTGCGTCACATCACCGAGAAGATCGAAGAATACAGCGTCACCAAAAGCAACCGCAGGGGCTTAATTTTCTGCAATCGAAACGTCGAGGCCGAAGAACTGTCGCGCAAATTCAACACTCTCGGATATCGAACGGCTGCGATTAGCGGTCAAGATTCCGATGAAGTCCGCGATGCTGCGATCAGCCGACTTGAAGCCGGCGAGCTCGAGTACATTTTCTCGGTCGATATCATGAACGAAGGCGTCGACATCCCCTCGCTCAATCAGATCATCATGCTTCGACGCACCGACTCCGCAATCATCTTTATTCAGCAGCTCGGACGAGGTTTGCGCCTGAATGATGGCAAGGAATACACACTGGTACTAGACTTTATTGGCAATTACCAGAGCAACTTCTTGGTGCCCATCGCGCTTTCGGGTGACAAGACGTACAACAAAGACCGCCTGCGTCGTCTCGTCCAAGAGAGCGATTCGGCGATCCCCGGATGCTCAACGGTAAGCTTCGATCGTATTTCCGAAGCTCGCATCTATAAGGCCATCGACGGCGGTGACTTTACCTCCGTCAGATTTTTGAAGAACGAATATCTCGACTTGCGTCAGAAACTCGGCAAGATTCCCTCGCTGCTCGAATTTGATCGTAATGGCTCCATCGATCCGCTGCTTATCTTCAAGAACAGCGGCCTGGGGTCCTACCACGCATTTCTTTCCAAATACGAGCCGGGCTACACAGTCCATTTTTCCTCTGATCAAACCAAGATTCTCAAATTTATTTCGCAAAAGCTCGCCGCGGGCAAGCGATTCGAAGACCTCTATTTGCTTCAAACGCTCGTCGAAGCCGGACACGAGGGCTATCGACATATGCGCGAGGCCGCGCTTAGGAACTACCGCGCACAACTTAAGGACAGCGCCGTTAGGTCGGCAATCGCCGTCCTTAAGGGCGACTTTGCCACTCCTAAGGATTTCGTTTCCCTGCTTATTGACGACGGATGCGGACCTCGTCTGACCGAAGTGTTTGCGAGCGCCCTGCGCAACGCAGAGTTCAAGCGTCAGATTCTCGAGGTGCTGGATTTTGGCATTGCGCGCAACCGACTCGACTATGCCGAGACGTACGAAAACACAAATTTCGTTCTCAATGCCAAGTACACGTACGAAGAGGTTTGCCGCTTGATGAACTGGGAAAAGAACATCAACGGCCAAAATCTTGGCGGCTACTTCTACGACGAGAAGACCAATACATTCCCCGTGTTTATTAACTATGACAAGGCACCCGACATTAGTGAGTCAATTCAGTATGAAGACCGCTTTGTTTCGCCGAGCAAGCTAGTTGCAATCTCTAAGAACAACCGCACGCTCAACTCCCCCGAGATTCTGCGACTGCAGGCATGGCCAGAAAACGGCTTGATAACGTATTTGTTTATGCGAAAGAACAAGGACGATAAGGGTGGCAAGGAGTTCTATTTCTTAGGCGAAATACATCCGACCGGAGAGTTCGAGGCTATTAAAACTAAGAGCAACGACAACGCCGTCGAAATCGAATATGAGCTCAACGCACCCGTGAGGCAGGACATTTACGAGTTTATGCTCAGCGATCTTAGTGAAGCCGAGTAACAGACGATATGAGCAGGACATAAAAACATTGAGAGCCCCTGCTGCATGAAAGACCGCGGATTAGGCCGACAATGGTGAGTGTCTAATCCAACCGTGGCGGCCACGCCGCATTCATGGAAGGGGCTCCCATGCTCGATACTACCACCTTCATCGGCCTCGACGTCCACGCCCGCTCGATAAAGGCAGTCTCCCTCGACGTCATGACCGGGGAGGTGCGCTGCGCGACCTTCGGCTACGACGCCGGGGCAGTCGCGGAGTGGGTGCGGTCCGTGGACCCAAAGGCCAAGTGCGTGTACGAGTCCGGGGTCACGGGGTTCGACCTGCAGAAGAGGCTCTC
Source organism: uncultured Collinsella sp. (assembly GCA_958346935.1). Lineage (GTDB taxonomy): Bacteria > Actinomycetota > Coriobacteriia > Coriobacteriales > Coriobacteriaceae > Collinsella. The sequence goes on from CATVTM010000073.1 coordinate 7,743, forward strand.
CGGCCTCGGGGTCGACTGCGTGGTCGGCGCCGTCTCGAAGATGATCAAGCCCAGCGCGGACAGGCGCAGGAAGAACGACCGCAACGACGCCGAGTTCCTCGCCCGCATGCTGTCGGTCGGCAACGTGGTCGAGGTGTGGGTCCCCGACGACGAGTGCGAGGCCGCCCGCGACCTGACCAGGGCGCTCGAGGACGCGACGCCCTCCGAGCACTCCAGCGGGGAGAGCGACCGCAGGGGCGCGATCACCAAGGCGGGCAACAAACACCTGAGGAAGGCGCTGGTCGAGGCCGCGTGGCACTACCTGACGTGCTCGGGGCGGCCGAAGGACCTCGCCAAGGGCCAGGCCCCGGACCGGGTCGCCCGCAGGCATGCCGCCAAGGGCGTGCGGAGGCTGGTCGAGAGGCGGGAGGCGCTGCTCGCGCGCGGGGTCCACAACAACAAGGCGAACGTGGCCACGGCGCGCGAGCTCGCCTGCTGGGTGTGGGCGGTCGGCCTCATGGCCGAGGAGGCGTAGGGGGCCGGTCCCCCGCACATAAGCCGATCACCCCGGAAGCGGTTTGATCCGAAGCCGTTGAGGCGAACCTCAGGTCCCTTTTCTGCGAGCGCCCAGGGCGCCACACGCGTGCACAGACTGTCGGTTCGACGAAGAAGCCTCAGCCGTAGCAACGGATTGCCCAGCGAGAGATCGCCACGGGCGGATATTAAACTGCAAAGACGAGCGTCGGGAAGACACGCCGAGGTCGCCGCGGACGGGTTGATATAGGGAGAGGGCCTGACCCCATATCGTTGGGGCCAGGCCCGATTTTGCCTCTTGACAATGTCCTGCTCACATTAAAAGGAACGTCCCTAACTGACGGTTGTGGGACAATACCGAGCGAACGTGATTGGTTGTCCGTGGAAGGGGTCGCGATGAAAAAGCTCAGGACGCTTGCCGACGTGTTGCGCCAGGCGGGCTTTGTGCGCATTACGGAGCTGTTCCTCGTCTTCTATCTGCTGTGCTCGACGGCCGTCTGGCTGTCCGAGCCCACGACCCTCACGTTTGGCGATGGCCTGTGGTTTAGCTTTGAGACGGTCTCGACCATCGGCTTTGGTGACATTCCGGCCGAGACACCGGTTGCCCGCGCCATTACCGTCATTCTGAGCGTCATCAGCATCTTCTACATCGCCATGCTCACGGGCGTGGCGGTGAACTACTGCAATACGCTCATCAAGATGCGTCAAAAGGACACCATGGCGCGCTTTATGGATGATCTGGAGCATTTGGAAGAGCTCGATCGCGACGAGCTTGCCGATCTTTCGCGTCGCGTGCGCGAATATCGCCGCCGCCAACGCTAGGACGGGCGCCGCGCGTCACGATGAGGGGGACTGAATATGAATATCACCGTGTATCTGGGTGCCAGTGCCGGCAATGACCCGGCGTTTCTGCCCGCGGTGCAGGAGCTGGGCAACTGGATTGGCGCCAACGGACACGCGCTGGTATACGGCGGCTCCAAGTCGGGCCTGATGGGTGCGCTTGCCGATAGCGTACTCGAGGCGGGTGGACGCGTGACGGGTGTTGAGCCGAGCTTTTTTATCGAGGCCGAGTTTCAACATGACGGTATCGACGACCTCATCGTGACGAGCGATATGGCGGAGCGCAAGGCCAAGATGATTGAGCTCGGCGATGCGTTCATCGCCTTTCCCGGTGGGACGGGCACGCTCGAGGAGATTGCCGAGGTCATGTCCGCGGTGTCGTTGGGGCACCTGAGTGCTCCGTGCATCCTGTATAACCTGG
>CATVTM010000074.1 GCA_958346935.1 uncultured Collinsella sp.
GAGCGGGGGCTCCTGTCTTTTTTGTGCCCTCGGATTGGGTCATAGTGTCTGTCGTGGCCAAAACATCGGCGTGGTCATTGGGGACGTTCTTAAATGACTGCGGCAGATAGGGACGTTCCTTTTCTGCTGGCAGTTTGGGACACTCCTTACGGGGCACCCCCTCCACAGCGCCTATGCCAGCTTGTCGATTTGCCCAATCTCCCAGAGCGGAATGTTGACGAGCGTGCCCTCGTCTCTATATGCCGCTAACGATGTTCTCACGCAGCGCTCGAGCTTGAACTTCTCGCAGGCAATCCTCAGGCTCTTTGCTTTGAGATTCTCTGCCGCCTTGACCTCGAGCGGAAGCACGGTCCCCGCATGGTCGATGGCAAAGTCAGTCTCTGCATTGCCGGAGGAGGATGACCAATACGCGGGAGTTTTGCCTTGGAGCAAAAGCTCCTGTGCGACGTATTGCTCGGTCAGCGAGCCTTTGAACTCCGTAAAAACAGCGGGCCCATTCAGAACAATGGCTGGCGTGAGGCCGGAGAGTGCTCCGAGGATGCCGGTGTCGATGCAGAACAGCTTGAAGCCCGAGAGGTCCTCGTAGCTTGTGAGCGGTGCTCTTAGGGCGGAAACACGTGGTACCTTATGAACGATTCCATAGTCCATGAGCCACTGGAGGCTTTCCTCAAAATCGCGTGCGCGCGCCCCGGGACGAAGCGCGCCGTAGACGAACTTCTTGTTTTCCTTTGCGAGCTGGCCGGGAAGGGATTTCCAAACCAGCCTCATGCGCTCGACGATGCGGGCTGGCGCATGCTTGCCAAAATCGGATTCATAAGCTTCGATGATTTGCTGCTGAAGCCTGCGGGCCTCGATGAAATCGTGGGAGGCGGCGAAAGCGGAGACAACTTCTGGCATGCCTCCGACGACGAGGTATTCCTTGAGCAGGCGCTCGAGCTTTTCGGAAACGTTTGCCAGCAGGTCAATGTCTGCGGCAAGGATGGCATCTGCGAGCGGATCGCCGTCGACGGCACGAACGAACTCGGCAAACCCCATGGGGCGCATGGTGAGCTGGTCGATCTTGCCGACGGGGAACGACTCGTTTTCGCGTCGGAGCGCGAGCCTCATATAGGAGCCGGCTGCCACGATATGGTATTCCGGCGCCAGCTCGTTGAAGTATTTGAGCGAGGTGATGCCACGCGGTGCCTCTTGGATTTCGTCGAAGATGATGAGCGTGTCTTCCGGCGTTACGGTTTGGCCACGTAGGAGTTCTATCTGGGAGATGATGCGCTTGGGGTCGAGGTTCCCATCGAACAGCGAGCGTGTGCTCGGCTCGAGCATAAAGTCAAAACGGATGACGTTTCGATACTGCTGGCTTGCGAATTCGTTGAGAAGCCAAGTCTTTCCTGTCTGGCGGGCTCCCTTAAGCAAGAGAGGTTTGCGATTCGCCCTTGATTTCCAAGCGATGAGTTCGTCCATTAGCTGTCGCTGCATACTGCCTCCTAACGATCATGGTTAGTATAAGACTGTTTTGGTCTTTCCATCGAAAAATGTGTTGGTAAACCACGTTTTTCCATCGAAAAATGTGTGGGTAAACCACGTTTTTCCATCGAATAATGTGGGGGTTTAGGTTGGCACCTGGGGACGTTCCTTCTCTGCCGGCAGTTTGGAACACTCCTTGTTTTGGTGCAAATTAGCTACCCTTGCATCAGAAAACGGCGCCCGTCGGCGATGTTGCCGGCGGGCGCCGTTGTCGTGTAGGTGGCTATGTCGTGCGGGCTACCGGTGAGCGTCCGGGCCCGTACTCTATAGCGAGTCGATGAAGCGCTGTTGGGCGGCGCGGCCGGCTTCGTCCCACTTAAAGACGCCGGCGTTGTCGAGTACGTGGCCAAACACCACGCCGACCTCCTCGTGCAGGATATCGATGGCGTTGTCGGCCGTAAGCTCGTCGGCGCGGCGGGCAAAAACGTCCTCGGCCCATGCAGCGTGGCTGCGGCAAAGATCATCGCCCTCGAGCGCACCGGCGAGATCGTAGCTGACATCGGCCTTGGCCGCCAGCAGGTGCTCGCGGACAGCGCCGAGCTCGGGAACCAAGCGCGGCGGCAAAATCGCCAGGCCCATGACCTCGATCAGGCCGATGTTCTCCTTCTTAATGTGGTGATACTCGGCATGCGGGTGGAAAACGCCCAGCGGATGCTCGTCGGTCGTGATGTTGCAGCGAAGCGCCAGGTAGGCCTCGTAGATTTCGCCGCCGGCGTTGCCGCGGGAGTCTACGCGGCGAATGACGGGCGTCACGGTGTTGTGCGCCACGCCATCGGCTGTGTGCGCGATGACGCCAACAGACTCATCGCTCCACTCGCGCCAGGCGAGGATAATCTTCTCGGCGGCATCGAGCAGCTGAGCGCGGTCATGCGAGCGCAGGCGCAGCACCGAGAGTGGCCACTGCAGCACGCTACCGCTGACCTGGTCAAAACCGGGCACGCTAAACTGCGAGACCTCGGCGGCGTGCATCATGGGGAACTCGTGTGCGCCGCCCTGGAAGTGGTCGTGCGACAAGATCGAGCCGCCCACGATGGGCAGGTCGGCGTTGGAGCCGATGAAGTAATGCGGGAACAGGTCCACAAAGTCGAGCAGGCAGGTCAGGCCCTTGCGGTCGACGTGCATCGGACGATGCTCGGAGCTCATGGCAATGCAGTGCTCGTTAAAGTACGCGTACGGGCTGTACTGGAAGCCCCAGCGCTCGCCGTCGAGCTGGATGGGGATAACGCGCAGATTCTGGCGGGCGGGGTGAGCTCCGCCGTCGGCTGCGGCGGAGCGTCCGGGATAGCCCTCGTTTTCGATGCAGAGCTGGCAGGCGGGATACTTCTCGTCCGTGTTCTTAGCTGCACCTGCCGCGGCGATATCGCGCGGGTCCTTCTCGGGCTTGGACAGGTTGATGGTGATCTCAAGATCGCCCCAGTTGGTGGGGGTGCTCCATTTGATGTTGCGCGCGATGGCGGCACGGCGCACGTAGCCGGCGTCGCAGCACAGGCCGTAGAACCAGTCGGTCGCGGCACGGGGCTCGTTGACGCCCATACGCCCATTGAATTCCTCGTTTACAACCGAAGGCCTCGGCATGAGCGCGCCCATGATGCGCATGGCGATGCGATCGCGGCCCGACGCCGTGTCCTCGGCAGCACCGTTGGCAACGGCAGTCTCGGCAAGCGCGGCAAGCGTGCCTTCAAGGTCAAAGTCGGGCAGGGTATCGGGGTGCAAGAGCGAGAGTTTCTCAACCTGGAGTGCCCAGGCCATGTCGAGTGCCGGCCCCGTGGCGCCGATGCACTCGAGAACGGTGTTGTATGCCCAGATGCGATCGTCCTGGCCGATCATCGATCGGTGGATGGCATATTCGATGAGGCCCTGCGCGGTCTCGCGCACATCAGTCATTACAGCCATGCCGCGTAAGCCCCCTTGTCAGAAATCGCGTAGTGGCGGGCAGAGCCCTCGCCAAGCCAGCCGTTCATCTTGGCAATGAAGGTGTCGACCAGCTCGAGCGGCACGAAGGCCTGGATGGTACCGCCAAAGCCGCCGCCGTGGATACGAACGGCGCCACGGCCGTCGAGCACATGCTCGGCAAGAGCAAGCGCGTACATGGAAGGCTGCTCGGCACCCAGTTTGGCAACAACATTCTGCAGGTACATGGCGGAGCTGGCGCCGGACTCACGCGTCAGGACCAGGAACTGGTCAATGTCGCCGGCGTTCAGGGCCGCCCAGCGCTTATCGACCAGGCCGTTCTCGTACCAGTAATGAACGGCGCGCAGGCAGGCGCGGTCGCCCAGCTTGGCGCGCAGCTCGGGGAGCTTGGCGTCAAAGTCCGCCACGTTTACCTCGCACAGGCGTGCCTTGCCAAACTCGGCAGCGACGTCTTGCATCTCGCGCGGAACGGCAGCGTAGTCGTCGGTGGCTGCCACGTGGTCGGCGCCGACCTTAACGAGCACGAGCGCATAGCCATGATCCTCAAAGTTGAGCTCGAGCTTCTGGGTTTTAGGCTGAGCCTGGTCCTCAAAGTCCATGTAGGCAAGGCCGCCCAGGCACACGGCGGCCTGGTCCATCAGACCGCAGGGCTTGCCGTAGTAGTTGTTCTCGGTGCGCTGGCTCATCTGAGCGAGCGTGACGGGCTCAATGGCGGGCGCGCCCCAGAGCGTCTCCATGGCACGACCGTACGCGGCCTCGACGGCGGCAGAGCTGGAAAGGCCACCGCCCGAGGGGACGGAGCAGGTGAAGGCAAAGTCGAAGCCGTGGGGCTCAACGCCCAGAGCAGCGATTTCATGGGCCATGCCGCGGACGAGGCTCGCGGACGTGCCCTTCTCGGACTCCTGAATGTCTAGCGTGTCGAGCGTGATCTCAAACGTAGGATAGCCCTCGTCGGCGACGCGAATCTTGTTGGAATCGGTTGCCACGGCGATGCCATCGACGGCGACATCGAGCGAGCCGGCGATAACGTGGCCACCCTCGTGGTCGGTGTGGTTGCCGCTGATCTCGGAACGGCCGGGCGCGTGCACGTAGAGCACCTGGCGGTCGCCGATGGGTCCAAACTCCTCCTCAAACAGCTTGGTGAGCGTGGCGAGTGTCTTTTCGTCGGGGGCGGTCATGGGAGTCCTTTCCTTGGCGCGCACGGGTGAGTTTTGCGTCGTTATGAGTACGTTAACAACTTGAAGCGGCATGAACCAAGCGTTCACGATGCCGCACGTTACGGGTTATGTTAACGTACTCATAACACATTGCTTGTCACTTTTTGAGAATCTGGTAATCGGTAGAAATACAGCCGTGAACGGTACTGCCGTATGGACTTATAAAGCAGAAGAGATGCAGATAGAAAAAGTAGAGTACGTTAACATGCGTCCGACGATAGCGGGCCTCGGCGCGGGGTGTATTTCTGCCCGGGCCGGTATTCACGCTATTCAGATCTCGCAAGGGTGAAGGTGATCCTGTGGCAAGGCGCCCGTCCAACGATACAGGTACGCGTCCGGTCTCCATGGCTGACGTTGCCCGCGCTGCTGGCGTTTCGCAGCAGACGGTTTCGCGCGTCGCCAACGGCTTGCCCAACGTCAACGAGCAGACGCGCCAGCGCGTGCAGGCCGCTATGCAAGAGCTCGGCTTTCGTCCGAGTTATGCCGGTCGCTCGCTGCGCGACGGCCGTTACCATTCGGTCGGCCTGTGCATCAACGATGTCACCAAGTTTGGCAACCTCTCAATGATTGACGGCATCGCCAGTGCTGCTCGCGAGCATAATTGCGCCATCACGCTGGTCGAGATGTCCAAGACCGAGGAGTTTTCGCTTGCCGAGGCCACGCGTCGTATGGCCGCGCTGCCCGTGGACGGCATCATTATCGGCATGAGTCGCATGGCACCCGATTTTGAGACGTTTGATCCACTGCCGGGCATTGGCACGGTCATCGTTACCATGTACGCGCATCCGCGCGTGACCACGGTCGATTCCGACCATTACGGCTGCTCGCTGCTGCTCATGGATCATCTGTTTGAGCTGGGACACGAGCGGATTCGTTATATCGGCGGCCCGTCGTTCTCGGTCGATGAACAGTTTCGTCGCGCCGGCTGGCAGGACGCGCTCGAGCGTAGGCACATTAAGCCGCAGGCGCCGCTCGAGGGCGATTGGTCTGCCAACAGCGGTTACGAGGCCGGCAGGTACCTGGCCGAGCACGACCGCACCATGACGGCGATTTACGCGGCAAACGACCAGATGGCAAACGGCGCCATTGCAGCGCTGCGTGATAGCGGTCTACGCGTGCCCGAGGACGTGAGCGTGGTGGGCGTCGATGACTCGCTCGACGACTTTGTCGCACATAACGAGCTCACGACCGTGCGATTCGATCTGCATCAGCGTGGGCGCGAGGTGTTCGAGCATGCGGTTCCCGAGGCGGGTACGGCGGGCAAAACCGTTGCCATTCGTATTCCCGGCCAGCTCATCATTCGACATAGCACGGCGATACCGCGCTCATAGTTTGTGCTGGTAAGCGGCGATTTATCGCATTTCAATAACAATCGGTAAGGATGCCGGCAGATAGCTGTTGGGATGCAGCCGAGTGCTATGATAGACGGGCTCTTTTGTCTATCTAGGAGGCTTTGCCTGATGGAGATCACCAAGGATATCCGCTACGTTGGCGTCGACGATCACGACATTGACCTGTTCGAGGGCCAGTACGATGTGTCCGAGAACGGTATGGCATACAACAGCTACGTTATCTTGGGCGAAAAGATCGCTGTCGCCGATTCAGTCGACGGCGGTTTTGTCGACGAGTGGCTCGGCAACATCGAAGCCGTGCTCGACGGCCGCACGCCCGATTACCTGGTCGTTCACCATATGGAGCCCGATCACTCCGCTGGCATCGCCGCCTTTATGGAGCGCTATCCCCAGGCGCAGATTGTGGCCAGCATGGGCGCCTTCCGCATGATGGTCAACTACTTTGGCACCGATTATCCCGAGCGCAAGATGGTCGTCAAAGAGGGCGACGTGCTCGACCTGGGCGGCCACAGCCTGACGTTTGTCGGCGCTCCCAACGTTCACTGGCCCGAGGTGCTGTTCTCTTACGAGGCCACCGACAAGGTGCTCTTTAGTGCCGATGGCTTTGGCAAGTTTGGTGCCAATGACATCGAAGATCCGGAAGGGTGGGCCTGCGAGGCGCGCCGTTACTACTTTGGCATCGTGGGGAAGTTCGGCAAGTTCGTGCAGGCCGTGCTCAAGAAGGCCGCCGACCTGGATATCCAGATTATCTGTCCGCTCCATGGCCCCGTGCTGACCGAGAACCTGGGCTACTACCTCGACACCTACAACACCTGGTCGAGCTATCAGCCCGAGGACGAGGGCATCACCATTGCCTATGCGAGCGTGTACGGCCATCTGAAGGCTGCCGTTGAGGAGCTCGCATCTGCGCTCGAGGCCCGCGGCCAGAAGGTCTCCGTCTTTGACTTGGCTCGCGACGACATGGCCGAGGCCGTTGAGGATGCGTTCCGCTATGACCGTCTGGTGCTCGCTTCCATCACCTATCAGGGCGAGATCTTCCCGTTCATGAGCACCTTTATCCATACGCTCGCCGAGCATGCCTACCAGAACCGCACGGTGGCGCTCGTCGAGGCCGGTTCCTGGGCGCCCGCCGCTGCCAAGGTTATGACCAAGGAGCTCGAGGGCATGAAGGACATCACCCTGGCGCAGAACAAGGTGACCGTGCTGGGTTCGCTCAACGACGCCTCGCGCGCCCAGATTGAGGCCCTCGCTGACGAGCTCTCCAAGTAGCGATACGTTCACTTTTAACGCTCAAACCACCACAAAGGGGACAGGCACCTTTGTGGTGGTTTTTGTTTACGCGCTGGCGATGAGGAGATTTGGGCGGGCGTTGTCGACGATCTCGGCGATTGAGGTGGCGACGGCGTGATCGGGGTCACGGTCCATCACGATGGCGTTGACGTCGATTAGCTCGGCAAAGCGGTACATGCCGCGTCCGTTGACCTTGCTGGCGTCCATGAGGGCAACGCCTTGACGGGCGGCGGAGATCATGGCTGTTTTGGTCTCGGCCATCTGCGGAAAGTCGGTCGTAAAGCCGCAGCCGGGAACAAAAGCGCCGGGGCACATGACGGCAAGGTCGGCATGGACCATTTGGAGCGCCTGCATGGTGAGCGGTCCGTACAGATAGCGATGACCTTTGCGCAGTGCCCCGCCCAGCATGACGACATCGACCGAGGGCATGCTCTCGTCGATGTAATCGGCAATGGTAATGTCGGCCGTGATGACGGTGATGCCATCGCGCTGGTCGAGGAGCCGGACAAACTCGAGCGCCGTGGTGCCCGAGTCGACGAGCAGCGTGTCGCCGTCATTGACGAGCTCGATGGCGCTTTGCGCGATGGCCTGCTTGGCGGCGACATTGACGTTGATACGGCGATCCTGGGTGGATACGGTCAGTCGCTTCTGGAGCGACACAGCGCCACCATGCGTGCGGCGCAGCTTGCCGGACTCGGCGAGCGCGTCTAGGTCGGCGCGGGCGGTAACGGAGGACACTCCAAAAGTCTGGGCGATTTCTGCCACTTGCACTGAGGCGTTATGTTCGAGCATTTCCATAATGGCGGCGCGACGCTCATCGGCGAAAGCTCGGGTTGTTGCATGGGCCATATCCGCTCCATCATCGTCTGAAATTTGCAGGAATTGTGTTGAGTCTATTTTCGTTCATTTTCTTTTTAAGTAAGAAAACGCCTTTCGATTACTTACTTTTTCTATAAAAGAAAGATGATCAAAGCTCAAAACTCAATTTCGAACACGCACGCTCGGGTTCGACCCCTTCCGTTTGCTTTTCAAAAATGAAGGTTGGACCTCGCGCGATGACAATATCTCGCACATGCATACCCGCTGAATTTCATACAATGAGCGCAGCAAAACGCAAGGTAAAACGCCTTGTGAACAACTACGCCCGATGTCCAGATGCGGGCGAGGGAGAGGAGCAAACGCTCATGGCACTTGTTACCACCGAAAAGATGCTCAAGGACGCTCAGGCCGGCCACTACGCCGTCGGCGCGTTCAACGTCGAGAACCTCGAGTTTGTTATGGCCGTTCTGGCCGCTGCCGAGGAGACCAAGTCCCCCGTCATCATGCAGACCACCCCGGGCACCATCAAGACCGCTGGTCTGGACTACTTCTACGGCATGGTCAAGGCTGCCGCCGAGCGCGCTTCCGTGCCCGTTGCCCTGCACCTCGATCACGGCGATGGCTATGACCGCTGCATGCAGGCTTTCCGCACGGGCTACACCTCCGTCATGATCGACGGTTCGCACGAGTCCTTCGAGGACAACATCGCCCTGACCAAGTCCGTCGCCGACGCTGGCCGCGCCATGGGCGTGCCCGTCGAGGCCGAGCTCGGTAAGGTTGGCGGCAAGGAGGACGACGGCCCCGCGGTTGAGGGCGAGAGCCCCTACACCGATCCTGCTGAGGCCAAGGAGTTCGTCGAGCGCACTGGCTGCACCTCCCTCGCAATTGGCGTTGGCACCAGCCACGGCGTGTACACGAGCGACCCGCACATCGAGCAGTCCGTGGTCAAGGCCATCCGCGACGCCGTCGACGTGCCGCTGGTCCTGCACGGCACCTCCGGTGTGCCCGATGAGCAGGTTGCCGAGGCTGTGAAGAACGGCATCTGCAAGGTCAACTACGCTACTGAGCTGCGTCAGGCCTACACCAAGGGCTTTATGGCCTACATGGCCGAGAACCCTGCCTGCTTCGACCCCAAGAAGCCGGCCAAGGAGGGTATGCGTGAGATCACCGAGCTGGTTAAGATCCGCATGACCAACCTCAACTCTGTGGGCAAGGCAGAGTAACAGCAAGGGTACTCTGATCCCACCGGACGGTTTGGGCGGGTCCCGTACTTAGTTTCCAAAACGTCCTCGCGCATGAAGGCCCCCGTTGTCTCGCTTCTTCGAAGCGTTGACAACGGGGGCCTTCGCGCTGCGGAATGATTTTGGAAACTAAGTACGGGACCCGCCCAAACCGTCCTGCTC
>CATVTM010000075.1 GCA_958346935.1 uncultured Collinsella sp.
GCCTGGCCAAGCATACCAAACAGATGGCCCGAGATACCTGCGCGGCCGCGCAGGTTACGGCCGACGGTAGCGATGAGCGCCAGGCCCTCGACAACCTCGATCTCGAGCGGCTCTACCTCCTGTTGAATGTCGCCCACAAGCGAGTACAGCGAATCGTGCACATCCTTCTCCTGCACCACGGCGCCAAAGCGGTCGACACCGGTGGGCATGTGCTCGACGGAAACGTCATAGCGCTCGAAGACCGAAAGTGCGCGGCGCATAAAGCCGACACGAGGCTTGGTGCGGTCACGGGCGACGTTGATGGCGACAAAACCGCGCTTGCCGGTCACGCCGGTAATGATGGGCTCTGCCTCACCCTCATCAGCCGTCTCGCTAATGATGGTGCCGGGGTCCTGCGGCGCATTGGTGTTCTTGATGACCAGCGGAATACCAGCCTCGCGCACGGGGAACACGGCCTCCTCGTGCAGGACGCTCGCACCCATGTACGAAAGCTCGCGCAGCTCCTCGTAGGTAACGCGGGCGATGGGCTGAGCCTCGGGAACAATACGCGGATCGGCAGAATAGAAGCCCGAGACGTCGGTCCAGTTCTCGTACAGGTCGGCGCCCAGGCACTTGGCCAGGATCGAGCCGGAAATATCGCCGCCGCCACGGTCGAGCAGCTTGATCTGGCTCTCTCGCGTCGCGCCGTAGAAACCGGGCATAACAAAGCCGCCCTGCTGGCCGTACTCCTGCACCAGCTCGGAGGTGCGATTCATGCTGAGCGTACCGTCGTGATGGAACGCCACAACCGTCGCGGCGTCCAGGAACGGCAGGCCCAGGTACTCGGCCATCAAGCGAGCGGTGAAGTACTCGCCGCGGCTCACGAGCTCCTCGGTAGAGTAACCGCCCGAGCGGGCGCGCTCGGCAAAGGCCGCGAACTCCTCGCGGATGGGATAGGTGAGCTCCAGCTCGTCAGCGATATCAAAATAGCGCTGGCCAATGTCCTCGAGCAGTTCCTCGCACGACACGTGATACTTAACGTGCGCGTTAACCAGGTAGAGCAGGTCGGTCACCTTGGTGTCGCCCTTAAAGCGGCGGCCGCAGGCGGAAACCACCACAAAACGGCGGGCAGGGTCGGCATCGACGATGGCCTTGATCTTCTTGAAGTGTTCGGCGTCGGCGACCGACGAGCCGCCAAACTTGGCAATCTTAATCATGGGCTTGAGGTTACCTTTCTAAAAGCCTCTGCAAACCTGTTTTGCGCGCTCTGATACCATGGGGTCACCGATTGGGACCAAGGCATCCGAGGAGCAGTGTTATATGGGAACTTATCATAGTACACGAGGACGCACTTTATCGTGCTCAAGTAAGGTGGCAATCCGCACCGGCATCGCTCCCGACGGGGGTTTGTTTGTCTCGGACGAGCTCGGCACCCAGCAGGTCGATATCAGCTCGCTTGCAGATAAATCGTACTTTGAAATCGCTCAAGATGTGTTGGGAATGTTACTGAATGATTACACGGCCGAAGAAATTTCGGCGTGTGTCGACGAGGCATACCGCGGCACGTTTGCGAGTGAGGAGGTTACGCCGCTCGTCAAACTCGACGCTGCGCCAGGCGCTGACGCCCCTCAGACCTATGTGATGGAGCTCTTTGGCGGCCCCACAAGCGCCTTCAAGGACGTCGCCCTGCAGATGCTCCCCCGTCTGATGGCCCGCACTTCCGCCAAGGACGGCGGCGCCGAGCGCATCATGATCGTCACCGCCACGTCGGGCGACACCGGCAAGGCCGCACTCGCCGGTTTTGCCGACGCGCCGGGCACGGGCATCACCGTCTTTTATCCCGAGGGCAAAGTCAGCCGCGTGCAGAATCTGCAGATGTCCACGCAGGAGGGCGACAACGTCGCCGTCTGCGGCATCCGCGGCAACTTTGACGACGCCCAGAGCGCCGTCAAGCGCATCTTTGCCGATAAGGAGCTTGCCGAGCGTCTGGAGGCCGCAGGCACGGTGCTTTCGAGTGCCAACTCCATCAACGTCGGCCGTCTGGTACCGCAGGTCGTCTACTACTTTGCCGCCTATGCGCAGCTGTTGCGCGCCGGCGCCATCGAGGCCGGCGACGCCGTGGAGTTCTGCGTACCGACCGGCAACTTTGGCGATATCCTGGCCGGCTACTATGCCAAGCGCATGGGTCTGCCCGTCGCCAAGCTCGTCGTGGCGAGCGACAAGAACAACGTGCTGGCTGACTTCCTGACTACCGGCGTCTACGACCGCAACCGCCCGTTCTTCACGACCATCTCGCCGTCGATGGACATCCTCATCAGCTCCAACCTGGAGCGCATGCTGTACTTCCTGTCCGATGGCGACTGCGAGCTCGTTGCCGGCCTTATGGAGCAGCTGGCGCAGACGGGTCGCTACGAGGTGCCCGCCGAGCTGCTGGCCAAGATTCAGAGCGTCTTTGGCTGCGGCTGGGCCAGCGAGGACGAGGTCCGCACTGCCATCAAGAGCTGCTGGGATGCGAACGGCTACGTAATCGACCCGCACACCGCTTGTGGTTATCACGTCTTTGAGCAGGTCGCTCCCGCCGAGGGCGCCAAGGCCCGCGTGCTGCTTTCGACCGCCAGCCCCTACAAGTTCCCGCGCGCCTGCTGCGACGCCCTGGGCCTCGACGTTCCCGAGGATGATTTTGAGGCTATGCGTGTACTCGAGCAGGCCACCAACACGGTCGCCCCGACCCAGCTCGCCGAGCTCGAGTCCAAGCCCGTCCGTTTCGAAGACGTCTGCGACGTCGATGAGATGGCAAGCTACGTCGAGTCTGCAGCAAAAAAGATGGCAACCAACTAAACCCCTTATAAGGCGCCGGCGGAAGCCGGCGCACCTTCTTTTTATTTAGCTTTCGGGATGATGACGAGCATGCGAGCGGGTCTGGCCGTTTAGTTCGTCGCGAGTTCCGCACGAGCCGGAAAGCACTTAATGTGCTTTCCGAGCGAGCCAGGACTGCCCGAGCAGCGAACTAAACGGCCAGACCCGCCCAGGAGGACCCACATGATCAAAATCACCGTCCCAGCAACCAGCGCCAACCTAGGCATCGGCTACGACACCCTCGGCATGGCCGTCAGCCTCTACTCGCACTTCACCTTCGAGCGCGCCGACAAGCTCACCATCACGGGCTGCCCCCAGGAGTTCCAAAACGAAAATAACCTGGTCTACGTGAGCTTTGTGGATGCACTGGCCGCATGGGGCGAGCCGGCCTTCCCCGTCGCTATCGACATTCAGACCGACGTGCCCGTCGCCCGCGGCCTGGGCTCAAGCTCCACCTGCGTTGTCGCCGGCATTATGGCCGCCGCCGCACTGACAGGCCACACCGTCGACCGCGCTGAGCTCGTCCGCATTGCCACCGAGGTCGAGGGCCATCCCGATAACGTCGCCCCTGCTATCCTGGGCGGCGCCGTCTGCTCCTTTACGCCGACCGATTCGCTCCCCCAGTGCCTGCGCTACGAGGTGAGCGATCGCCTGCGTTTTATTACCGTGATTCCGCCCTATGAGGTACACACGAGCGAGGCGCGCAAGGTCGTGCCGCAGGAGATTCCGCTCTCCACCGCCGTGTGGCAGATGGGCCGCATCGCCGGTATGACGCGCGGCCTGGAGACCGGCGATCTGGACCTGATTGCCGCCGCCAACGACGACCGCATCCAGGAGCCCTATCGCCGCCGCCTCATCCCCGACTACAACGCCGTGCGCGACACCTGCCTTAACGGAGGCGCCAAGACCATCTGGATCAGTGGCTCCGGCTCGACCCTCATGGCCGTGACTGACGACACCATCGTGGCAAAGTTCCTGCAGGTCAAGCTGCGTGAGCAGTTCCCCAAGTGTGACACGCATATTCTGACGTGCGACACCGAGGGCGCTCAAATCGAGTACCTGTAGCGCCCTGCCTCATTGCTCTCACCGGCCCCCTTGGGGCTTCCCCTGAAAACGTCCTCGATCATGAATTGCCCCGTCGTGCGCTTCTCGCGACGGGGCAATTCGATCTGCGGATTGTTTTCAGGGGAAGCCCCAAGGGGGCCTGCGCAGCCTCGAAAGGATAATCGCATTCGCTGATTTAATCTTGTGCTCCAACGGAGCCACGGACGAGAGGCCTTCGCGCTGCGGAATAATTTTGAGGGGAACACCCCGACCATCCCTGCGTTTACCTTGCTGAGGATGTCTACAGGAACCCACGCTTTGAAGGGGCGCCGGGCAGATAGGGGCTTTTTAAGTTACATAATAAACTGTTTATCTATGCTACTATTTAACTAGGCATCGCAGTATGGAGGTGGTCAAAGAGTTACGCACACTCAAAGCTTCGTTTTTCCTCTCGATACTTTTGATATTACCGATATGTTTCTCGTTTAGCCCTTCGACTGCTTATGCTGCAGAAAGCGATGCTGTCGCAATTTCTGGCGCAACCCAAGATTTTGATTTAACGAAAGGTCCCGAGCAGTCTCATCAAATCAAGCTTAAGGATGGGACCGTTGCAGTAATAGGAATTAAAAAAACCAATGAGCCCAGCCTGATATGGGACAGTTACTACAACAACGCATCTGGAACTTGGACTATCTATTACAACAGTCCTTTTATTTATCGCGAATTCAAGATCAAGATAGCGAACTCGCTCATTACCAGCGCTTGGGGACAAAACTATACGACTATCGGCTGTACGGTAACTAACGAGTCCTTTATATGGAACTCGAAACAGGCGACATATCGACTCAACTATGAATCGATGGGGATGACGTCCGGTATCGCCGTGTTGCAAGCGACCATGGAAGGCAGCACGCTCCACACCTATGCAAACTAGACTCACATCAATTGAGGAAGTTCAATGATCCCAATTCCTGCACGCTCAGACATTATGATCGCTCTCGTTTGGATTCTCATCGGAGTGCTTATTTGGCGTATCTGCAAATGGGTTAATAACAAGAAATAGTTGATAAAACGTATATGCCATTTATGCGATGCTTGGGGCCGTTAAATCGGCCCCTATTTCTATAGCTTTTCAAGCAGCTGTCACCCATTTGGAAGTCGCAATGCCATTCATACGATTTCGGCCCTTTAAGCCGCTTTCTATTGGTAGGGACTCTTGCTGGTAAGGATTGCTTACTAGATACAAACCTCGGCAATAAATTGGGTTAGGCTGCGCTGGTTTCTTTGTATTCGAAGACTGGCTCTAGGAGATCTTCGATGTTGCAGTGGAGGGCTTTTGCTATGGCTCTTACGCTTGTTACCGAAGCTTCATTGATGTTTCTCTGGCGCTGCTCGTACATTTGGATTGAGCGGAGTGATACGCCCGATTCGTATGCCAGGTCTTGCTGGGTTTTCTTAAGCATCTTCCTTGCTAGCGCCAGTTTGGTTTGACGAGGTGTTTTCTTCGCTATATCGCAAACAAGACGCGCCACACGCTCCTCTGAGGCTTCGTGCCAGGGGTAATACATATTGCACAGCGCATCGAACGGAACGGCATGCAGCAGGTCTTCGAAAGACTCGCCCAGACGCCATTGCAGATATGCCAATATCCAGCCCGTCCAATACTCCGGCGTCTTCTCAAAACGATAGGTGCGGTCCGGTATAGACCCGCTTTGATATCCCGACCTTTCGGCGATAAGTGCGAACAGCTCAACACCTGATTTTCCCGATACGACCCATGCGTTGCCGCGCTCAAACTCGCGAGCTACGCCGCTCAGGCAAAAGAGCTCAGCGATCTCGGACCCTTCCGCTCCATAGTCGTTCACGGCATAGTCAAAGCAGTCGCCAAGGTTGTTCATTGCGTCCTCGAGGTAGTAGACGGGGTACGTCCTACTCGGACCACAACTCGTTAACTCTTGGATCATCCAAATCAACCCTCCCCGCCATTAAATCCTTGATGTCGATACCTTCAGAATCAAATCCATTTACCGTGTCCAAGTACTTGCGCCGAGCGTTCTGCTCTCGCTCAAAACGCTTGGGATAAAACTCAGATCCCGAAGCCGGCTTCCAATCGCAGAATCTAATCGCCGAGAATGCGCGCTCACTCATAAGAGCATATTGAATGCCTAGATCGCCCAGGCGCATAATGCGCTGAAGTTGTCGGAGCGAAATCATGCCATTAACAAACTGCCTTGCAAAAGAAAAATACGAGTCGTCGGCACGATAGCCCCGAATAACGTCGTAAGAAGAAATATCAATCAAACAGTTATCAAGCAGAAATCGAAGTCCGTCGCGTGCTAGCGGCGTCGAGACATTAAACTCCCGGTTGTCGGCCAAAATCGCAAGCCAATTGAGGATTGAAAACTCCCCAGACTCTAAATCCAAGACCGAAAGGCCATCTAAATCAAGTTCATATCGATTTGCAATGCCATCCGACTCGGTCCGGCATGCCCATTCCATCGCCATTTCTTCATGTGGCGTGCAATAAAACCCGCGCCCATAGTCATTGAATTGTCTGCATTTATCCAACGACGGATGCTCGACAACAACCTCCGACCCGTGCCAAAGCTCCATATCGACCTCCAAACAAAAATATCACCCCAGTGATAGTTTACCAATAACTATCACTGGGGTGATATAGATAGACAAAAGTTGTTTGACAGTGCGGCATGCCCTAGAGGCAGGCCTCGGCGATGCGCTTTTTGAGTTCGTCGATGCCGGTACCGGTCTGGGAGCTCGTGATGATTACGTTTTCGGCCGGGACGTTGAGCTGCTTTTTGATGGCTGCTGCCTGGCGAGCCTGCTGGGTGCGGCTGAGCTTGTCGGCCTTGGTGAGGCAGACGATAAAGTTGAACTCGTTGCCCTGCAGGTAGTCGATCATGTCATGGTCGAGCTTGCTCGGGTCGTGACGAATATCCACCAGCGACACGACCAGGTTAAAGCTGCGCTCCGAGTCGAAGAAGTCGCCGATAAGTTCTGCCCAGCGGTCACGCTCGGCCTTGGAACGACGGGCAAAACCATAGCCCGGCAGGTCGACAAAGTGCACGTCGTCGGCCTCGAAGAAGTTGATGTTGCTCGTCTTGCCCGGTGTGCTCGAAACCTTGACGAGGTTCTTGCGGCCAAAAAGCTTGTTCATGATCGACGACTTGCCCACGTTGGAGCGGCCGACGAAGCTCACCTCGGGGCAGGTGGACTCGGGAATCTGCGAAACCTTGCCATAGCTGGCAACGAACTTGGCAAGCTGGTAGTTAATGGAATCGGCCATGGACACTCCTTGGTCGTAGGTTCTTACAAAAGAGCGCGCTAATAGATAGCAGCGATACGGCGAACGATATCGAGCGTAATGCCACTCGCGGTACGGGCATACTCGAACAGGTCGAACTCGCGGTCGCAAATCGCATCGTACGCTTCATCACAATTATCGCTGATAGCGCGCAGCACCAGGCAATCGACACCATTTTTAGTTGCTACATGGGCAATCGCCGCGCCCTCCATGCCGACACAATCGGCATGCGTCGCCTCGATGGCATCATTGCGCATGGCGGCACCCGTCACAAAACGGTTGCCCGTGGCAATCGTGCCGACCAGGAACTGCTTTGCGCCCTCGCTCGAGGCGGCTGCATTTGTCGAAGCGTTGACAAAGCCACGCTCAGAAAGCACATCGGCGGCAATATCCACCAGCGCAGGCGTCGAGCCAAACTCCTCGAGCCCCGGTGCAGACTCGGCGATAAGCGCGGTATCGGTATCCAGATAGCGCAGGCGTTTGCCGATGACCACGTCGTCGATATGGAGCTTGGGGTTCAAACCGCCCGCGATACCCGAAAGCACAACTGCCTGTGGAGCATACTTGCTAATGAGGTGCTGTGTTGCGGCGGCAGCGTTTACCGTGCCCATACCCGCCGTTGTGGCGACAAGCGTCAGGCCGTCGAACTCACCGCTCACAACGGTCAGGCCCGCCTCCTGTGCCTCGCAGACGTCGCTCAGCTCTTCCTTAATCTGCATGATCTCTTTTTCGAGTGCACCGATAATCGCGATGGTAGCCATGCCATTCCCCAAACCTATACGAAATTCTCAACCACGGTATGGTACCAGCATTTTGTTTGACCTCGTCAAACGAACACGCTAGGCCAGTGCAGCTCGCGTATCAAACAGAGCCTTTGCAATCGCAGCCGTAACCTCGCTCGAGCGGTCGCTCCACGGCATCGATGTCATGATGCTCATGACATAGGTACGGCCATCGATGTCGATAAGGCCCGCATCGCATGTCGAATAGCAACCATCCTCGCTAATCCAGCCTGCCTTGTTGCGCACCAAGGCTTGGTCGTCGGCAATCCCATCACGGATAAATGAGCGCGATGTTGATGACAGCAGTTCAGATAACCACTGGGAGGTCTCACTGCCACAACTCAGATACTCGCTCATCTCGCGCCACAACTTGGCCGAGGTGCGCGGGCAATAAGTGGGAAAATCACTCATCGGATCGAATGCGGTATCGTAATCGACGCCAAGACCGACAATCCAATCCTCGTAACCGACACGGTCAAACGCCGCACGCAACGCGATAAACGAATCGTTGTCCGAATTAACGACCGAGGCCTCGATCAGGTCGCGCACCGTCTGCCAGCCCATGTTGTAGCCGCCATAGGTGCCAAGGGAATCATCGAGTGAGACCTGGCCCGTCTCGACCAGAGATTCGCAGACGTAGAGTACATAGAGCGCCTTATAGCTGCTCGCACCGTACACCTCGGCGTCCGCGTTATACGTCACGCCCTTGCCGCTCGATAGGTCGTAGAACACTACGCCCACATCCCCCAGCTTCTGCGCCTGACTCAGGGCATCTTGGAGCACGACGAGGCTCTCATCCTCCAGGGCGGGGATCTGGTCATCAACCAGTGAGAAGGTCTGCACGGTATCGCCTGAGGGAATATCGTTAAAGTCCGCCTTCGAAAGCCTCGTCTTGAGACTCGCCGTCGACAGAGTTTGGCTTGCGGTGGCTTT
This sequence comes from uncultured Collinsella sp., assembly GCA_958346935.1. Taxonomy (GTDB): domain Bacteria; phylum Actinomycetota; class Coriobacteriia; order Coriobacteriales; family Coriobacteriaceae; genus Collinsella. The sequence continues at coordinate 8,917 of CATVTM010000075.1, forward strand.
AGATTCAGAGCCCTTTTTGTTTTACGTCTGTACCGTTGACGCATCTGAGTGTGCCATTCGCTCCGACGCGTAGGTTTTGGCGGTAATTCCGAGGATAATAACCGCCAACGTCAGCATCCCAATGGCGGCGATCTTCGTCACGCGGATGCGAGCGCCAGCAAGGCCACGCGAAGACGTGCCCTTCGTCTCATATCTGCTGCTATGCTGCGGCACATACTCGTCCCGCGATGCGTTGTTTCGCACGTGGTCTCCTGACTGCTACCGTTCATATACGAGCAGCATAATACCGAGCAGGCATTTCTTTCCAAAGATATTCAGCGGCGTTTAAGGTGTCTTTAAAGAAACCACAAGCGTATTTATCCAAATGGCACGATTCTGTTGCGCATCTC
>CATVTM010000076.1 GCA_958346935.1 uncultured Collinsella sp.
GCTCAAGCTCTTCGGGAAACACGCGCGAGCAACCGGCAAGCTCGCCGTCTGCATAGAGCGTCACATGAATGCAGTTCGGATCCTCGTCGATAGCGTCGAACTCATTCTCGTAGCCCTGCTCGTCCATAAAAACGACGCGGCGCACCAGCGCCGCGTCATCAAAGCATCCCGTCTTAAGTTGGATATCCATGGCTGCCCCTTCATTCAATGCGAACGTTAGGGACAGATTTTAGCGAAAATGGGCTCCACGCACGCTAAACTTCGCGCGAGCCTTCGCCAGGCAGTCGTAATGACCCACGTTATGGGCATCGCTCGCGATGAAGCTGTACAGGTTCTGATCGAACAGGCGCTGTGCCGGCTTTTTCTCGCGACCAAAGCGACCGCCGGCAATAAAGTCCGCCGAAGCCTGCAGCTTGCAGCCCATATCGACCAGACGCTCCGCCACGCTTACATCCTTTTGAACCGCACGATAGCGCTCAGGATGAGCGATGATCACCTGGTAGCCACGGCACTGCAAATCGTAAATCGTGTTCTCGTACTCTCTAAACGCATACGCATCGGCATGCGTCGAAAGCTCAAGCAGGAACTCATTGGTTCCATCGAAATGCAAGTGCTCCGCGGCATCGATACCAAGCTCAACGAGCTTTCGATGGTTGACCTCGAAGCCCATCTGGAGCGGAAAACCGTCAGCGTTATCGCGCAGCAGCTCAAAGGCATCCCACATCTTGTCGTAATCAAAATAGGGATCACGGCAGTGAGGAGTGCAAACGATTCTGGTTACACCGGCCCGCTTGGCAGCCTCGAGCATCGCCAAGCTCTCATCGAGATCGGCGGCGCCGTCGTCTACACCCGGCAAGATATGGCAATGAATGTCACGCATAGGTCAGCCTTAATCAACTAAACGTTTGCTCGGTTGGTGAAGATGCCCTTTTTGGAAGTCCCCTGATCGTCGGAGCCCTTCTTCACCTTCTTACCGTCCTTGGTGTAGTAGGAGTAGTAGTACTCGCTGGTCTCGGTCTCGCAGTAGTTCATAACGGTACCGATGAGCTTGACCTTCTCGGACTTCTTAAGCTGACCGATGGCGTTGAGCGCCTCCTCGCGCTTGGTGAAATCCTCACGCACGACAAAAAGCGCACCGTCGGTCAGACTTGCGATCTCGGCAGCATCGATGAAGGTGCCGACCGGGGGAGCATCAAAGATAACGTACTGGAACTTGGCGGACAGTGCCTTTACCAGCTTGGCAAAGCGGTGAGAGACGATGATGTCGGCAGGATTGGGAATATGCGGCTCGGCATCGAGGAAGTAGAAGTTCTTCTGACCCGTCTCGACAATTGCCTGGTCAATGGAGATCTGCTCGGAAAGAACCGCATAGAGTCCGCCGCGCGAACGAACGCCGAGCATATCGGAAAGGGACCTGCGGCGCATATCGGCCTCGACCAGGAGCACGGACTTGCCGCTCGTGGCGATTGCCTGAGCAAGGTTAATGGAAACCGTAGACTTGCCCTCGTTGGGAATCGAGGAGGTAACGGTGATGGTGCGAATGGGGTCGTCCACACTCGCAAAGCGGATGTTGGCCAGAAGGGTCTTGGCGGCATTCTGTACAACGAGCTTATCGGTGTTCTTTGCCTTAGCCATGCCTATTTACCACCTTTCATAGCCGGAATTCGGCCAACAACGGGAATACCCAGGAGCTCTTCTGCCTCTTCTGCACCGCGGATGCGGGTGTTGAGCATGTCTGCCAAAACGACATAGGCAACTGCGATAAAGATGCCCGCGAGGAACGCGACAGCAACGTACAGCATACGCTTGGGACCGCTGGGGGCTTCGGGGGTCTTAGCCTCGTCGATAACGTTGATGCTCTGGGCAGCGCCGACGTTCTGAGCGACCGTACTCACCGAGCTGGCCATGGCCTTTGCGACCTTAGCCGTCTCCTTGGCATCGGTGCCGGTAACCGAAAGCGTAATGACACGCGTGGTGGTCTCGGAGGAAACAGACACCTTGTAGTCATCCAGATCGGTGAGGCCCAGTTCATTGGCTGCGCCGCTCTTAACGCTATCGCTATCCAGCAGCGTGGCGATATCGTTGGAAAGCATCTGACTCGCCGAGAGATCGTTGTAGCTCATCTGGCCGCTATCGTCGGTCTTGGCGAGAATGTACATGCTCGTCGTCGCGGTATAGGTGTTGTCCATCGCAACGAAGGACACGATGCCCATGGCGATCGCGCAGACCACCGGAAGGGTGATGACCAGCTGAAGGTGCTTCTTCAGCAGCTGGAACAGTTCGAGAAGGGTCATGCAGCTTGCCTTTCATTTCCCCAGTTCGGATTGACAAAACTGTCCGTATGTTATCGCATCTTTTTACCGAGACCAAACTCTATACATAAGAAACAGGCTCTCCTGTAAAAATGTCGGAAGCAATCGTAAAATTGCACAACAACGCCGCACCCGAAAGTCAAATGCGGCGTCTGCATCAATATCTATGTTGTATCGCTATGCGAATGGCTCGTCCTGCTGTATGGGAAACGTCACCGTAATGGTGGTTCCCACGCCCAACGCGCTCGACAAATCGAGCGTGGCGTGATGATACAGGGCCGCATGCTTGACAATGGCAAGCCCCAGGCCGGTTCCGCCGCGTGCCTTGGACCTACTCTTGTCCACGCGATAGAACCGCTCAAATACCTTGCCCTGTTCTTCAGGCGCGATACCGATTCCCGTGTCGGCGACCGCGAGGAACGGATGGCCTTCGTCGTTGGTGCCGCACTGCAGCGTAACCGTACCGCCGGGCCGATTGTAGCGGATGGCGTTGCTTGCCAGATTATAGATGAGCTCGTCGATCAAGCGCGACACGCCTTCGATGACCACAGGCTTGGTCTCATGACTTATCGTCACATTCGCCTGACGGGCGACCTGTTCAAGACGCTGCTCAACCGCGTAGATGGCACGCGAGAGCTCAATAGGCTCCGTGGACCCAATGGGCACCGCCTCGCCCTCAGTTGCACGCTCGGCCTCGTCCAAGTTAGACAGCGTAAGGATATCGTTGACAAGCGCTGCCAAGCGGCCCGCCTCACGATAGATGCGACCGCCAAAGTTGCGCAGGTCGCCCTCGCCCTCGACCATGCCGTTTGCGATGAGCTCGGCATAGCCCGAAATCGCCGTAAGCGGCGTCTTGAGCTCATGGGTGATATTCGCCGTGAACTCGCGGCGCATACGGTCGTTGTCCGCCAGCACCGCCATTTGGCGCTTGAGCTCCTGGCGCTGCGACTCGATACGCTCAAGCATGGGGACCATCTCGGCATAGGCATGTTCATAGCTACGGCGCGGGTGGTCCAAATCGACCTCCTGCAGCGGCGCAATGATGGCACGGGATTCGCGGCGCGCCATAAAAAACGAGAGTACCGCGCCCGCCGCCGCGATAAGCAGCATCGGCGCCACCAGCGAAAGCAAAATCGCCGCGACGCCAGGCTGGGCTTGCGCCAAACGAACGACCTGACCGTTATCAAGGGCGACGGCGCGATATAGCATAATCTCGTCGAGCGTGGCGCTCGAGCGCTCCGCGGAGCCCGAACCGCTCTCAAGGGCCTCAACGACCTCGGGGCGATCGCCATGGTTGGGCAACATGGAAGGAGACGCCTCGTTGTCGTAGGCGACCGATCCATCCCTGTTGATCAGCGTGATACGAAGGTCCTCGCGATCGAGGCTTCGCAAAAATGCGATGGGTTCCTTCTGCTCGTTTAAGGCGGCGGCAATAAGCTCGGTTTCTTGCGAAAGGTTGGCACTCGTGGCATCTGCCAAGGTGTTTTGCACAAAGAACGCACCCAGCACCGTAAACGCCAAAATGACGGACATTGCGCAGACAAATATCGTCGCAAACACGCGATGCGAGAGCGTGTGTTTTCCCTGAGGGGCAAAGACCACGGGCTACTCCTCCGTTGCGGCGTCCGCAATGCCGGCATCTTCGGTATCGCCACCAGCGGAAGGCTCGGCCAGACGATAGCCCACGCCGCGCACGGTCTCGATAGCGCTGGCACGCTCGCCGAGCTTTTGGCGAAGCGTCTGTACGTGAACGTCGACGGTACGCGAGCCGCCATCGAAGTCCCAGCCCCACACGCTCTGCAGCAGCGACTCGCGAGTAAAGACCACACCGGGTTTGCGCATAAGATACTCGAGCAAATCGAACTCGCGCAAAGTAAGCTTGAGTGGCTCACCGGCAACGGTCACCTCGCGATGGCTGGGCGAAAGCACGATATCGCCCACGCTGAGCACATCACTCACCTGCTTGACCATACCGCCGCGGCGCAGCAGCGCACGGCAACGGCTGGCGAGCTCCATGAGCGAAAACGGCTTAGTCAGATAATCGTCGGCACCGCCATCGAGCGCCATCACCTTATCGAGCTCGGTATCTTTGGCGGTGAGCATCATGATGGGCACCGTCGCCGTCAGGCGGTCGGCGCGCAGGCGACGCATAATTGCCAAACCGTCGGTATCGGGCAGCATGATGTCGAGCAGGACGGCATCGGGTACCCGTCGCGCCACGGCGGCCTTAAACTCGCCATCGCACGAAAAGCCTTCGGCCTCGATTCCCTGCTTGCGCAGTGCATAGACCGTCAAATCCCTGATGTTGTCATCGTCCTCGACGTAATAGATCATGTTGAACCCCTTTGCGGCCGGCATGACCGCATCTTAACCCTAAAGGTACCTTTACTAGATGGTATCAGCCAAAACGTCCCGTTAAATAATCCGCCGTGCGCGGGTCGGTGGGATTTTTGAAGAGCTGAGCGGTGGGTGCGTGCTCCACCAACTCACCCAGCAAGAAAAACGCGACCGAGTCGGAGATGCGCGCCGCCTGCTGCATATTGTGCGTAACGACCACGAGCGTACAGGTCTCTTTGAGCTCGCAGGCCAGCTGCTCAACCACCAGCGTCGACACGGGATCGAGAGCGCTCGTGGGCTCGTCCATCAGCAGAATATCGGGCTGCACGGCAAGCGCGCGGGCGATGCACAGACGCTGCTGCTGCCCGCCCGAAAGGCCCAGCCCCGACTCCTTGAGTTTGTCCTTGACCTCATCCCATAGCGCAGCGCGACGAAGAGAGTCCTCGACCAACTCATCCAGAACGGCGCGGTCGCGCACGCCCATGCCGCGTGGACCATACGCGACGTTGTCGTAGATGCTCATGGGAAACGGGTTGGGGCGCTGGAACACCATGCCCACGCGCTGGCGCAGGCGGCAGATGTCGTAGTCGCCCAGGATATCCTGGCCGTCGAGCGCGATCTTACCCTCGATGCGGCAGTCCTTGATGTCGTCGTTCATGCGGTTAAAGCAACGCAGCAGCGTCGACTTGCCGCAGCCCGAAGGCCCGATGAACGAGGTGATCTGCTTGTCGCGAATCTTGATGGATACGTCCTTGAGCGCGTGGTGGTCGCCATAGAACAGATCGAGGCCCTCGACGTCGATGCGCGTCGACGAGGCGGCAAGATCCTGCGCCGTGGGACGAGTCGCGTCCCCGACTTCGCGCTCGTGCGCAGCCTCGGCTTGCGCCTCCATTAGCTCCTCGAGCTCCGTGGGCTCCATAGCCGCAGCAGCCGTCATACCGCATACCTCCACATCGATATCAATTCAGCAGTATCGATAGTAGGAATCGCGGCTCATATGCACGTGAGCGCATTGTCAGGTGTTTGTAAGGGCGCCTACGCTACGCGGCAGGCAGCTCGATGGTAAAGACGGTATGCTCGGGCGTCGATTCGCACGCGATGGTACCGCCATGCGCGCATACGATCTCCTTGGCGATGGCAAGCCCCAGTCCAGCGCCGCCGCGATTGGTCGCACGCGCTGCATCCAGGCGATAAAACTTCTCAAAGATCACCTTGAGCTTTGGCTCAGGGATCGGATCGCCCTGGTTCACAAATCGTACGCGTACGCCACCGTCGCCCAAACGCCTGGCCTCGATCGTGATCATCGAGCCTTCATAGCTATAGGCGACGGCGTTTTTCATGATGTTGTTGAATACGCGCGCCATCTTGTCGCCGTCCACGAGCACCGTCAGGTCCTCGCGAATATCAACTTGGGCTTCCTTATGCTGCTCGTTGAGGATGGGATAGAACTCGTCAGCCACCTGAGCCAGCAGCAACCCCAGATCAACATAGCCGCGCGTGAGCACGATATCGTGGAAGTCAAAGCGCGTGATGTCGAAGAACTCCTCGATGAGCGCATCGAGCCGGTGCGCCTTGTCGAGAGCCACGCCCGTAAAGCGCGCACGTTGCTCAACCGGCAGCTCAGGAGCCTCTTGCAGCAGCGAAAGATAGCCCACCACGCTGGCAAGCGGAGTGCGTAGGTCATGCGCCAAGTACGTGACCAGATCGTCCTTGCGATGCGACTCGTCACGCAGAGCTTGCTGCACCTTGCGCTCACGGTCACGCACGCGGTTAAGGGCGCCCTCGACCTCCAAGAAGTCGCCGTCGATGTTGTCCCAGGTGTCGGGGTGATCGATCAGGCGATCTTGAATACGAGCGGCCAGCACACAATCGGCATGCTGCTCGCCTTGCTCATAACCCTGGTAATACAGGGCGCGCCCGCAAAAGAACAGGACACAGACGGCGAGCGCCAGCACAAAGCCAAGCATGTTGAATACAAAGCCGGCATCGAACAACACCGGCCCTTCGATGCCGCCGAGCGCCATGGCCCCGATCGCCAGCGTAATTGTCCACGCGGCACCGCCGATTACCACGCAGCGGCGAACGATTTCGAATCGATCGATCAGCAAAAAGCCAATGAGCAGAACTGCCAGGATGCCAACGATATTGTCAATACCAATGAGTAGCAGACTCAGCAAAAAGAGCAGCACCGTCGCGAGCGCGCGGTTGTCGACGACCGCCCTTATGTATTCAAAGAGTCGATCGGGCACCTCGAATACCCGTCTATCGTCTTTTGTCATATCCACTTCCCCACCACCAAAGGCGTTATTCGATTATGTAGCCGACGCCCCAGACGTTTTTGATAAAGCGCGGCTTTTGGGCATCATCGCCGATCTTTTCGCGCAGATGGCGGATGTGCACCATCACCGTATTGTTGGAGCCGGGCATAAAGTCCTCGTTCCACACCGCGCGGAACAGGTCCCCCACGGCCACCACGCTGCCGCGATGCTCGACCAGATACAGCAAGATGGAATACTCGATGGGCGTGAGGCGCACCGGTGCACCGTCCACCGTTACGGAACGGGCATCGCGGTTGATCTCGAGGCCATCGAGCTGGATGGTCGGCGATTCGACCGCCTGTGCGCGGCTGCCGTAGCTGGTGTAACGACGGAGTTGAGCATGAACGCGCGCTATGAGCTCCAGCGGACGGAACGGCTTGACCACGTAATCGTCTGCACCCAGTGAGAGGCCCTCGATCTTATCCTGCTGGGCATCGCGCGCCGTCAGCATAATAACGGGATAGGTATGGCCAGCGCGGATGGTGCGCAGCAACTCAAAGCCGTCGATATCGGGCAGCATGACGTCCAGCAGCGCCAGATCGAACTCCTGCTCCAAAATCGCCTTGGCAGCATCTGCTCCGCTATAGGCAATCTGAACATCAAAGCCCTCTTTTGTAAGGTAGATACCGACCAGGTCGGCGATGGCCTTCTCGTCATCAACTACCAAAATGCGCTCATTCATGCGTGCTCCTCTCGCGCTCCATTATGCCCGAGGCAGCGCGCGCCACACACAACAAGCGTGGGTGATTAAGTCGACCTTAAGCACCTATGCGTCCGTTCGGGCGCAGACATGGGCCGCGCACGCCCGCGCACTGATTGTCCACGCCGGTAAACGATATACTTTGAACTCTAAAGAGACCATCCCGTCGAAAGCGAAATCTGTGAAGACCCTTAGTTCTCTTGTAAAGCGCTCCGCGCAACTGATCGCCGGCATTGCCTGCGCTCTCGCCCTTGCTGCCGGCGTGCCGTCTATCGCCAACGCCCAGGTGCTTACGACTGATATCGTTTGCGGCAAGACCGCCGACGCCCGCGGCATCACGGCCGAGAATCTGCCCGATATCGATGCGACCAATGCGCTCGTCATGGGCAAAGACGGCACCGTCTACTACGGGCGCGGCGCCGACGAGCAGGTCAAGATCGCCTCAATTACCAAGGTCATGACTGCGATCCTGACCGTCGAGAACTGCAAAATGGACGAGAAGGTCACGGTGAGCAATGCTGCCGCCACCGTAGGCAACTCGACCGCCGGCCTGCTCGAAGGCGACGAGCTCACCGTGGAGCAAGCTCTGCGCGGTCTGATGATCCCCTCGGGCAACGATGCCGCCATCGCGCTTGCCGAGCACGTGGGCAAAAAGATCGACCCCAAGACCAAGGACGCCGTGGCCACCTTTGTAAAGGCCATGAACGAGCGCGCTAAAAAGCTCGGCTGCACGGGAACGCTTTTTGAGAATCCGCACGGTCTGGACTTTGATGAGTGGGCCGGTAACATGCACTCCACCGCGCACGATGTAGCCCTGATGATGCAGGAGGCAATGAAGAACGACACGTTCCGCGAAATCGTGGCGAGCGATGATTCCTGGATTGAGGTTACGGGCGCCGACGGTTCCGACCATTCGCATTCCATGGATACGCACAATGAGCTGCTGGGGCAGGACGGCAATATCGGCGGTAAGACCGGCACCACCGACGATGCCGGCTATTGCTTTACGGGAGCCTACAACCGCGATGGCGACGAGACCTACACCGTCGTCTTGAACTCCAGCACCACCGATCAGCGCTTTGCCGACACGGCCGCCCTTGCCAACTGGTACTACGGCCACAAGGTGACGGTTGCGATCGCCAACACGCAGGAAAAGACCGCCAACGGCAATCCGCTCATCGCGCGCATCAGCCAGACCGACTGGACGGACAAGACGATCGATGCCACGCTCGCCGATCCCGCAGCTCAGGCGACCGTCTTTGCGCTTGCCGGAGAGGTGACCGAGAAGGTTACCTATGATGACCTTTCGGGCACGGTACATGTGGGCGACAAGGTGGGTAGCGTGACGCTCAAGCAAGACGGCACCAAGATCGCCGTCATGGATTTGGTTGCCGACGAAGAAGGCTCGGGGCCGAATCCCATTGAGTGGCTCCTTGTGAAGCTCGACCGCCTGGGCCGCCGCATCGACAA
>CATVTM010000077.1 GCA_958346935.1 uncultured Collinsella sp.
ATGCCGCCGAAGTTGAAAGGCAGATTGCCGCTCTGGCGGGCTTGCAGCGTCGAGCAGTTGCGGCGTTTGGTAAAACGCCGCAACGAACTAGCTCAACATTGCATCCATCATCTCGGAGTTGACGGAGTCGTCGGCAGACCACTCGCCGTCGTCGTTGCAGGTGTACTTGAAGATGACCGTGGTCTTCCTGGGCTCGGTGGCCTTGGTCACATCGACCATGACCTGACCGGCCATCTTGTACAGCTCGTCATCGGAAGGAACCGTATCAAGCGCAGCGACCTTCTCCTGATACTGGGTGGAGAAGTCCTCGACGATCTTGTTCATAGACTTGCAGGTGATAGAGACCTCGGCGGTCGCGACACCCTTGTCCTCGTCGACCGTCACGTCGCCGATCTTGTAGTCAAAGCCCTCGAGATAGGTCTTGGCGTACTCCTTGGGATCGATACCCAGCTGCTCGAACTCGTCGCCCGAAGCCTCCTCCAGACCAGAGAGGAAGTCGTCGCCACCGTTCTTGACCTCGTCAAACTGTGTCGTAAGATCCTCGGTGATGAGCTCCTCAACCGAAGGACCTCCACAGCCGGAAAGTACGACCACGCATGCAACCAAGACGGCCATGAGGGGCGCAAGCAGCAGCTTCTTTTTCATGTTGTTCCTCCCAATGAGCGGCACCGCGCTTCCCGGACGCGGCACACGTTGTAATAAGTAAGCCCATACTATCCACTTATGAACACCCTCGGCAACGCGAAGGCGCGGTCGGTTCGTTTTAGCGTCCGAACGGTTTGCAAGCCCGCCCAACGTGCAATAAAACGCTTCCCCGCGATGCAATAAAAAAGGTGGCCGGAAAACCCGACCACCCTTGCACATCCTTTGGATGCCGCAGTTTACTTGCGGACGACCTTAACGATGGCGTCACCGGCGGCGACGGCGGACTCTGCCTCAACGGTGAGCTCGACGTCGGCAAACTCGGCGGTGTTGGACACGGCCACCACGACGCAGTCCTTATAACCAGCAGCGGCGATCTTGGCACGGTCGATCTTGAGTATGGGCTGGCCGGCCTTCACAACGTCGTCGGCCTTGACGAAGCCCTCGAAGCCATCGCCGTTCATGTTGACAGTATCGACGCCAACGTGCACCAGAACCTCGATGCCGCTATCGGACTGCAGACCCACGGCGTGACCCATGGTGACGGTCACCTTGCCGTCGCAGGGAGCGTAGACCAGGTCGTCCTCGGGCCACACGGCGCAGCCCTTGCCCAGAACCTCGCCACCAAAGACGGGATCGGGCACGTCGGCCATCTTGATGACCTTGCCCTTGACGGGCGAGCACAGCACGTCGGCGCCGGCAGAAGCAGAGATGGAGGCCGGAGCAGCGGCAGCCGCGGGCTCAGCCTTCTTCTTGAACATGTCAAACAGACCCATACGTTTTCTCCTCTTGATTAAGCGCAACGTAGTGCGCATGCCTATGGTGATTATAGTGCCAATTGGACCAAAAACTAAGGTGGGGAGTCGAATCGCGAGCCCATCCCAACGCTTTTCCCCGGTGGCACTCATATTGTCGATTAATCCAGGCCCTCGGCACCGTTGGACTTGATGATCTTCTGGTATGCGAAGAAGCTGTCCTTGCGGCGGCGCTCGTAGGTGCCGGTGCCGTCGTCGTACTTATCGACATGGATGAAGCCGTAGCGCTTGCGCATCTCGCCGGTACCGGCGGACACCAGGTCGATGGGGCCCCACCAGGTGTAGGCGATCAGGTCAACACCATCGGCGACGGCCTCGCCCATGGCCTTGATGTGGCTGCGCAGATAGGCGATGCGGTACGGATCGTGAATGGAGCCATCGTCCTCGACCTCGTCGTAGGCGCCCATGCCGTTCTCGACCACCATCAGCGGAATCTCGTAACGGGCGTAAATCTCGTTGAGGGCGATGCGCAGGCCCAGCGGATCGATCTGCCAGCCCCAGTCGGTGGACTCCAGATAGGGATTCTTGCCGCCAAAGGTCATGTTGCCCTCGGTCATCTCGTGATCCTTGTGGGTGCCCACGGTGCCGGACATGTAGTAGCTAAAGGTGTAGAAATCGACCTTGCCGTCGGCGATATCCTGCAGGTCACCGTCCTCCATCACAAGCTCGACATCGTTCTCGGCCCAGAAGCGCTTGGCATAGAACGGATACTTGCCGCGCACCTGCACGTCGGAGCAGTACCAGTTCATGGTATTCATCTCCTGCTGCGTGGCGAACACGTCGGACGGATCGCACGTGGCGGCATAGGAGAGGATGAAGCAGTCCATGTTGCCCATCTTAAACTGCGGGTAGTGCTCGTGGGCATAGCGCACGACGCGGCCGCTGGCGACAAACTGGTGATGCAGCGCCTGCATACGAGCCTGCGGCGTAGTATGGACCGCCGAAGCCGGGCCCTCAAAGCCCTGAATCATGCTGGTCTCAAAGAGGTTGCCCATGTCCTGAGTGCCGCAGTTGATCTCGTTGAAGGTGAGCCAGAACTTGACCTTGTCCTGATAGCGGTCGAAGACGGTCTGGCAGTACTTCTCAAAGAAGCCGATGAGCTCGCGGCTCGCCCAGCCGTTGTATTTCTCGACCAGGTGATAGGGCATCTCGTAGTGCGACAGGGTCACGAGTGGCTCGATATTGTGAGCGCGCAGGCAGTCGAAGACGCGGTCGTAGAAGGCGAGGCCGGCCTCGTTGGGCTCGGCGTCGTCACCGCTGGGGAAGATGCGGCTCCAAGAGATGGACATGCGGAACATGGTAAAGCCCATCTCGGCGAACAGCGCGATGTCCTCCTCGTAGTGATGGTAGAAATCTATGCCGTCATGGTTGGGGTAGAAGCGGTCGGGGTCGATGTCGATCGTAATCTGGCGCGGCTCCTTGTAGCTGCCACCCAAGAAGTGGTCGTCGACCGACGGACCGCGGCCGTCAACGTTCCAAGCGCCCTCAAACTGATTGGCGGCGGTAGCGCCACCCCAATAGAAACCCTCGGGGAATCCCATAAGTGCCTCCTCGCTCATGCGTGTTGCTGATGAAACGAGTATGCCGCCGAGTCGCTCCAGGCCAGGGCGAAGGCGCCGATTTGGACACTTCTTTTCGCAGACGCGCGCTGCAACAGCGCTGCAGCTGAAACTTTTTGACACCGAAGGAGCGAAGACGATCCGCCCCGCGCTTACCGGCGGTATGCCGCGGGGGTGCAGCCATACTTGTCGTGAAACTTACGGTAGAAGAAGCTCATGTTTTCATAGCCCACCGCATGCGCAGCCGCCCCGGCCGTGGCGCCGCCGCGCAGAAGCTCGGCCGCACGTACCAGGCGTCGCTCCTGCACAAGCTGCCTAAAGGTCTTGCCCACATGCCGCTTGAGGAGCGCCGTCGCATAATTAGGGCTCAAGCCAAACTCCGCCGCCATCCCCTCGAGGGAGCATGCAGCGAATTCGCGATCGATATAGCCAAGCATTCCCGTCACCAGGGCAGTGGGCCCCGCCGCGCCGTCCGCCGCGCCGCGCACCAGCTCGCGCTCGTAGCAATCCATGAGCTCGGCCAAAAACAGCTGAAACAGACGCAAGACGATCTCGGGACCGTTGGGGCTCGGGTCGTACAGCTCGCAGAGCATCTCCTGCATGTAGCACCGAATCCGACGGCTCTCGCCGCAATGAAAACGGACATGGCCCCGATGGTCCGTCTCGCTGTTGAGCGCGTTGAACAAAAACCGCGAGACCGCGCTCTCGCGCGAGAGGCTCGACTCGAGACTCCGGCGCAAAAAAGAGCGTGAAACGGTCATGCTTAGCATGATGTCGTCCTCACCAAGCGCCGCCACGGCATGCGGGCAGAGGGCGTCGAGCAAAAGCACCTCGTTGCGGCCCAGCTCGAGCCTCTCCCCCGCCACCGTCTGCGGGCAGCGTCCGCGATACACATAGCTCAGCTCCACGTAATCATGCACGTGCTCGGGAACTGCATTAAAGCGCGAGTTTTTCCTTATCGTCAGGCCACGCGGCATGCCGGGCTGGGCATAGGCAAACCCTGGCTGCCCAATCTTGCGCACTGGGCATCCGTCGATTTCGACATGCTCGGTCATAATCGACCAATCAAATGCCATGCCGTCTTTATAAGCGATCTCACTGGCGCTCAGTTCGCTGAGCCTACGCTCGAGCTCGTCGATCTCCATGGCTTGCCAATCGTTGATTTGGTCATAGTTCGTCGTGATTCAGATATTAGCAGAACGCGCCGACGCGTCCATAATCTGTGCTATGCAGCAGATCGATCGAGCCAAGGAGGATCCATGACCGCGTACTATCAGCAGGTGCTCGAGGGCACATACGACAACCACGTGCTTCCGTTTTTGTGGATGAAGGGCGAGAGCCATAAGACCATTGCCGAGTATCTGGAAAAGATCGCCGGCGCCGACATCCACGAGGTCTGTCTCGAAAGCCGCCCACACCCCGATTTTTGCGGCGAGGGCTGGTGGCGCGACTTGCACTTTGTCATTGACGAGTGCAGGCAGCTGGGCCTTAAGCTCTGGATCTTGGACGACGCACACTTCCCCACGGGCTTTGCCAACGGCGCCGTCAAGGAGGCCGTGCCCGAGCTCAGCAAGATCGTGCTCACGCACCGCACGTTCGACATCGTGGGCCCCACGTCCGCCGCGAGCATCGCGCTCGCCAACATGCTCGACAAAACGGAGCGCTTCCACGGCGTGACATTTATGCAGGACGGCAGCCCCGTCGACGTCGCTTACCGAGTAATCGACGATGCAGACGGCAACCCCAGCCGCCTGGTCTTCGATGCACCTGCGTGCCTCACGCAGGCATGCGTGATGTTCACGAGCGGCAAGACCTCCTACAACGAGGACTACATCAATATGGTCGACCGCGCCTCGGTGGCGCAGCTCATCGATGCTGTCTACGAGCCGCATTTTGAGCATCTGGGCGATGAGTTTGGCAAGACGATCCTGGGCTTTTTCTCCGATGAGCCCGGATTTGCCAACGAGAAGGGCACCACGGGCCCCGATGGCATCTCGGACACGCTCATCGGCAAGGCCACCGCGCCCCTACCCTGGTCGGCCGAGCTTGAGCGTCGCCTACGCGCGGCACTGGGCGAGCGCTACCTGGCCGAGCTCCCGCACCTGTGGGACCGCGAGCCGGCCGGCGCGCACGTACGCCACGTCTATATGGACATCGCGAGCACCCTCTATAAGGAGTGCTTCTGCGACCAGCTCGGAGACTGGTGCCGCGCGCGCGGCGTGCAGTACATCGGCCACGTTATCGAGGACAAGGACTGCCACGCGCGCCTGGGCGTGGGCGCCGGGCACTACTTCCGCGCCGTGGGCGGTCAGGACATGGCGGGCGTCGACATCGTGATCAACCAGCTGGTACCCGGCATGGACCGCGGCCTTCACAGCTACGGACGCGGCGTGTGGAACCTCGAGTTCTATAACTACGTGCTGCCCAAGCTGGGCTCCTCGGCAGCACACCTCGACCCCAAAAAGCAGGGGCGCTGCATGGCCGAGGTCTTTGGCGCATTTGGATGGCACGAAGGCCTACGCGAGATGAAGTGGATCGCCGATCATTTTTTGGTGCGCGGCGTCAATTGGTTTGTGCCGCATGCCTTTAGCATGGCCGCCTTCCCCGACTGGGACTGCCCGCCGCATTTCTATGCGCATGGCCAAAACCCCCAGTTTGCACACTTTGGGCAGCTCATGAGCTACATGAACCGTACGGCGAGCCTGCTGAGCGGCGGGCGCGCAACGACCCCGGTGGCGCTTCTCTACCATGCGGACGCCGAGTGGGCAGGCGAGGCGAACTTTATGCAGCATGCCGCCTCCGAGCTTTTGCGCGCGCAGGTCGACTTTGACATCGTGCCGGCAGAGGCATTTGAGGACGCAGGGCGCTATGCCGTTGAAATTGCCGCAGACGGTAGCGGCTTTAGCGTGAACGGCCAGGCATACCGCTGCCTGGTGATGCCCGGAGCCGAGTTTGTCGGCGGAGCCGTGCTCGACTTTGCCGCGCGTGCCGCAGCCGCAGGTGTTGCCGTGTACGCGCTGGATGAGTTGCCGAACAAGCGCTACAACGGTGACACTGCAGGCCGCGAGGGCTTTGCCTCCCTGGATGCAGCCGCGGTCGCCGGCATCAAGCTCCTGGCGACCACCGAGCTCGCAGACACACTTGCCAACACCGGCATGCAGACCGTGGTTTGCGCCGAGCCCCAGCCCTGGCTGCGCGCACTGCGCTACGAGCGGGCGGGCGAGACCTATCTGATGCTCGTCAACGAGCATCCCAAGCAGGGTATCTCCACTCAGATTGCGCTTGCCGACGGCACACCCGTTGCAGGCGCGCGCCTCGATCTGCTCAACGGCACCGAGCCCGCCGCCTTTGACGGCACGCTCGAGCTGGCTCCCTACGAGAGCTGCATCGTGGTCCTTGGGGCTACAGGTTCCGCCGGCGCGACAACCGCTGGAACCGAAGCCGCATGCATCGACGGGCCCTGGACGGTTGCCTTCTCTACCCCTGGCACCGATGCCTTTGGCGAGTCTGTTGAGCTTGCGGACCTGCACGACCTTTCCTCGGCCGAGTTCCCCGGCAAGGCCGGCACATTCCGCTACCGGGCTTCCTTTGTCCTGGGCGAAGCGGCCAGCCGCACCGTCATCGACCTTGGGGAGGTCTTTGAGACCGCAACCGTCACCCTCGACGGCAAATCCCTCGGCACACGCATCTGTCCGCCTTACCGCTTTGAGGCCGGCGCGCTTTTGGCCGGTGAGCACGCGCTTACGATCGATATCATCAACACCCTCGACCACGCCGTCCCCGACATGTTCGGCATGACCGAGCCCTCCGATCCCAGCGGCCTCTTGGGGCCCGTACGCGTGCTCGGGTAACGCCCCGGGCGCAAACGGCCCAACAAGGACAGCGCCCCTATGTTGGGCCCGCGCAGCGTCGAGCGGTCCGTCGTTCATAGACCGGCGGACCAAAAACTCCCAGCCAAGCCGAACGTTTTATTTATCGCTATGATTGGTTTATCGCGACGCAAACGCATAGGAGCCATATGGATATCAGGCGGAAGATCACGCAGGGCAAAAGCCTCACCCCCACCGAGCAACAACTTGGGCGAACGGCCCTCGCCATGGGTGAGGATGTGCGCGGGCTTTCCATTAAGGAATTTGCCGCGTGCGCCAACGTTTCGGTCGCGAGCGTGCACCGCTTTTGCAAAAAGCTCGGCCTCGAGGGATTCAAAGACCTCAAGGTCGAGCTCATCCGCCAGGCGACCGAGGCGGGCAACCGGCGCGACGTGGACATCAACTTTCCCTTCGATGCCACCTCCACCCCTGCGCAGGTGATGGAGCGCATGGAGGGGCTCTACCAGACCACCTTGGCCGAAACGCAGGAGCTGCTCGACCCTGCACAGCTCGACCACGCCGCCAAGCTCATCATGCGCGCCGGCACCGTGGACATCTACACGGGCTCGCATAACCTGTATCCAGCGGGAATGTTCCGCGATCGCTTGCTTTCCGCCGGCAAAAGCGCGACGTGCCACGACAGCGTCGAGGCGCAGGTGCGCACGGCGCTCGCCTCGGGTCCCGACCATGTGGCAATCGTCATCTCCTACAGCGGCCTTGCCCCCAACCTCAAGGAGATCTTGCCGATCCTTAGCAGTCGACATGTCCCGGTCATCGTCATCGGCACGCCGCACTGTGCCCGCATTCACCCCGGCTTTGCCGCCTATCTCACGGTAAGCGACCACGAGAGCATAACGCACCGCATCACGCAGTTCGCCAGCCATATCGCCGTGCAATACGTACTCGATTCGCTCTATAGCAGCTACTTTGCCAAAGATTACGCCCGCTGCTCCGAGTTCCTAGAGCGCTCGTTCCCCTACACCCGCCTGCCCGGACTCAAGTAGCGACGAGCGTGGATTTTCGGACACTAGCCTAACGAGCGTGGATAATCTCCCATTTTGAGCCCGCACACAGGCCAAAACCGGGAGATTATCCACGCTCATTTTGGGTCCCCCGGGAACGCATGAGGAGGGCGGATAGACAGCCGTTATTTGCGAGGCGTCAGCGACGTAAAGAGTCCGTGTTGGTTGCAGTAAAGATATATCCTGCCGCGCCCGGTAATATGGAAGCGCGGCTGCACCGATTGCTCTGGATAGAGCTTCTTAAAGCAGATGCCGTCCATAGTCGCATATGCCACAAAGCTAATGTAGTGATCCTTGGTCATGGGATGATCGAGCGTGACGTACCAATCGTCCTCGATGCGCTCGATGGAAAAGGCGTGGTCCGCGTCCGGCTCTTCGGCCTCCTGGGGAAACATCGTGGAGCCACAGCAGCTAAAGCTGCCTTCTCCGAGCGCGTGCACAACGTTTCCGCAGATAGGGCAAACGTAAAAGACGCCTTTGAGCATATTGCCTGCACGGTTGGCGTTGGCCCGAATGTCACCAGCCAAAAGCTCGGCCACGCTTATGCCGAGTCTCTGGGCCAAAGGCTCAACGAGGGAAATGTCGGGAAGGCCGCGGCCGGATTCCCACTTGCTGACGGCTTTATCGGTCACGCCAAGGCTTTCCGCCAGGGCGCGCTGGGTGAGGCCGCGCTCTTCGCGCAGCTGCTTGATGGCATGCGCTGCCAAAAAAGTATGGGAGGCATTGGTTTGCCGTGTCTGGTTCATGGGCTGTCCAATCAAATTGAAGAAATGGAGTGAACCGGTTCGACAGTCAGTATCCATTTGAAGGCCAGGCTCGACAACCTACGCTGCGTAGACATGCGCCAATCGAACGAGCGCGGATTTTTGGACACTCATCCTGAGTAGTCATTTAAGAACGTCCCCAACGACCACATCAGGAGTGTCCCCAGGTGCCGGCAGAAAAGGAACGTCCCCAAGTGCCGCCCCTTGCCAGCAACGGGAGTGCCGATGTCTTGGCAACGACAGACACTATGACCCAATCCGAGGGCACAAAAAAGACAGGAGCCC
>CATVTM010000078.1 GCA_958346935.1 uncultured Collinsella sp.
CGGGTCTGACCGTCTTTCTCGTTGAGGAGGGAGAAGAGCGTGGAGGTCTGAACGCCACCGATCTTAAAGACGCCGGCGTCCTTGACGGCCGTGGCCCAGGTGCTGGCGGCGATGACATCGTCATCGGCCTTGGGGCCGTTGTCGACGAGCTTGTCGAATGCCTTGGCGTCGAGCGTGGTGGAAGCCTCGGTATCTTCGGAGCTCTTGGAGGAGCCAGCGGCGGAACCCTTGTCAGCCTCGGCGCTGGTGTCAGAGCAGCCGGCAAGACCAAGGCCGGCGACGGTTGCGAAGGTGGCGGCAACGAAGCCGCGGCGGTCGAGAACGACCTGCTGGGAGAGGTTCTTGCTCATAGGAGAACACCTTTCTCAATAAAATCCCTAGCGGTTGAGTAGAGTTATACCCCATCCCGCTCAAATGGGTCAACACGAAATAACTCAGAAACATACTTGTCTTATAGGTTATTCTACCTACCAAAAAGGGACAGGTTTATTTTGGTAGGTTTTATCTGGGAAAACGTCGGTTATTGCTGCTGAGACGGCGTTTCGCGGACGGCGTGGTCGCTCGCGGCGGTCGCTATAATGGCGGCAACGCGACGCATATATAAGTATGGAGATCGCGTATGAACGGCTATTCGTTTTTCGCGCCGCGAAAATAAAAACCTCCGCATGGGTGCTTCCCTTGCGGAGGTTTTTTACTCGTTGAGTAGCCTTACGGCCTCGGCGGCCATGTTCTCGACCGTCATGCCGTTCTGAGCGAGCAACTCGTTGGGGTCGTAGCGGTCGGGGAAGCCCTTGGCGATGCCAAAAGTGCGCGTGCGCACGGGCGTGCAGGCCAAGTAGCACGCGACGCGTTCGCCCCAACCGCCGTCCAAGATGCCGTCTTCGAGGGTGACGACAACGCGATGCTCGGCGGCAAGGCTGTCGAGGAACTCGCGGTCAAGCTCGGTTGCAAAGCGAGGGTTGACGAGCGTGGCCTCGATACCGTATTCGGCTGCCAAGCGGTTTGCCACACGCTCGCCCAGCTCAAAGAAATCGCCGAGCGCGAGCACGGCCACGTCGCGGCCCTGGCGCACCACGTTGTAACGAACGGCGCCGTAATCGGCGTCCTCGGCAGGCGCCAAGTCGGGGCGGCTTACCAAGCCAATGCCCGGCACACGGATCGCCACGGGATGCTCGCGGTGATCGAGCGACCAGCTCAGCATGGACAGATATTCCTCCATGCAGGCCGGCGCCAAGTAGTGCATGTTGGGAAGACCGCCCAGCATGGAAATATCAAAGAACGAGAGATGCGTCTCGGATGTGGTGCCAAAGATCGACGCGCCAAATACCAGGATGGTTGCGGGGGCGTCGTTGAGGCACAGGTCGTGCCACAGTTCGTCGTAGGCGCGCTGCAAAAACGTGCCGTACACACCAAAGACTGGCTTGGCGCCCGAGCGCGCAAGCGCGGTGGCAAAGGTCACGGCGTGTTCCTCGGCAATGCCCACGTCGACAAACTGCTTGCCTGCCGCGGCGCGAAGCTCGGGTGTAAAGCCCATGATGTAGGGCGTGGCGGCCGTGATGCCCACAACCTGCGGATCGCGCTCGATGGCGGCGCTCAGGGCCTCGCCCGTAATATCGGCATAGGTGCGCGGCGCAGGCTCGCTCGGATGGCCCGGGCAGAGCTTGCGCCCAGTCGCCATGTCAAACGGACCCACATGATGCCAGCGCTCGGGGTCGCTCTGGGCCGGCTCAAAGCCCTTACCCTTGGCGGTGGAGACGTGCAGCACGATGGGATGATCGATATCGCGCAGCTCCTGCAGCGCGTCGACTAGGGCCAACACATCGTTGCCGGTGTCCAGATAGCGGTAGTCGAGCCCCATCGCGCGGAAAACGTTGCGCTCGCAGGTGCCGTTGCTGGCGCGCAGCTCGGCCAGATTGCGATACAGGCCACCGTGGTTTTCGGCGATGGACTGGTCGTTATCGTTGACGACGATGATCAAGTTGCTGTCGAGCTCGGCGGCATTGTTAAAGCCCTCAAACGCCAGACCGCCCGAAAGCGAACCGTCGCCAATGATGGTAATGACGTTGTAGCTGTCGCCCGCCAGGTCGCGCGCGTGGGCAAGGCCGCAGCCCAGGCTCACCGATGTGGAGGTGTGGCCCATGGCGAACAGGTCGTGTTCGGACTCGTCGGGATTGGCAAAGCCAGAGGCCTCGCCGTAGCGTGCCGGGTCGATATAAGTGTACGCGCGCCCAGTCAGCGCCTTGTGGGCATAGGTCTGGTGCGACACGTCAAAGACAATTTTGTCGGTGGGGGAGTTAAACACGCGATGAAGCGCAACCGTAAGCTCAACGACGCCCAGGTTGGGGGCAACGTGCCCGCCGACGGCGGCGGAGCTTTCGAGGATGGCGTGGCGGATCTCGCCGCAGAGCAGCGGAAGCTCGGCGCGATCGAGAGCCTTGACGTCCTCGGGCGTTGTCGTTTGCGTAAGCAGCATCGTTGTGGGTTACTCCATGCGAATCGTGCGCCGGCACTCCCTCGGCCGGCACAATTGCACAAGACAGTCTCGCACATTTTGGCGTTTGATATGTGACGGCGGCGCGGTAATTCGCCAACTGGTGGGGCAAAACGTTTTGTCCGATGCCATACTGATAAGTTCCATGATGATTTTATTCATTGCGTGCAGGCTGTGGCTTGCCGCCGAGCGCCGCCGGAAGGAGGCCGCATGTCCGATACCGTTCGTGCCGAGAAAATCGCGTGCGAAGTAGACCATGCTGCCCGTCAACTGGCACAGGCGGGCCGTCTGGACCTGACGCGCGAGTTTATCCAGCATGGCGATGTGACGGTGTATACGCATGTGACCTCGGTGGCGCGGGCAAGTCTGTCCTTTGCCGAGCGCCTGGGCCGCGTCGGTATCTCCGTCGACCGCTTGTCGCTGCTGCGCGGGGCCCTGCTGCACGATTACTTTCTCTATGACTGGCACGATCCCGACCCAAGCCATCGACTGCATGGCTTTCGGCATCCGTTTTTTGCCCTGGCGCGTGCCGAAGAGGATTTTGAGCTGACGTCGCGCGAGCGGAATATCATCGCGCGCCATATGTTTCCGCTGGTACCGGTGCCGCCGACGTGTCGCGAGGCATGGATTGTGTGCCTGGCGGATAAATGGTGCGCGCTGCGCGAGACGATTGCCGGCCGTCTGCCGCGCAAAGACAGGGCGGACGATGACGTGAGCAGCGAATCGAACGAAAAGAGGAGAGGGTAGACGGTGGGAACCGCGATCGACATGGCATTTGACGGCGCGACGCTTGCCGCCTGTCCGCTCTCGGCGCTGGTACTCTCGTTTGCCTTCTACGGTTTTTGCGGCTGGGTATGGGAGTCGACAGTCTGCGCCATGCTCAACCACGGACGCTTTGCCAACAGCGGCTTTTTGCTAGGGCCGTGTTGTCCCATCTACGGTGCGGGCGGCATCGCGTGCTGGTTGCTGCTGCGTGGAATCCCAGACGCCTCGAGCCAGTTTGTCGCTGCCGCGCTCGTATGCAGCGTGATCGAATATAGTGTGGGCGTGCTGTTGGAAAAAACGACGGGTGCCCGGTTTTGGGATTACTCGCATCTGCCGTTTAACCTGCACGGACGCATCTGCCTGTACTGGGCCTGCGCGTTTGGCTTGGGTGCGTTGTGTATTTGCCGTTTAGTGGAGCCGGCATTGCTGGGGCTGCTTGGCCATCTGCCGGTGCTGATTGTGCGGCTGTCCGCCTTTATCGTCGCGGTCGCGATGATGGTCGATGCGGTGTGCTCGTTGGCCAGCTGGCGCCGCCTGTCCGATCAGCTTGAGCGTGTGCGTGCCGACCTTGCCGACCGCATCAATGAGTCGCTTGCCGACGCCTCCGACTCTATGCTCGAACGTATTCCCGATTCGGCGATCGACTCGGTGGCGCAGACGCATATCCGCGGCCGTGCCGTTAACGCGTGGCTGGCGGAGCTGGGCGACGCGACGCTCGATGCCCTGCGCGAGAAGGCTTCGATGCCGACGTTTATCTCGGATGGTGCTCGCGGCCTGGCGCTCGCTGCCCGCCGCGTTGCCGATGTCGCGCCGAGCATGCCGCGTCCGTCGCTCAGTCGTCGCCTTGCCGGCAAGCGCATGAGCCGTCCGGTGCCGAGTGTGTCGCTCAGCCGTCGTGACCTGCGCTTCTTTAACGCCTTCCCGCGTCTGCGCATCAATCGCTACGAAGGCGTCATCCGAGCTACCGACCTCCGCGACCGAGCCCGCGAGCTGTTCCGGCGCTAGCCAGAGCGGAGCCAAGCGCGCCCTTCTCGTTCGCACGTTTCCCGTTCGTTTCGCGCCCGTTGCCGTGCCGTTTCCAAGATTGCGGCACCGTTTCCATTCGACAACGCAGCGTTTAACAACGCCGTATCTGGTCTACATCAGTTGGCCCTCGGCCGCATTATGGGCGCCGACAACGTTCATGCGACCAAGGGGGAGCGAATGTACGATACGGGATCGACAACGTTTATGCTCATCTGCACCATGCTCGTGTTTTTAATGACACCGGGTCTGGCGTTTTTCTATGGCGGCCTGTCCAGGCGCAAAAATGTCATCAACACCATGCTTATGTGCTTTGGCGCCATTGGCCTGGTTGGTGTGCTGTGGATTGTTGCCGGCTGGTCGCTGGCCTACGGTGGCGACGGTTCTAACCCGTTTATTGGCGGCTTTGACCAGCTGCTGTGCCTGCCGGTGCTCAACCAGGTGCTGCAGGCGGCCGAGGGCAATGCTGCGGATGGTGCCGTCTACCCTCAGATCATCAACATCGCCTTCCAGATGGCGTTTGCCATGATCACCGCCGCTATCGTTACGGGCAGTCTGGCAGGCCGCGTTAAGTTTGGTGCCATGACGGCCTTCCTGGGCATTTGGCTGCTCGTGGTCTATGCGCCGCTCGCCCACATGGTTTGGGGCGGCGATGGTTCCTTTATCGGCGACATCATCGGCGCGCTCGACTTTGCCGGCGGCGACGTGGTACACATTTCGTCCGGTCTCACGGGCCTGATTCTCTGCTTAATGCTCGGCCGTCGTCGCGGCTTTGGCATGATGAGCTACCGTCCGCATAACGTGCCGTTTGTGGCGCTGGGCGCCGGCCTGCTTTGGTTTGGCTGGTTTGGCTTTAACGGCGGCAGCGAGTTTAAGGCCGACGCCGTGGCGGCGCTCGCCATCCTCAACACCGTGACGGCCAGCGCGGCGGGCATGGTCTCGTGGCTTGCCGTCGAGCGCGTGCACACCGGTCGCCCCACGCTGGTGGGTGCCAGCACCGGTCTGGTTGCGGGCCTTGTGGTGGTCACGCCGGGTGCGGGCTTTGTCGAGCCGTGGGCAGCGCTGGTCATGGGCCTGATCGTCTCGCCCGTCTGTTACCTGGCCATCAGCCATCTTAAGACCAAGTTTGGCTACGACGATGCGCTCGACGCGTTCGGTTGCCACGGTATCGGCGGCATCTTGGGCGGTGTGCTCACGGGCCTGTTCTGCGTGCCGGAGCTCTCGTGGACCGGTAAGGGCGGCCTGTTCTACACGGGCGGCGTGTCGCTGCTTGTCTCGCAGGTTCTGGGCATTGTGGTGACGGTCGTTATTGTGCTGGTGCTCGATTTGGTGATCGCCGCGGTGGTCAAGGCACTGTTCCACGGCAGCCTGCGTGTGGACGAGGCCGACGAGGCGCTGGGCCTGGATGCGAGTCAGCACGGCGAGAGCGCCTATCCTTCTTTCTCCGGACTCGATTAGCAGCTTCCCCAGGCTCCGCACCTTGCCGTTCAATCGTCGCGCGGCTTCCCCAGGCACCGCACCTTGGGTTTCAAACCGTCGCTTGCGTACAAAAGTACGCGGCGCTCCTCTTTCAACCCAATCTGCGGCACCTGGGAAACCCGCCTCATTGAATGGCAATTCATTTCTTTACTAAAGAGAGGAATTTACTATGAAGAAGATTACGGCGATCGTTCGTGCCGAGAAGCTTGAGGTTCTTAAAGATGCGTTGTTTGCTGCCGATGTTCGTGGCATGACTATCAACCAGGTACAGGGCTGCGGCGCTCAACATGGCTGGAAAGAATACGTGCGCGGTAACGAGCTACTCGTCAACACGATTCCTAAGGTGCAGTTCACCCTCATCTGCGCCGACGAGCATGTCGACGGTATCGTTGAGATCATCTGCAACGCAGCTCGCACCGGTGCCGTCGGCGACGGCAAGATTTGGGTCGAGCCGGTCGAAGAAGTCATCCGCATTCGCACCGGCGAACACGGCCCGGCCGCGGTGTAGAATCGACCGTCTGCCATCCGCAACGTTAAAATGCTGCAATGAGGCACAAGACTTGCGTTGCGGATGGGCGGATTATGGGTCGCAATAAATATCCCGAGGAGACGGTCGCGAAGATTCTCGACGCGGCACTGGAGCTATTCTGCGCACAGGGTTATGAGGGGACGAGTATTCAAGATATCGTTGACCGTCTCGACGGCATGACCAAGGGCGCTGTCTATCATCACTTCAAGAGCAAAGAAGAGATTTTCAACGCCGCGTTTGATCGGGCGATGACTCCGATTGTTGAGCACCGCCGCTCGATGCTTGGCGTCGGTAATATGACCGGAGCCCAAAAGCTCAAGCGACTGTACGCTCCCGAGTCCGTTGTTCCACAAATTGAGCTATGGGCACGTATGCGTCCTGCAGCAGATCCGGTAAAAAGCTCGCGCCTACTGGCGATGCAGTACCAGGGCTCATTTGACGAGTCGGCCGATGGCTGTCTCTTGCCAGTGATCGAGGAGGGCATCGCCGACGGCTCCATTGCGTGCGAATGCCCGCGCGAAGCGGCGGAGGCCGTATCGTTGTTGGCGAATCTTTGGCTGTTGCCATTGTTCCGTCCGCTCGAGCCCAAGGAGCGAATGCTCGCTCGCGCACAATGTTTGGCGCAGGTGGCTGCCGCGGTGGGGCTCGATTTGGGTAATGAAGTGCTTCAGACAACGGCGCAGATTTGGGACGTATGGGACCGCGCCGGGTGGTAATATAGATACCAACGGTATGTAATTGATTTGTGAGGGTAGCCACGGCTGCCCTTTTCAAGTCATTAAATACATACTAGTGGTATGTATAGGGGGTGGGCTTATGGCTGGGCTGAGAGACGTCGGCGTCTCGTTGAAATCAAAAACAGTGCGGTCAATCAGGCTCGCGGAACTTCTGGTTGCGCAGCTGTGCACGTATTCGATGCTGTCGGCGCTGTGCTTTGCGTATCCACTTTACTTGTTCGATTGCAGTGGATCGTCAACGTTATATGGCGCCGTCGTGGCGACGGCGTTCATACCCGGCGTACTCGCAACTCCGGCTGGTGGGATCTTAGCGGATCGGGGAAGACACCGCGAGGTCCTCGTGTCCCTCGGCATTGCTCTGATGACTGCATCACTGCTGTCTGTCCCCATGAAGCGCTCATTGCCTCTTGCGGTCGTCGTAGTAGCGATACTT
Organism: uncultured Collinsella sp.; assembly: GCA_958346935.1. Taxonomy (GTDB): domain Bacteria; phylum Actinomycetota; class Coriobacteriia; order Coriobacteriales; family Coriobacteriaceae; genus Collinsella. The sequence continues at coordinate 7,458 of CATVTM010000078.1, forward strand.
TGTGTTCAATATGGTTCTCAATCGCTGCTAAAGCCAATACTCCAAATTGAGACGGTGCGCATGGCGGGTGAAAAGAAGGTTGAGCGGGCCACTGCATTGGTTTCGCAGGTGACCATGGTGAGCAATATCTTGGGTCCTGTGGTCGGGACGGCAGTCTATGGGTGCTTTGGCATCGATACTCTATGCGAAACCGCGGCGTTGACGTTTACGATTTCAGCCCTGCTGTTCGGGGGCGCACTCAAGCAAAATGCCTCATCTGAAACGATGGGAGACGGCGCGACTCGTACGACACGCCGAAACGATTTTCGGGAGTTGATTCGGTACCTGTCTCAAAACTCATCATTGCTCGTTGTGTTTTTGATTGCGGCTATTTTGAACCTTGCGTTAGTTGGGTTAACGATTGGTGCTCCCGTTATTGTTGCAAAGCATCTCGGAATGCAGTCATCCTTTGTTGGGATTATTGAGGTGGCTATGGGCTTAGGTGGTCTTGTCGGCAGTGGTTTGGTCGGTATTTGGCCGCATCGTTTTTCCTTCAAGGGCATATGTCAATATGTTGCGATGATCTGTTTAGGAGTCGTACCGATTATTGTCACGCTACTGTTCGGCACAGATGTATGGGTGTTCACCGTGTTTGCGGTTGGTTCGGCATGGGTCATGGTGTGGGCAGCCATTGCGTCGGTTGAAATCATCGCGTTTGTTCAACGGGCAGCGCCGACTGAGCTCTGCGGAAAAGTGCTTTCGGTCGTTTACATGGTCCTTTCCTGCGCAACACCTATCGGCCAATTGACGTACGGGGTTGCATATGATCGATGGACACCGGCGATTGTATTCGCAGGCATGCTGGCGGTGTTGACGTTGACGACGGTGCTGTTTTATCGGCTGAAAAGTCGCTTGTGGCGATTGTCTTAACGCACTGGGGCACCGTGAATTTGTGGAGGCGGTGGTACGCCGCGCCGGGACGGCATTGTTTGGGCACGCCTCTCCTTCGTCTACAATATCGTGCAGACGAAGGAGAGGCGTGCCCATGATCAAGATGTTTGCGAGTGACTTAGACGGAACGCTGCTGAACGCCCTGCA